>JBBRWO010000061.1:0-12267 GCA_038249135.1 Coriobacteriia bacterium
CACCGAGTATGTACCCGAGCCCGAGTCAGGAGCTATCGCCTTCATGTCACGCACCGCAGTCGCCTGGTTCCGACGCGACCTCAGGCTCGCCGATAACCCCGCGCTCACCTACGCCGTCGGGCACGCCAACGTGGTGGTGCCCGTGTACGTGGCCGACGACCCGGCGGGTCCGTTCGCCCCGGGAGCCGCCTCGCGAGCCTGGCTCAGGCGCTCGCTCCTCGCACTCGGCGCCTCGCTCGCCGCGCACGGTTCCGGTCTCTCGCGACTCGCCGGCCCCGCAGCCGGCGCGCTGCCCGCCTTCGCCGCCGCGCACGGCGCAACGCTCGTGACCTGCACCCGAGATTGGTCCCCCGCCGGTCTGGCCGAGGAGGCCGCGGTCCGCGAAACGCTCGCCGCAGCCGGGATTGAGCTGTTCGTCGCCGAGAGCCAGCTGTTGGTGGAACCCGGCCGCCTGCGGACCGGTGGCGGCACGCCGTACGCGGTGTTCACGCCGTTCTCGCGGGCGTGGGCTGCAGCGTGGCGGCCGAGCGACCCGCTGCCGGAACCGGAGCGGATCCCTGGAGCGAGGAAGCCGGACGGCGGCGGTTCCGCGGGCAGCCCAACCCCGCTCCCCCACACTCTCGAGGGTTGGTGGACGCCGGGCGAGTTCGGCGCGCAACAGCGACTCGCGGGGTTCTCGGCGGTGTGCGTGGGAGATTACGACCGCGATCGCGACCTTCCGGCGGTCTCCGGCACCAGCGAGCTGTCGGCCCACCTGGCGTTTGGGGAGCTGTCTCCTCGGCAGGTCGTGGCGGCGGTGCTTGCGCGCTCAGAGGAGTCGGCGGCGTGGCCGTTCATCCGCCAACTCGCGTGGCGCGAGTTCAGCTACCACGTGTTGCACGCGCACCCGCGCACGCAAAGCGAGCCACTCCGGACCCAGTACGCCGGATTCCCGTGGCGAGAGGACCCTGCCGGAACACGAGCGTGGCTCGAGGGGCGCACGGGGTTTCCGCTGGTCGATGCCGGCATGCGCCAGCTCGCCGAGACGGGGTGGATGCACAACCGCGTCCGGCTGGTCACGGCATCGTTCCTAGTCAAAGACCTGCTGGTGCCGTGGCAGACGGGCGAGGCCGCGTTTCGCGACCGATTGGTCGACTACGACCCGGCCGCCAACGCGTTCAACTGGCAGTGGGTCGCAGGCTCCGGTGCGGACGCGGCGCCGTACTTTCGCATCTTCAACCCGGCGACACAGGCCAAGCGCTTCGACCCTCTCGGCGAATACGTGCGCCGATGGGTACCGGAGCTCGGCACGCCGGAGTATCCCGAGCCGATCGTCGACCACGCAGAGGCGCGTACACGCGCGCTGGCTGCGCTTGCCGCGATGCGCGTAGGCGGCACTACCTGGGAGTGACGACCACGCTGATGCCGGTTTCCGGAGAGTCCGTCGACCTGGTGAAGGTGAACACCGCGTCGGCGTTCTTGGCAGATGCCGCAAGCAACGTGATCCTCTCGGCGTCGATGCTCGCGTCTGTCACCTCCGAAGTCCAGCCGGACTTATCGAGCCCGACGGCGAAGCCTTTCACGACCGCGTCGAAATCATCATCGGTCACGAACTCAGCGTTCCAGCTGATCCCCGTAGGGGCGCGCGTCGTACTCGATGTGGTGACCGTCGAGCCCGGCCACAACGGAAGCGACGTGGGTCGGCCCTCGGCGAGCTGCTCACCCGTAAGCGTCGCCTCGACGCTCGCAACCGACGGCGCCACGGTGACGACCGTGGGCGAAGGCATGAACCGCTCCTTGAGCCCCGTGCATCCCGTCGCCGCAAGGCACACCGCCACCAGAGCAGCCACGCCGAGGAGTCTCATACCGCGCATCAGAAGTCCCTTTCGTCCCACTACCGCCAAGAAGCCGCCCCCATTGTGCCGGCTCAGGTGACACAAGCGCCCTGCCGAGAGACCCGGCAGGACGCTGTTTCCGCGCGATGGCGGAAGCGTGTGCGAATCGAACACACCCGGGAGGCTCTTCACCCCCCACACTGGTTTTGAAGACCAGGGGCCCCACCAGGAACCATCCGCCTCCATCTGGGGCATTGTCCCGACGCAGGTAAGTCGTGTCAAACGCCGCCATCACGAATCGCCACGTAAGAATGTTCTCATGACACTCTCACCAGCGGCTCACGAGCCACGTCGATGCTAAGAGCAGGCACTTCACACCGCACCCGGCAGACAGGCGGAACAATGGCTCGAGCAACGGCGTGGGTCGCAAGGAATCGATTCTTGGCGGTCTTCGGCGGGTTAGCGCTCGCACTGGTACTCGGCGCAGCGTTTGTCGGCGTGGCTGGCGCGACCAACTCGCCCTCATTCTGTCGCGCAGCCTGCCATGAGATGCAGCCGTACCACGACGCGTGGGCCGAGGGCCCGCACAAGGACATCTCGTGCATCGAGTGTCACGTTGATCCCGGAAACGTCGCACAGCTCAAGCACAAGGTCGTCGCCCTCGGCGAAGTCGCAACACACTTCCGGGGCGACACGTCATTCCCGCGTGAGGTGCAGGCAGTGGTTCCCAACGAGCGCTGCATCCGGTGCCACTCCAAGATTTCCATCGACAGCACCGGTTTCGATCACGCCGTCCACGCCAAGCGCGGACCGTGTACGCAGTGCCACGCCAATGCAGGTCATAAGGTGACCGTCGAGGCGCTGAAGGCCTCCGGCTACTACAGCGGCTTCGTCGGGACCGGCGCCTCGGCCGAGAGCACTACGGCCGTCGTCGATGGTGGTCAGGCCGATCTCCCGGGTCACGTGACCATCTCTTGTTCCCGCTGCCACATCATGTCGACCAACACCTGCTCGAGCTGTCACAAGCCCGTGCATCCCGCACGCGGCGAATGCACCACCTGCCACGCGACCGGCGCCAAGTTCGTCTTCACGCATCCCGTGAACCGGACCGACTGCGAGACCTGCCACACACCCAAGCCCACCCACACCAAGACGGCACCCGCGACGACTGCATGCACGACCTGCCACAAGCAGACTGGCGTCAAATGGTCGTTCACGCACCCCTCCAAGACCTCGAACTGCGAGTCCTGCCACGCGCGTCCCGCCAAGCACCGCGCCGGAACCTGCACGCAGTGCCACACGGTCGGCGCGAGCTGGACGTTCAAGCACCCGGCCGCCAAGGCCAACTGCGAGTCCTGCCACAACAGGCCGTCCGCACACCGCTCCGGCTCATGTACGACGTGCCATACCGTTGGCGCATCCTGGACATTCAGGCACCCGGGCAATGGCTCGTCGTGCACGTCATGCCACAACCGTCCCTCAGGGCACCGCTCCGGTTCATGCACCTCATGTCACTCGACCGGTTCTCGCTGGACCTTCAGGCACCCAGGCAACGGGACGTCATGCGCCTCGTGTCACAACCGCCCGTCCGGTCATAAGTCCGGCTCGTGCAGCTCGTGTCACTCCGTCGGAAAGCGCTGGGTCTTCCGGCACGGATCCTCGACCACGTGCTCCTCGTGTCACAAGGCACCCTCCAACCACTACGGCACCCGGTGCTCCAGCTGCCACTCGCCGAGCAGGACGTGGAGGAGCGCCACGTTCCGCCACCCCGGCATCTCGGGTGGCAAACACAGCTCCACCTCGTTTGCCTGCGTCAAGTGCCATCCCGGCAGTGGCCGAGGACCCGGGCACTACTGCAGCTGCCATGGCAACACGACCGGTCCCAAGGACGACTAGCTTCACACGGCCATCCTCTCGCGGTCGAGAACCCGGCTTGAGCCCGGGAGCACCCGCACACTCTTGGCCGCGAGGCGATGGCCCACCGCAGGAATAGGGCACAATACCTACTAGCTGATTCGAAACTTCGAAGGCGATGCAACCGTGAATCGAGCGCTTCAGACAGTACTGGTATCCGCGGCCGTCCTCCTGTCGGGGACGGTCGCATTCGGCGTTGCGGCCGCGATCGCCCCCCCGGGCGTCGACCACGTGCAGGTAGTGATGACTGATCGACCTGTGATCTCCGTGCCGGCTGCGACAACCGGAACGGGACCGACTGCGGCGGCGACAACCACAGTGCCTGCGGCTGCGGCTGCGACATCAGATGCGACCGTGAGGGTCAGTCCGGTCAAGCCGGGCGCGACTTCATCGTCCGCATTAAGGAGCAGAACCATCGTCAAGAGCGCGGTCTCCGGCTCACGGCCCCGGGTCGTCGTCGCTCCCGCGATTCCTCCGACGCCGCCCAAGGTCAGCGATGGTGATCACGAAGTCGTGACGCCACCGGTGCGAGACGACGACGATGACGATGATCACCCTGACGATACCAAGGTGACTACGCCGACGCCGTCCGTGAAGATCGAGATCGACACATCGCAGGGCTCCTTACACGATTCCCACCTCAAGGGGGACTGACCGTGCACATCCTGGTCGTTGAAGACGAGGACGCGATCGCTTCGTTCGTCGTCAAGGGACTCTCGGCTGAGGGCCATACCGTCGAGCGCGCCGAGACTGCCGCTGAAGGCTCCGCTCTGGGGATGACATACGACTTCGACCTGGTACTGCTTGACCTGATGCTGCCCGACGGGAGCGGCATGGATGTCCTCAAACGCATCCGCACCGAGAAGCCCGATCTGCCGGTCATCGTGGTCAGCGCACTGGGCGAAATTGACGACAAGGTCAACTTGCTTGACGCCGGTGCCGACGACTATCTGGTCAAGCCGTTCGCCTTCGCCGAGCTGGCTGCGCGCGTTCGCGCGGCCGGCCGCCAAGGCGCAGCCTCATCACACGCGTTGAGCGTCGGCGACATGACACTCGATACGAGAACCCGGGTCGCCAAGCGCGGTGACGACATCGCGGTGGACCTTCCTAGCAGAGAGTTCGCGCTGCTCGAGTACCTCATGCGTCACGCGGGCCACGTGCTCACGCGTCAGCAGTTGCTGGACGCCGTATGGGGTATCGGCTTCGACGCAGGCAGTAACGTCGTCGACGTCTACGTGAGCTACCTTCGGCGCAAGCTTGATCGATCAGGTGAGGCCTCGATGATCGAGACCGTGCGCGGCGCGGGGTACCGTGTCAGAACCTAAGCGGAAGTACCTCTCGGCAAGTGGCCGCGTGGTCGCGGCGATGACGGCACTGCTAGCGGTGGCCGTCGTCTCACTGTGTGTGCTCGCGTACTTCATCACGCTGAGGAATCTTACGACCGAGGTGGACCGAGCACTTGCGCGGGAGGCATCCGCGTACTCAGCCGCAGTGCGCAGTGCACCCGCCAGCGAGGCCTTGGTCACCGCAACGCGCGCTTATCTGCAGGGTCGCGAGACTGCGACCTCGGGGGTCAGCCCGGTACTTCTGCTGGCATTCGATGGCGGGCGCGTGATCTCCAACTCCGCGCTTAAGCTGGAGACCGCCTCGGGCAATCGCGCGCTGGCCCGTCCGATCAACTCGCCCGAGTACGTCAACGTCACGCTCGGTGGAACCACGTATCGCACGCTCTCAGTTCCGGTCATCGGAAGTTCGGGTATCCGACTCGCAACCTTCCAGGTCGCGCTGTCCGCCAAGACACCGCAGACCGTGGCCACGGGCGTCGCCGCAGCGCTTGGCGCAGCGGGCTTCGTCGTTCTGCTGCTGGGAGCGCTCGTCTCAGTATGGGCGGCTCGCGGCGCCCTGGCCCCACTCACGCGCATGGCGAGCGACGCGACTGCTATCACACTCGCTATACCCGGCAAGCGAATCGCGTACAGCGGTCCCAAGGACGAACTCGGCACCCTGGCCGAGGCGCTCAACGCGATGCTCGTCCGACTCGAGCACGCATATGACGACCAACGACGATTCGTCGCCGATGCGAGCCACGAGTTGCGCACACCGGTCGCGATCGTCCGAGGCAACATCGAACTCCTCCGTAGCGGCCACAGCACCGAGAGGGACGCCGACGAGTCCCTTGCGATGATCGAGGCCGAAGCGATACGCATGAGCAAGCTGCTCGACGAACTACTCTCGCTCGCCCGGCTCGAGGGGGCGTCGCGCCCGTTCCAGCCACTCGAAGTCCGCACGCTGCTTGAGGAAGCGGCGGCGCGCGCGCGTACGCTCGGCGACCGCGTCATCACGCTCGAAGGTCCGTGCGGCCTGTGGATCGAGGGTGACCCCGACCTGCTGGACCAAGCGCTGGTCAATCTGATGCGCAACGCCATCGCGCACACTCGAGACGGCGGCGTCATCAAACTCGCCTGTGAGGCCGCCACTTCAACCATCCGCATCACGATCACCGACGACGGGCCCGGTATCCCCGACGCGGACCTGGGACGCATCTTCGACCGCTTCTACCGGGCGCAGGGCAAACGCCATGCAAGCAGCGGCGGGGCCGGCCTGGGTCTCGCGATCGCCAAGCGGCTCGTAGAGATCCACGGCGGAACCATCAGCGCCGAGAATGCGCAACCGACGGGCGCCCACTTCATCATCGATCTGCCGAGAATCCCCGAGCCCGCGTAGCGGACGAAGCGCGTAACAGCCGCGGCGCATAACGGCCGGAGCAGTCCGAGACGGTAGCCAGCAGCTACTGTCGCTTACCGGAGTACTCGCACGTCGCCGACGCGCTTGGTGGCCCCTTGCGCGTCGAAGTACTCCAGCAGCGGAATCGCGTACTTGCGGCTGATTCCCAACCTGTCGCGCAGGTCCGCGGCAGAGGCTCCATCGGCGTGAGCCGTCAGGTACGTCGTCAGCACCTCGCGAGCTCCCACGATCGCACCAACTGAGAAGTGCATCTCCGCCGACACGCGCACGATCACCCCATCGTTGGCGAGCCGCCCCAGGACTTTGCGCGCAAGCCCCGCATCCACATCAGCTGCCGCCGCGAGTTCGGCAACCGTGGCCGGCGCAAGTCCCTGCGACTCCAGCAGCGGTACCAGACGCGACTCCGCCTCAGACTCCGCGGCCAGCGCCGAGACTGAGGCCTTGGGGTCGCGGACCTGCCCCGCGGTTACAGCGACCGCGCCCTTCTCGGCAGCGAGCTCGAGGATGGCATCGAACACCTTGGGCTCGAGCCTGCGGTCGACCAGGTCACGGAGCGCCGAGGTGGCGATGCCGGTGGCCTTGGGATTGGCGTCGTGAAACGCGGTCAGTTCGCGCTTCGTTGCGGCCAGCAGCGACTGCAACGCCTCGGGGGTGGCGAAATAGGTCTCCCCCGCCACCTTCAGACGCTCCAGCTTGGCGCGGTTGAGCTCGTCGGCGACCTGCGCGCGTGGCACGCCCAGAGCAGCTGCGACTTGCGCCGACGTCATCGGTATCGCCCGCGCGCCAAGCAGCCCAACACTCGCCGAGGACAGGTCGTGCGCCTGCAGCGCTTCGAGGAGTTCACGCTCATGAACGCGCAGCTTGGTGCGACGTGGCGGAAGCGCGTCGAGCACGGCACCGCCACCGATCGTGTACACCGGCGAGTAACTACGAACGATGAACCTGTCGTCGTATCGCGGGGCTATCGGCTCCTCAAGGCGTACCTGTGCCAGCCCGGACTCGCCGGGACGGAACTGCTCGGCGTCCATCAGCAGAACGCGGCCTAGTACCTCTCGGGTGCCGTGGTTCACGTGCACGCGAGCGCCACTCTCGAAAGGACGGTCATCGCCGGGAATACCGAGGTAGGTGAAACGGGCGTCGAAGCGGTCGGTGACGGTGAGCGTGTCGGGAGCGGCGAGGATATCGCCTCGGCTGATCGCATCTCGGTCCACACCCGCCACATTGATTGCCACTCGCTGACCGGCATGAGCCTCTTCCACGGGCTCACTGTGGACCTGGACTCCACGAACGCGAGCGCGCTGGCCGCCTGGATAGATCTCGATCGCATCGTCGCGCTTGGCGCTGCCTGACCACATGGTGCCGGTGACGACGGTGCCGGCCCCTGCGATGGTGAACACGCGGTCCACCGGCAGACGCATCGGCAGGTTGGCGTGCTTGCTGGGGGTATCGACCGCGAGCTCATCGAGGACCGCGAGCAACTCCGGCAGCCCGGCACCACTCTTGGCCGAGACCGACACGATCGGTGCGCCGGCGAGGGATGTGCCCGCGAGCAGCGTCTCGATATCGGCGCGCACCAGCTCGACCCAGTCCGGATCCGCAAGGTCGGCCTTGGTGATCGCGACCACACCGCGATCAACGCCGAGCAAGTCGATGATCGCGAGATGTTCGCGCGTCTGCGGCATCACGCCGTCGTCGGCCGCGATCACCAGCAACACGACGTCGACTCCTGTGGCGCCGGCGACCATCTGGCGCACGAACTTCTCGTGACCAGGCACGTCGACGACGCCCATCCCCCGCCCACTCGGCAGGTCGAGGTGCGCGAAGCCGAGCTCGATGGTGATGCCGCGCTCCTTCTCCTCGGCCAGTCGATCGGGGTCTGTGCCTGTGAGCGCCTTGACCAGCGTCGACTTGCCGTGATCGATGTGACCGGCTGTGCCGAGAACGAGTGATGGGCTTGAGGTCATCACGCCTGTATCTCCTCTGTCGTGAGACGGTCACATACATCTGCATACGCGACTTCAGCACTACGCACAGCCCAAATCGCATCGTCGCGCGACGCCTCGGTCCAGTCACCCGGATAGCGGCCCTTGATCATCCAGTCCGTGAGTGAGATGAGATCATGGTCGGTGAGCCGAATCTCAAGCATCGTTCCGATCGAGGATCGCAGTTCAAGAAGGTCATGGGTCCGCGCAACACGCACTCCCGCGTGGACCAAGACGGCCTTGAGCGCCTTCTCAACTCCTTGCTGCGCCAGAACGCACACGGTGTTGGGGTCGGAATCGAGGACCGTAAGTAGGCTTCGAGCACTTCTAACGTCACTCAGGGCGAATCTCAGCCACGCCTGGGCTTCGGTTTCCTCATGCCGATCGCTCATACAGGATCACCCCCTGCTCAATCGCGTCACGAACCACCGAGTCCATCCTGGTCAGTGCCACCTCGATACGCCGAGGGTCCGTCGCAATCACGTCAACGCCGACGCCAAGGGCACCAATCGCCGAGCGCAACTTCACGGAGACCGCGTGGTCGTCGACGACTTCCGGGAGCACCACGAGCACATCGATGTCACTGTCGGCATCTGCCGTCCCACGAGCGTGGGAACCAAAGAGCACGATCTCGATCGGATCGAAGCCAAGGACGACTGCGTCCACGATCCCACCAAGCATCTCAGCCACGTCAGTATCCACATGGCGAAGACGGGTCGCCCGAGCGCGGTACTGAGCGCGCGGGTCTGCAGCGACGAGCCCCGACACGGCCGCGGCAAATGGATGCCCGGCAACGAGCGTCACGTGTCGACGACCGGAATCATCTCGCTCCGACTTCACGAGCCCCATGTCTTCGAGCCGCACCAACTCACGCTGGACGCTCGAGGAGCTTCCGCCCACGGCCCGCACCAACTCGCGAAGATGGGCTCCCTGTTCAGGCGCAACGACGAGCATCGCAAGGATGCGCGCCCTCGATGTTGACCCAAGCAGTTCGCTGAGCATATCGTGCCTTCTTTAGGTGCGGCTACTGTACCTCCATAGGGTACAGCATCGCACTGACACGCAACACCCCGCCTTGGAAGTCGCGTGATTCAGGGCGTTGCCGGGCGGGACGCCGCTACGCTCCCAGAATGTCGCTGAGACGAGTTACGACGATGTCGGTCTCATCGGCGCACAGGAGCGTACGGGGATCGATGAGAAGGCGGCCATCCTTGACACGTGCGATGATCGCTGGCTCGGCTCCCAAGCGCAGGCGCGACTCGAGCTCTCCGACGCTCACGGTGCTCGGGGCGACGGCGACAACGACGGTCGGAATCTCTGCGAGTGGCAGCGAACCACCACCGGCCCGCGCGACATCGTCGGCGCACTCGACCGCCGCCGCCTCGCCCACCACCGCGCGAATCCGCGCAGCGAGTGCTTCCGCACGTACACGAACCTCGGACTGCGGCTCGGTGAGCATGCGCAGCGTGGGGATGTCCTTGAGGGCGCTCTCCTCATCGAGGTACGCGCGAAGCGTAGCCTCAAGCGCGGCGAGTGTCATCTTGTCGAGGCGCACGGCACGCGCCATGGGATGCTTCTTGAGCTTAGCGATAATCTCCCAGCGGCCGACGAGAATGCCTGCCTGCGGTCCACCCAGTAACTTGTCACCCGATGCCGAGACCAGATCCACACCCGCCGCGATCGATGCTCCCACTGTGGGCTCGTCGGGCAGACCAAACTTCGCGAGATCGACGAGCACGCCGGAGCCCTGGTCCTCGAACACGGGCACGCCGTGCAACGCACCCAGCTTCACGAGGTCGCGAGAAGAGACCTCCTCGGTGAATCCGACCACCCGGTAGTTACTGGAGTGCACCTTGAGCAGCAGCCCGGTATTCGCTGTCATCGCCTGCTCGTAATCCGAGAGATGCGTCTTGTTGGTGGCCCCGATCTCGACCATGGTCGCTCCGGACTCGCGCATGATGTCCGGGATGCGGAAGCTTCCGCCGATCTCGACCAGCTGCCCGCGCGAGACGATTGCCTCCTTGCCCCGCGACAGCGCCGCGATGCCGAGCATCACCGCCGCGGCGTTGTTGTTGACGGCCATCGCCGCCTCGGCGCCGGTGAGTTTACACAGCAGCGACTCAACGTGGGTGTGGCGGCTGCCGCGCTCCCCGCTGTCGACGTCGTACTCGAGCGTCGAATAGCTGGCGGCAACTTCCTGAACCGCCGTGGCGGCTGCCTCTGAGAGCACGCTGCGGCCGAGATTGGTGTGCACGATGATGCCGGTCGCGTTGACCACGCGGCGTAGCGACGGGCGCGCGGCGAGAGCGGCCCGCGTCACCGCATTGAGCGCCACCTCCGCTGCACTCGGCTCAAACACCTCGCCGCTGAGCAGTCGTGCTCGCGCATCCTCTATCGCACCACGCACCGCGTCGACCACGATCGCACGTGGGTATGCCGCAAGGGTCTCTGCGAGCTCGGAGGAGGCGAGCACGTCATCGGTCTTGGGAAGCGTTCGAAGGAGCGAATTAGTATTCATGGGTAGGATTCTACCCGACCACTGCGCTGCGTGATGCAGTGATGGCCGGTGACACGCCGCAGAGCCCTAGATCGCAGGGCTCACTTCGGCGCTACTCTTGGCGGGCGCCATGAACTCCTCCGCGAGTCGGGCGGCAGCGAGCGAGCCTGCGGCGATCAGGAGCTGCGCCGCCAGAGGGCCGAAATCGATCAGGGTTCCCGGCAGATAGTTGCCAGTGACAGTGAGCCAGATGCGTGTCGCGTCGCTCAGCGCGAGCACGGCGCTGCCGGCGGCCACCAGGTACCACGGGCGAGCGAACCGCATACCCCCGAGCTGCGCGAGCGTCAGCGCAACAAAAACCGCCGGAACCAGCAGGAAGAGGATGTCGGCAGCGGGATACAGCGTTGCGCGAACAGCCTCCAGTGGTCCGATTGATTCCGGAATCACGAACGGCACGACCAGACCGAACCACAGCGCGACGAGTGATGCTGCGCCAAACAGTAAAACGATGACGGCGGGGCGGCGAGCATCGGTGATAGTGCGATACGACTGCGCAACGGCGATGAAGGCCGCAGACAGCAGGAAGTACTGCGCGATCACGAAAACATCCGGCGCCGGAAGGAACGCGGCGGGCGCACCGAGCGCGATCTCGAGTGCCCTGACGACCTGCCCCATCGCATACGACGCCACACCCAGTCCGACGAACAGCCACTGACGCCGCCACGGCTCGCGGCGACCAAAACTGAGCGCGACGCTGATGATGACGACTGCACACATCGTGCTGATCGCAGCAACCCCGAGCGCAGAGGTGTACTCACGCGCCTCGTCACTAATGATTGCGAAGGTCGAGTACATGGCGAGCAACAGGGTCGCCGCCCCGCCGAGAACGAAGACAACAAGTGGGCTCACTGTTCGCTTCATGCGGCGCCCGTCTGAATCTGGGCGATGACGCCGTCTACGGCGGTAGACGGAGCGATGGGCGCAAGTAGTCGCCGGACGTTTGAGCAGAGTGAGGCGATATCCGCCTGACCGAACTCCGAAAGATCTTTGCCAACCGCCAGAGCAGTGGCCCTGACACAGGTATCTGCGGCAACGCTCCCGATCCAGGGTTCAAGCGCAGCGACAACGTTTTCGCGAATCATTGTGCCTCCCCCAAGGCCGGGTACCTCTCAGGAGCACAATACCGTGCAGCTCTGACACGCGCCAGAGCCAAGCGGTGCCAGTCGCCTCGTCAGCCGATTGTCAGCACGTCATCGGCGAGGAGCGCCGCCACGGAGTCCTGCATGGTCCCGACCTCACCCACCGCAAGTTGATC
>JBBRWO010000062.1:0-11996 GCA_038249135.1 Coriobacteriia bacterium
CCGGGGCTGGGGCTGGCGCCGAAATATTACGAAGTGCTCCTCGGCAAGCGGATTGCGAGCGATGCGCCCAAAGGGACGCCAGCGAGCTGGGATCTTCTCGGGTGAGTGAGGATCTCGATTCGCGCATGCTGCTGATCACGACCGCGCTCGAAGAGACGTGGACGCTTCCCGAGGGTGCCGCTGATACGACCTTCCTGGCTCCATGGTGCCGACGCTTCACGCGACGCGCCGTGTGGGAACCGCTTGTGGGCGCAACCGTCGACGACCCCTGGGCCACGCCGGAGCGGATTGCGAGCGGCATCGGCCGAGTCCGTGAACTGACTGAGAGTGCGCTCGAGCAACTTCAAGGGGTCCTCGGCGCTTACCATGGTGAGACCTGGTCGATTCGGGAGACTCGTATCCTGCTCGGGCCGTGGCTTCTGTCATACGTACCGGCTCAACTCGACAGGTGGGAACGGCTCGCACTTGCCGCGTCCGAGAACACCGGACTCGTTGCTTGGGGCTGGCCTGACGACAAGGTCATAGTGCCCGCAGACACACTCGACGCTGTTCAGCTACTCAAGAGCGACAGCTACAACCTGCAGCTCATGACGCCGATGATGCGCGCGCTCGGCGTGGACCTCATCGTGGCCACGGACATCGTCACCGAGCCGCAGCCGCCCTTTGTCGGGGTCAGCGGCCGACTCTCCTTCAAGCGTCGCGTCGCCGAGAAGTTCGCAGGGGCGGCCATTGCGATGCGAGCCGAGCGAACCATCGCGATGCGCTCGCCGCATTTCCCGCGACAGGTGCAACTCGAACTCGTTCGCGCGCTAAGGCTGGGCGCGCTGCCATCGCCGGCCGGCCCCACGATTCCGCAAGCGGCGGCTGACACCTCCGTCCGTGCAGCGCTTCCTGTGCTCAACATGGGTGCCGGTGCTTTCGAACGGCATCTCGTGTCGGCACTTATCGCCGACCTGCCTACCTGCTTCCTCGAGGGTTACGCCGACTTACGCTTCGGTGCGCGTTCCATGGGACGTTACCCCGCGGCGGTTCTCTCCGCCAACGCGTGGTACTACGAGGAGGCGTTCAAGCGCTGGGCCGCCGATGGCGCGGCGGCCGGTTCGCAACTGCTGGGCGTGCAGCACGGCGGCAACTACGGAATCGACGCCTACTCGCCAAGCGAGGACCACGAGACCGCGATCACCGATCGTTACTACACGTGGGGGTGGACGCGCGACGGGGTGTTCGCGAAGACGATGCCGATGCCGGCTCCCAAACTGATGCGACACATCGACCCGATCCCGCGTGCCGATGCGACCGGCATCCTGCTGGTCACCACGTCACTGCCGCGCTACCCACTGCAGGTCGACCACGACTCCGAGCGGTTTGAACGCTATCTTGCGCGGCAGGACGAGTATCTGCGCGCAACATCAGGCGTCGCGCGCCGTGATCTGCGGGTGCGACCGCATCGCGAGTCGCTTGGGTGGGACGTCTCGGAGCGCATCGCCGAGGCGCATCCGGATATAGCGATCGAGTCGTGGGACGTGCCCTTCGCTGAAAGCCTCGCGCGGTGTCGCGTGTTCGTCTGCGACCACCTGTCGACAACGTTCGCGGAGGCTTTGGCGGCCAACAAGCCCACCATCCTGTTCTGGGACCTCACCGAGACCCGCGTTCGTCCTGAAGCCACTGAGGTGTTCCGGCAGCTGGCCGACGCAGGAATCCTGTTCGGCGATCCGATCGCTGCTGCACGCGCCACGGCGGAGGCATATGCAGACGCCGAGACCTGGTGGAGCGAGTCTGGCCGGGTGAACGCCGTCGCACGGTTCCGCGAGCGGTTCACGTGCACCGATGTGAATGCGCTCGGTCTGTGGGTCACGGAGCTCAAGAGCGTGCTCCACGGATCGTGACCGTTCATGCATCGGCTCGCGCTACACTGAAGACACGACGCCGAGGGCAATGAGGAGACAATGCGCGCATTCATTCTGGCTGGCGGCAAGGGCACACGGCTTCGCCCACTGACGCTCAACTTCCCAAAACCGCTCGTACCCGTGGGTGACATGCCTATCCTCGAGGTAGTTGTACGACAGCTCGCCGCAGCCGGCTTCACACGGATCACGATCTCAACCGGCTATCTCGCCGAGCTCATCGAGGCGTATTTCTCAGACGGTGCGAAATGGGGAGTGTCGATCGATTACGTTCGTGAAGTCACTCCGCTTTCGACCGCCGGCCCGCTCAGGCTTGTGGATGACCTGCCCCAGCACATGCTCGTGATGAACGGCGATGTGCTGACAGACGTGGACTATGCGGCGCTCGTTCACGAGCACATCGAATCAGGCGCATCCGCGACGGTCGCGACCAAGACGCGTGACGCCAAGATCGATTTCGGGGTTGTCGAGGCGAACGACGACGGCTGGTTGGAGCGTTGGGTGGAGAAGCCCACGTATTCGTTCGAGGTGTCGATGGGCGTCTACGTCGTCTCGCGTGAGGCCGTGGCGCTCATCGACGACAACGAGGCACTGGGTATGCCCGACCTCCTCGTGCGCATCGTGGATGGCGGCGGACGTGTCTTGTGCCGTCGTTGCGACTGCTACTGGCTCGATATCGGCCGAGTCGACGACTACGAGACCGCGCAGGCTGACTTCGCTGCCAACCGCGATCGCCTCGTGCCCCACGATGTCTGACCGACGCATCCTCATCACTGGCGTCAACGGGCTTCTCGGCCGGACTCTGGTTTCACGGATTGCCGTCCTTGCCCCGGAAGCGGTGATCCTCGGCATCGACCTGACGCAGCCGAGCAACGTGCCCGGTGAAGCTTGTGACCTTGCGGACCCTGCGGCCACGCGGGCCGCGATCGTGCGTCTTTCGCCGGACCTCGTCTTCCACTGTGCCGGCGCCGTTGCGGGTCGAGACGCCGCTGAGCTCACGGCTCGGCTGGTCACACCGACACGTGTTCTGCTCGAGGCAATTGCGCTCGAGGCACCCGTGGCCATCTTCGTGGTCCCCGGTTCTGCTGCGGAATACGGCACGCTCGCGCACGGTCACACGGCTTTCGCAGAGACGGATGTGTCGGCGCCTGTCTCGCCATACGGAATCGCAAAGGCGGCGCAGACCGCGGTCGCGGTGGATGCCGCTGCGACGGGACAGGACGTTCGCGTCGGACGCGTGTTCAACATCGTCGGTCCGGGGATTCCCCCCGCGTTCCTCACCGGCAGTGTCGCGATGCAGCTTGCGGCTGTCGCGGCGGGCGAGGCGCAGCCACGCCTCAAGCTGGGATCGCTTTCCAGCGTGCGCGACTTCATCGACATCCGCGACGCGTGTGACGGCCTCATCGCTATCGCGGAGCGCGGCGTGTCGGGCCGCATCTACAACATCTGCTCCGGCATCGGTCGCACCTCGCGCGAGGCCGTCGAGGCTCTCGTGCGCTGCTCTGGCATCGAAGTCGAGATCATCGAGGCTGCCGAGGAGACCTCCGGCTCTCCGCGCACCGGCCTCGACGCGAGTGTGGGCGACCCTTCGCGCGCAGCGAGTGAGCTCGGCTGGCAGCCGGCCATCACCTTCGACGACAGCGCCTGCGCGGCCGTCGCATCTGTGCGAGGGGAGCGCTAGAGGTGCCTGGTGAGCTGACGACCACGGAGTTCTGGGACGACTATTGGGAGGGCGTGAAGCTGCCCACCGCCGTCGACCCCGCATTCGCCTTCGACCGCACCTTCTCGGCGGCGATCGCCGAGGTGTTCTCGGCCGAGACCGGCGTCGTGTTCGAGGTCGGCTGCGCGCCGGGCAAGTGGCTTGCGTTCCTTGCCGAGACGCACGGGCTGACCCCGGCTGGCATCGAGTACTCGCCCGAGGGCATGGCTGCCACGTACAAGAACCTCGAGCTCCACGGCATCGAGCACGCCGAGATCATCGACGGCGACTTCTTCGCTCGCGAGCCAGAGCCGCGCTTTGATGCGGTCGCCAGTTTCGGCTTCATCGAGCATTTCGACGACCCTGGCTCGGTTCTGGATCGTCATCTCGGATGGCTCAAGCCGGGGGGCCTGCTGATCATCGGCGTTCCCAACTTCCGAGGGATTCACGGTGTGCTCCAGAGGATGCTGGACCGGTCGGTGCTCGACAAGCACAATCTCAGCGTGATGGACCCGGCGTACTTCTCGGCGTGGGCTGGGCACAGAGGCCTGGGGGTTGAGCGGCTCGGCTATCTGGGCGGCTTCGAGCCCGGACTTCCCATCGTGGACACGACGCGCATGAATCCTGCGATCTTCTTCGCCCGGGCGTTCATGTGGGCGGGCTTCCGCGCTCGGCGGTCGCCGGCACTCGACAACCTCAACGGCCCTCGCATCTCGTCGTACCTGTTGTTCGCAGCGCGTAAGCCGAGAGGCTAGCAGCCATGCCGCGTACGTTCGTCGCGTTTACCGAGAATTACCGGATGGGTGGCGGCAATCGATACCTCGTCGACTTCGTGAACTCGGTTGCGGCGAGCTTCGACCGTGTGGTTGTCGTGTCCAATCCGGGTGGTGTGTTCCCTGAAGACCTTGCCGCGATGCCCAGGGGAACCGAGTTGATTGACGCCCACTTCTCGACCGCGGCGAGTATCACGCACGCAGGCGGTGCCCTTGCAGCTTCACGAGCGCGTGCGGTGCGCGTGGCCGATCCGCTCACTTTCGCATTCAACGTGCGCTCGCTCACGCGGGTGTTCCGCGACGTCGACGCTGACGTCGTCGTGGCGTTCAACGGCGGTTATCCTGCAGCGCGTGCCAATCTCGCCGCAGTCGTGGCAGCGCGAAAGGCGGGTGCGGTCCCGGTCCTATCGATCGTCGGCACGCCGGTTCCGCGTCGCCAGCGGCTGGCCCGCTACGAGGCGGGATTGGACGCGCGCGTGTGGGACGCGTGCGCAGCGGTCGTCGTCAACGCGCACTCGATCGAGCAGCAGCTCGCGACGCTGCGAGGGGTCCCGCAAGCCAAGATCCGCGTGGTTCGCAACGGACTGCCCGACACCTCGTTCGTGCGCGACCCGGAGGCGTTCTCAGCGTCACCCGTCATCGGCTGCCTCTCGCGCGTCGATGCCCAGAAGGGCGCGCTCGATCTTTTCGAGGCGTTCACTCGAATCGCCGAGGAGTTCCCGACGGCGCGGCTTCGGTTCATCGGCGAAGGAGACGCTCGCGACGAGGTGCTCGCGCGCGCAGCATCTGCCGGCCTTGGCGAGCGCGTCGATGCGCCAGGTCGCGTTGAGGGCGACGCAGCCGCGCTCATCGCCGGATTCGACATCTATGCTTTCGCCTCACATCACGAGGGATTTCCTTACGCGGTGCTCGAAGCGATGCGAGCGGGTTGCCCGCTGATAACGACGGGTGTCGGCGGGATTCCTGAGGCCGTGACCGATGGTGTCGAGGGCCTCGTCGTGGCGCCGCATGACCCCGATGCACTCGCGGACGCGCTGCGTCGCATGCTCGGCGACGCTGAGCTGCGCGCGTCCTGCTCGGCTGCCGCCGGCGACCGCTTCTTGCGCGAATTCTCGCTCGATGCGATGCGGCGCAGCACACTCGAGATGCTTGACTCGCTCGGCATCTGACGACACATCAGTCGACAGCCGCGTCATCTGACGGGTAGCGCACGCGCGACATGCCGCTAGAATACCTAGAGGCACGAACTCACCGTGTTCTGCGGAAGGATCCACATGAAAGTCGTCATTCTGTGCGGAGGCAAGGGCACGCGTCTGGCCGAGGAGACCTCGGTCCGCCCCAAGCCGATGGTCGAAATCGGTGGCAAGCCGATCCTGTGGCACATCATGAAGAACTACGCCGCGCAGGGTTTCGACGAGTTCGTGCTCGCCCTGGGCTACAAGGCCGACTACATCAAGAGCTGGTTCATCCACTATCGCCTCACGGCCAGCGACTTCACCATCACGCTGGATCCCAACGTCGATCCGGTCATCCACGGCAGCGCGGGCGTCGACCCGTGGAAGGTGACCTGCGTCGATACCGGTGAGGACACGCTCAAGGGCGGTCGCATCGCTCGGCTGGCAGACCACCTCGATGGCGAGCGGTTCATGCTCACCTACGGCGACGGCCTTGCCGACGTCGACCTGAAGGCGGCGCTGGCGTTTCATGAGAGCCACGGCAAGATCGGCACCGTGACCGGCGTGCGACCACCCAGTCGCTTCGGCGAGATGCTCCTCGACGGCACCACCGTGCGGAGCTTCGAGGAGAAGCCCCAACTAGGCAGCGGCGTCATCAACGGAGGCTTCTTCATATTCGAGCCCGGCCTCCTCGACTACCTCTCCGCCGATGAAGACTGCGACCTCGAGTTTGGCGCCCTGCAGAAGCTCGCCGCAGACGGCCAGCTCGAGGTCTTCCGCCATGATGGCTTCTGGCAGCCAATGGACAACGTCCGCGAGCGCGACAACCTCGAGAGACTCTGGCACACCGGCAACGCTCCCTGGAAGGTCTGGCGATGATCCGCTCGGCGTTTGCTGGTAAGCGCGTGCTCGTCACGGGCCACACCGGCTTCAAAGGCTCGTGGATGAGTCTGTGGCTCGCGAAGGCCGGGGCCGAGGTCGTCGGCTACGCGCTCGAGCCCAAGACCGATCGCGACAACTTCGTGGTCTCCGGCGTCGAGCCGCTCCTGGCGGAGTCGGTCATCGGCGACATCCGCGACGCCGACCACATCCGTGACGTAGTCGCGCGCCACCGCCCCGAGGTCGTCTTCCACCTCGCGGCTCAGCCACTGGTGCGCTACTCCTACGACCACCCCGCCGAGACGCTGCACACCAACGTGGTCGGCGCCGCCAACGTGCTCGACGCCGTCCGCGGCGCAGGCAGCGCGAAGGCGACTGTCGTCATCACCAGCGACAAGTGCTACCGCAACAACGAGTGGGAGTGGGGCTACCGCGAGACCGATGCACTGGGCGGGCACGATCCCTACTCGGCAAGCAAGGCCGCCGAGGAGATCGTCGTCGCCTGTTATCGCGACAGCTACTTCGGTCCCGCCAACATGCCGCTCGCATCCACGCGTGCAGGCAACGTCATCGGTGGCGGCGACTGGAGCGAGGACCGCATCATCTGTGACGCGATCCGCGCCTTCGAGTCAGGCACGCCGCTGGGCGTACGCAACCCCGCGTCGACCCGGCCGTGGCAGCATGTGCTCGAGCCCGTTGGGGGCTACCTGCTGCTCGCCGCGCGCATGCTGGCCGAGCAAGGCGCTCACGCCGAGCCGTTCAACTTCGGGCCCGACCCCAGCGCAGTCACGGACGTCGGCCGGCTGTGCGACCTGGCCGTCTCGGCGTGGGGCGAGGGTGCTGGCTGGGAGCAGGTCGGGCACGTCGGGGGGCATGAGGCCGGACTGCTTGCGCTCGACAGTACGCGCGCCCGACGTGACTTGGGATGGTCGCCCCTGCTCTCCGTGGACGAGGCCGTCGAGTGGACGGTCGGTTGGTACCGAGCCCGTTTCGACGGTGGGGACATGGCGGCCTTCTCGGCGAAGCAGATCGCCGACTATGAGAATCGCGCGGTCGCCCAGTGGCGAGCGCTCTAGGGAGGAGCCAACGATGATCGATGGCGTTGTCATCAAGCCGCTGCGTCGCATCCCCGACGAGCGCGGAACGATCATGAAGATGCAGGAGTCGTGCGACCCGGAGTTCAAGGGATTTGGCGAGGTGTACTTCTCGACCGTGTATCCCGGGGTGGTGAAGGGCTGGCATATCCACGAGGACACGTGGCTGAACTACTGCGTGGTCCACGGCATGATCAAGCTGGTGTTGTTCGACGATCGCGAAGGTTCGGCGACACGCGGCGAAGTCCAGGAGATCTTCATGGGCGACGACAACTACAGCCTCGTCCAGATTCCGCCGCGCGTGTGGAACGGCTTCAAGAACATCGGCGAGTCCGAGGCGATCCTCTGCGATCTCACTGATCGCACACACGCCGAGGATGTCATCGATCGCCTCGACCCGCACGACAACGACGTGATCGCCTACGACTGGTCCCGGAAGGATCGCTAGCGTGCGTATCGGTGTGACTGGCGCCTTCGGGTACGTTGGCGCCCACGTGACCGACAACCTGCTCTCGGCTGGCCACGACGTGGTAGCGGTCGCGCTCTGCGCCGCGCCCGAGGACCTGCCGTCGCGTGTCACCGGCGTTCCCACGCATCTCGCCGACATCACGGACCCGGCCGCGCTCGCGGGAGCGTTCGCTGGCTGCGACGCCGTCGTGCACGCAGCAGCGTTACCCGCCGCAGCGTGCGCCGCCGACCCCGCGCTCGCCCTGCGCGTTAACGGCTACGGCACGCGCGTGGTGCTCGATGAGGCGGCCCGGGCCGGGGTGCGCCGCGTGGTCTACCTGTCGACCTATCACGTGTATGGCCGAGAAACCGGTCGCATCGACGAGTCGCTACCCGCCCGGCCCACACACGACTACGGCATCTCGAAGGCGGCCGGCGAAGGCGAGTGTTTCCGCGCCGCTCGGCTCGGCGAACTCGAGGTGCTCGTGGCCAGGTTCAGCAACGGGTTCGGGGTGCCACTCGCGCCGTCGGCGGAGTGCTGGTCGCTCGCGTTCCCCAGCTTCTGCAAGTCCGTCGCGCAGACTGGCGCGATCGTGCTGCAGAGCGCCGGGATGCAGCAGCGCGACTTCCTCGCGATCCCGGACATGTGCCGAGCCATCGAGATCCTGCTGGGCTCGCCGGCACCGGCACCGGCCACGGGCGACACCGATATCGCGTTCAACGTGGGCGGCGGACGCTCGCTGTCCATGCGCGATGCCGCGCAGATCGTGGCGGGGGAGTACGAGGCGCTCACCGGTGTCTCGGCCAAGATCGACCTGCCGCCCGGGACCCAGGGCGCACCCGCCGAGCCGCCCGTGGACTATCGCTTCGATCGCGCCTCCGCGCTGGGCTATGTGCCGACCGGCGATCTCGCAGCCGAGGCGAATGCCACGCTCAGGCTTCTCGGGGTAGGCCGGTGACCGGAGCCGAGGGCGTACCGATGTTCTCAGTCGTGATCCCCACTCACGAGTCGCGTGACCTCGTGGTGGCAGCGATTCGTAGCGTGCTCGCACAGAGCGATCAGGACTTCGAGGTCGTGGTCATCGACAACGGCTCGACGGACGGGACCCGCGACGCCGTGGGCGAACTCGGCGATTCCCGCATCACGTACCGCTGGCAGGAGGACTCGGGGTTGCCGGCGGACTCGCGCAACCAAGGCATCGCGCTTGCCAGAGGCGAGTGGATCGCATTCCTGGATGCCGACGACGCATGGCTGCCCCAGAAGTTGACTCGCGTACGGGCCGCGCTCCAGGCGGATAGCGGACTCGACGCGCTCTGCCATGACGTGCGGATCACCGGGCCTTTGGCTGAGCATCTGGGTGAGCGCGCGTACCGGTTGGATGATCGTCCCATCTGGGATCAGTTGCTGTATCGGGGCAACTTCTTCACCACATCCGCCATGACCGTTCGCACCAGCGCGATCCGGGCAGTCGGCGGGTTCGACACGCGCGCCGACTACTTCACGGTCGAGGATTATGACCTGTGGCTCAGGCTGGCGGCGTCGGGGTCCCGATTCGGGGTGGTCCCGGAGGTTCTCGGCACGTACCTGGTGCATCCCGGCGGAGCGAGCAGCCGGCTCACACGCCACTACGACGCGCTTGCTCGCGTCTTCGACCACCACGCGCTGTCGGCGGCACGCGCAGGAAGCCTCGATCTGCGAGCGGCGATCACCCGCCGCCGCCGTTCCCGGCTGGCCGAGTTCCGTGATCTCGCCCGAGGCGGCGCCTTCGCCGACGCAGCCGCCGTGCTCCTTCGGCTCCCGGCTGAGACATCGCGCGCGCGCCGGTCGTATCGCGAGGCGGCCGCTTCCTTCCCTCCACCTGCCGAGAAGACCGGCTCATGAGTGTGGGGAAGCTTTCCGGCGTGCGGGTCGTGCTGGTCAACAACTTCCCCGGGCCGGGACTCGGCGGCGGGGAGGTGCTGATCCTCAAGCTCGCGCGGGGTTTGGCCGCTGCGGGCGCTGACGTTTCCGCCGTTGTGGTTCCTGGCAGCGCGTTCGGCGCCGAGCTGCGGTCAGCCGGCAACACGGTCGTCGAGGTCGCGATGGCGCCGTCGAGCATGTGGCGCACCCTCAAGGCCATCGCCGGACAGGTCGACGCCCGCCACGACCACGGCCACGACGACCACGGCCACGACGACCACGGCCACGACGACGGCCACGGCCACGGCGCCGCCAGCCAGCCGTGCGCTGTCATGGGCACAGGCTACTGGACAAACATGCTGGTGCGTCGAACGGCGCACGTGCATGCGGCGCGTGTCGTGAACTTCGTGGGCGTCATGCCCGGGGCCTCGATTGACGACGGCGGGTCGCGGACGGCACGCGCGGTTCGAGCGTTCGTGGATAAAGCGACCGCCTCGCGGGTCGATGCGCACGTCGCCGTCTCACACTCGATCGCTGCGGCACTGGTGGAGCAGGGTGCGGAGGCCACACGCGTCCACACGATTCCCAACGGCGTCGACATCGACGCGCTGCGCGCCGCTGCCGCCGAGGACATGAGCTCCATTCCGTCCGGGACCCCGCTCGTGGCGTGCGTCGCGCGTCTCGAGCCGGTCAAAGGCGTCGAGTACCTCGTGCGCGCGGCGGTCGACATGCCGGACGTGACGGTCGCGATCGCAGGCGCAGGTCCTCTCGGCCAGTCCCTGCGCGACGTGGCGCGCGAGCTTGGCGTGGCCGATCGCGTCACGCTCCTGGGCAGAGTGTCGTCGGTCGAGCCGCTGCTGGCGGCGGCAGACGTGGTGGTGCTGCCGTCGCTCTCGGAGGGTATGCCGACAGTTGCCCTCGAGGCGATGGCGCTTGGCAGGCCGCTTGTGGCGACGCGGGTCGGCGGGACGCCCGAGGTTGTCGAGGACGGCGTGACCGGACTCCTGGTCGAGCCGGCCGATCCCGCTGCGATCGCCGCAGCTGTCCAGCGACTCGTCGACGACCCTGCGCTCGCGAAGCAGATCGGGGACGCCGGGGCAGAGCGAGTTCGCGCACACTTCAGCGTCGATGCGATGTGCGCGGCCTACGTCGACCTGCTGACGAGTATCATCGGATGAGCCGCGATCGCACCTGAGCGCATCTGGCGCGGGTATACCGTGAAGTGGCACAAATTCGTTCCCTACCGCTTTGAGAGCACCCGCCCATGAGATCCTTCGACCACTCCACGTTCCTCTTCATCTCCACCAACGCCGAGCACACTCCCGACGGAGTCGAGCAGCGCTGGCTTGCCGTCATGAGCGAACTGGTCCAGCTCGGCTCGACCGTCCACTTCATCTGCTTCGCCGAGAGCCCCCTGGCCGACCCGGCCCGCAGCATGGGCGTGACCGTCGCTCCCTACATCCTCGACAAGTGGAACGTCATCCGGTCGCGCTCCCGCCTGCGCAAGTACCTCCGACGCTACGAGCCCGTCTGCGCCCACTCCACCGGAGTCGAGGCCGACCTGCTCCTGCGCTGGTCTGCTCGGAAGGTCCCGTCGGTGCGCATCGCCGCGACCCTCTCTGCCGATCCCCAGCGTACTCGCCGCCGCCGACCGGTCGACGCGCTCATGCACCGCTTCGATGAAGCCGGTCTCAGCCGAGAAGACGCGGTCTTCGTCTCAGCCGAAGAGGACGTGACCAAGCTGCTCAGTGCCGGTATCAGTCCCGACAGAATCGTTCTGGACGCTACCGGCGCGGGAGGCGACGACACCGATGCTGCTAGCGTCGCCCGGCACTTAGAGGTGTACAGAGGCTTCATGGCGCAGCGAGGCCATGGCGGTTAGCCACTGCTCCATTCCCAAATAGTGCGTGGCATTGCCAGATTTCGTCAGCCGTTCGCGGTAATCTCTGTGACCTTCGTTACCATGGGTCTGAATGTAGATGTATCTGCCTTGCGTATCCTTGACCTTAGGTCCGGTCGCGGCGGATACTGCTTGAGGCTTACAAAAGGGATTAGTGTCTGCTTTGGCGCGCCACGACCAAGTAGACTGCCCCGCCGACAAACGCTCACGGCGATTCGATGCTCG
>JBBRWO010000063.1:0-11491 GCA_038249135.1 Coriobacteriia bacterium
CGACGCGCGCCAGGACTCACAGCGAGTCTACCGAGCGTCGCTGCGCCCCTGCTCAACGTGGCCAGAGTATAGCCGATGAGCTCACCTGAATCGGTTCGCGCGACGACTGCGCGTTCGGCTGCGAGCAGCTCACCGAGTTCCTGCTCCCCGTAGCGCCAGAACGGGTCGAAGCACCGGGCGTCGAGCGCCACGAGTTCCGCGATATCGTCGGACGCGGCTGCGGCCAGCAGCACCTCCCCGGCGAGCGAGTACGGGATGACCTGTGCCGGCAGGCCCTGAATCGCGACGATCGGGTAGGAGTCGCGCATCCCTGCCCGGCGGTATCCGTCGAGTAGCACCGCGGGTAGCAGCGGTGACGCCAGCCGAGCGAACCCCTGCTCCCGCGCCACCGTACGTGCATCGGCGCACATCGTCGGCACCAGCCGCTCGGCGCACCACACGCCGCGCATCACAAGCACGTCGAGGTGCGCTCGCCACACTCCCAAGACGGCTGCGTCGCCCTTCTCGGACACGCGGATCTTCCAGGGAGCCGCGTCACGGTACGCCGAGAACTGCTCGGCGGTCTCGAAGACGCGGTCGTTTGCGACGGCGGGCCAGAGCCGAGCAGCCTGCTCGGCGGATGCGGTACGCAGGGTCAGGCTCACGAGAGAAGCCCCCACAGCTCGTTGCCGGCGAGCCAGAAACCGACGATCACCAGCAGCGTCGCGAAGCTGAAGCGCACGGCGCGGTCGCTCGAGCCCAGTGTGATGCGCGCGCCGAGCAGCGCGCCGGGGATGACTCCGATCGACAGCGCGAATGCTATCGCCCAGTCGATGTGACCCAGCAGGGCGTGCGTGACGGTGCCGGGAATCGCGAGCATGGCGACCGCGACGAGCGAGGTCGCGATGGCGCGCTTCATGTCGAAGTGCAGCCAGCGAGTCAGCAGTGGCACGAGCACGAACCCGCCGCCTAGGCCGAGGAACCCCGAGTAGAGCCCGGTGACCGCCCCGATCACGATCAGCGGCATGAGAGGCGCGCGTGGCGCGGAGGTTTCCGGTGCGATGGGCGTTTCCGCTATCGGTCGCGGACGGTATGCCTGCGCCACAACGTCGCCTGCGGCGTACAGGATCAGCGCCGCGGTCGCGAGCAGCACGACATCGCCGCCCACGAGCGACGTGCCCAACGCGCCGAGCACAGCCGTGAGCGATCCCGCAATGCCGCAGGTGATGCCGGCGCGCACGTCCGCCACGCCGCTTCTGGCATACGTGAGCGCACCTGTGAGCGCCGTCGGCAGAATGATTGGCAACGGAGTTCCCACAGCCACCAGCGCAGGCGCGCCCAGGATCAGACGAATCGCCGGTGTGGTGATGATGCCTCCGCCTATCCCGAACGAGCCCGAAAGCACGCCCGAGAAGAACCCGATCACGGCTGAGAGAACGAGGTCGCGCATCGCCTTGCGGCCTCTAGGGTCGCTGGTCGGCTGAGGGCACTACCGGGAATCGACCGGTGATCGCCGAGCGATCCATGCGACGCTCGCCCGAGAACAGCGACTTGAGCGCGACATCGTCCCACAGGGAGTCCATCATGATCGGCCAGCGCCGCTGGAACTCGAAGTAGTGCTGGCAGTGCTCGCGGGCGTAGGTGCTGGCTTCGCCCATCGCGTGCAGAGCGATCTGGAAGTACAGACCCTTCTCGGGCTGCGTGAGCGATCGCAGGAATGCGGTCACGCTCGCGCGCCAGCCCACCGACGAATCGATGAACGGACCCGGATACGGCATCATCGACTTGGGGGTGACCTGTCGCAGGTCGACCTGCGACTTGGCGAACTCGATCTTGCGGTGCTCGTAGACGAAGCGGTACGCGTCTTGACGGAATCGCAGCGCGGGTGAGATCTGCTCGGGCGGCTGGTGGACGATCTTCCACTCATCGTCGAGGTATACGTCCCCACCGTGCATGCGGGCGTTGATCACGTAGTCCATGTCCTCGCCGCGCAGAACCCACGGGTCGAACGAGACGTTGGCGAACATGTCGCGGTGCAGGGCGAGACACCCGCCAAACGCGATGTTGGAGCGCTGCACGCGCGGCGGACGGCTGACAACGGCGAGCGCCTCGTTAAATGCGTCACGCTGACGCCAGAACATGTTCGACCAGTGCGGCGGATCGTTGCGCTGCCAGCGACCCTGCACATCGGTGTAGTAGCCGGTCTTGGCGAGCAGCGGGGTGCCATCGTCGAACTTGGCGCCGAGACCGTACATGGCCGTACGCAGGAAGCCGGGGGTCGTGACGACCTCGTCGTCGTCGATGAACACGACGGAATCGTACCCGAGAACCGCCGCCGCCATCAGACCGACGTTGCGCACGGCGCCATAGCCTGTGAGGGTGACGCCCTCGATCATGTCGGCGAACTCGAGTTGTTCGAGACGGCGATGAAGGCTGCCGAGCTCTGCGGGCCCAAAGACGAACGCATCGATATCCGGGAAATCCTCAACGATGCTGCGGACCTTGTCCTCGGCACGGTGCTCGATGGACTCGTCGGTGGCGGCGACCACGATGACCACGCGGCCGAGCCCCTCCACGTTCTGAAGCGAGCGTAGACAGTCGGGCAGCGTACCATCGGAGTCGATCGGGGTGGGGTGATCGTAGATGGTCGACAGGTCGTCGACAGAGGTAGCAGTGCGGCCCCGCTTTGACTTCGCGCGGGTCCAGAAGGTCGGGATGATGACAACAGGTTCCACGGGCGCTAGCGCTCCCTTGTCGGGGATAGGTGCGAGTCGAGTGCAGACCGTTGAACATGATACCGCTTAGGTGGCTCGAGGACACGGTCCGCTTGCGCGACCGGCGCACGAAACGCGGTTGCGCGTGCCCGAGGTACGCCCTAGCGTCCGGCCTCCACCGTGATGCCGAGGTTCCGACCGCACGAACCGCACCGACCGTCACGAGCAAGGTCGTCGGAGACAACGCGGAATCCTCGACGTGCGAGGACCCTGTCGCCACAGACGGGACAGATGGTGTCCTCGCCGCCCGGCGTGCTTGCGTTGCCCAGGTAGACGAAGTGCAGCCCCTCGGCGTGGCCGATCTCCTGCGCGCGGAGCAGCGTGGCGAGTGGGGTCGGCGGCTCGTCAGCGTACTCGAGGTAGGGCGTGAAGCCGGTCACGTGCCACGGGGTGTCGACCGAGAGGTCTGAGGCGATCCACCGGGCGATGGCCGTGAGCTCCTCGGCGGAGTCGTTGACGGTGGGAACCACGTTGGTGACACACTCGACGTGCATGCCGTGCACGTGCTTGGCGCGCACCGCCTGTTCGCGGACGATCTCAGGATGCGGCACCTTGCACAAGCTCCTGAACGGATCCGCCGAGAAGGCCTTGATGTCCACACGCCACACGTCGACGACCTCGGCGAACGCGTCGAGGCCGGCGGGCGTGACGTAGCCGTTGGTCACCATGACCACGAACAGCCCACGCTCGTGCGCGAGGCGACCGCAGTCCAGAACGTACTCAAGCCAGATGACCGGCTCGTTGTAGGTGAAGGCGATGCCGGGGCAGCCTTCTCGGATAGCAGCGGCCACAACCTGCTCGGGAGATACGGACTGCAGCGACACAGCACCGTCCTCGACCGAGGGACGCGATATCTGCCAGTTCTGGCAATGCCCGCAGTGCATTGAGCAACCGACGCTACCCAGCGACAGGACATCGACTCCCGGGCAGTAGTGAAAGACGGGCTTCTTCTCGATGGGGTCGACCGCGATCGAACTCACGAGGCCATAGGTCAGCGCTCGCAATGCACCGTCCTCGACTCCGCGGGCACCGCACCATCCAAGCGCTCCCTCGGCGATGAGACAGGCGTGAGGGCAGAGCCCACAGCGGATCCGGTCACCCTCGGCCGTGCCGAGCAGTGCGTCATGGTTCATTGCGCGCACCCGCCCGCTGCGCGAGCCCCATGCGTGCGAGCGCAACGGAGAGAGGGAGTCCGAGCCCGTAGACCACGATCGCCTCACCGACCCCGATCGCCACGACGCCAAACAGGTACATCGGGATCCACGCACCCTCAAGATCGATGTTGGTGAACGGAATCTGATACAACCCGAATCCCTTGACGAGCAGCGGAAGGTACGCGGGCACGATCACCGCATTGAAGATGATGGGGCCCAGCAGCGCCAGCGTCTTGCGCCCCCGGAACCGCCACATCCATATCGCTCCCAGCAACGTACCGAGCGACCCGAACACCACGTCGAGCAGCGCGAGCGGATTGCCCGTGGTGACGAAGGTATAGAGGTTGGCCACGATAGAGCCGATCGTCAGCCCGGGAATCGCCGCAGGTGTGAACAGCGCGACGACGGTCAACGCCTCACTCACACGCAACTGAATCGGTCCCCATGCAAGGAATCCGAGGAACTGGACTGTTACGAGAGTGAGCGCGCCGTACACGGCCGCTATCATGCCCGCCTGGGCGATGGTGCGAGTTCGATTCACTGCGATGACCTTTCGGGGCAGGGGCGGAGCGCCGGCTACGAAGCACGCGGAGTTCGCGCGTTTGTAGGTTTTGGCACGAACCGCAGGGATTCTAGCACGCCCACAAGACTAGGCGAGCAGCTCCGGACGACCCGCCCACATGACGCTCGACAGCAGCCCGGTCGAACCGATGACCGACATCCGGTCGAGTGCCTCGAACAACGCAGCCACCACTCGGGGATCGAACTGCGTCCCCGTGCCGAGTACGAGCTGGGCTCGCGCCGCGGCAATCGTGAGCTTGCGCTGATGGGGCCGATTCGTGGTCATGGCGTCATAGGAGTCGGCGACCGCAAGAATTCGCGCGAGAAACGGAATCGCTTCGCCCGCAAGCTGATGCGGGTAGCCCTTGCCGTCCCAACGCTCATGGTGGTGCAAGATGACCGGCGTGATGGACTTCAGGAACTCGATCTGTTCCACGATCGACGCCCCTAGCTCGGCGTGAGCTTCGACCCGCACGCGCTCCTCGGCGGAGAGCTTCGACGGCTTGAGCAGAATCTCTTCCGGGACCCCGGTCTTGCCGATGTCGTGGAGCAGCCCCGCGAATCGAAGGGACTCGATGTCCTCAAGCCCCAGTCCGAGTTCCTCGCCGATGAGCATGGCGTAGTCCATAACCCGGGTCGCGTGTCCGCTGGGCATACGCTCACCCGCGTCCAGCGTAGCCGAGAGGGCCGCGATGGTCTTGGCGTAGTCGTCGCGGATGTGACCGAAGAGTGACGCGCGGCCAAGTGCGGCACCCGCATGAGCAGCGATTCCGTTGAGCAGTGCATGGTCCTGGGCACCGTAGCGGGCACCGTCGGCGCGCGCCACAAACAGGTAGCCGACCTCCAGGTCGCCGTACTCCAACTCCACCGAGGCCAGTGCCCAGTCAGGACGCACCGTCTCGTCCTCGGTGATCGTCCCACGGTGAGTGACCGCGCGCGTGGTGGCGAACGGCTCGGCGGGAAGGTCGCGGCCAGCAACCTCCGAGAGGATCCAGTCGAGCTCCGCTTGGCCGACGTCGTCACACACGACCATCTCGGCGTGGTCACGACCCCAACTGCTGATGACGAGTCCGGCGACGCCGAACGTGAACGACTTATCCACGACGCTTGTGAGCAGGCGGGCGATGCCGTCGATGTCGGTCAGCCCACCGAGCGTCGCCGCGAGCTCATTGAGCTGAGCATAGCCTGCCATCGCACGGTCGACCTGGGTGCGCTCGTCCTCACGCGCGAGCGCGATGGCGATGAAGCGACCGAAGCGATCCAAACGCGAGAGGCGGTCCTGTGGAAGCGGCATGGCCGACGAAGGTAGGCGAACCTCAAGAACTCCGAGAACCGTTCCGCTGAGAGCGAGCGGCAGAGCGAGTGTCGCGGTACCGGATCCACCCCCGGGCGAAACGACGGCCCGGCCGGTCTCGCACGCTCGGCCGGCGGCAGTGCCCTCTTGAGCGACCGTGACTCCAAGTGCGCCGCGCCAGCCTTCGGTGCGAGCAGTGACCTCGAGCAGCTTGCCGTGCGGGCGTAGTATCGCGCCGGCCTCGCCGCCGACGAGCGCGACCGCCTCCTCGGTGAACGCGCCCAGTGTCGGCGCGTCGAGTCGCTCCGTGGTGACGACCTGCTGACCCGCACTCACAAAGAGCCTAAGCTCCTCAACTCGGTCAGATGAGGCCATGCGATCAGCCGTTGCAGCGACGACGGCGCTCGCGGTCGCGAGTGCCATCTGAAGATAGCCTTCCGCCTGTCGGCGAGAGATGACCACGAGAGCCTTCACGGCGAGTCTTGCTGAATCCGCGGAGACGCTGCGGGCGATCATTTGCTCGTAGACACGCCGGCGTTCGCGAGTAGAGGTAACGAAGCCACCGAGCACGACGTGCGCAAGAGTGTGATCTTCCTGCTGCACCGGCGCCACGAGTGTGGGGAGTCCAGCACGACACACGATGCGAGTAAGGCCGATCTCGGGGTCAGGGCAGGCGTCGAAGCAACTGAGCGGACCTGGATTCGAAATCTCGGTGGCCAGATGGCAGTACCCACAGCGAGTATCACCCGCGAGCAGGTCGCACGTCTCGAAATCCATCACGCTGACGGTCACACCTGTGGCCTGGAACAGGGCATCCGATGCAGCGCGCCACTCGGGCGAAGAAAACGCCCGAACCGCGATGCTTCTGAGAGATGCCGTCACTCGTACTCCTCGCCGTTGAAGATGAAACACGTCCGAGGAGTGTATCGGCGTATGAGCCGTTTGGCTTAACCCGAATTAGGCACGGCCTCTGGGGAGCGCCACGGTGAATGTGGTGCCCCGCCCGACGACGCTCGTCACAGACATGTCACCACCCATACTTGCCACGATGCTCTTAGCAATCGCCAGTCCAAGCCCGAATCCGCCCTCCCCTGCCGCGCGCGAAACCTCGCTGCGATAGAAGCGGTCGAATACATGAGCCAGATCCGCCTCCGGAATTCCTTGGCCAGTGTCCTCGACATCGAAGGTCACTGTCTCACGGTGCCGATGGGTGGTCACAGAGATCGTCCCCCCCACCGGGGTGTACTTCGACGCGTTGTCGAGGAGGATAGACATCACGTCCTCGACCCGGTCAGGATCGCCCACCATGGCAATCGGCGCCTCGTCGGGACCCACGTACTCGATGTCTTTTTCCAGCCATCGGCTTGCGCTCAGAGCGAGTTGCTGACGCGACAGCGCATTCAGGTCGAAGCGCTCCGTCTTGAGCACAAGCCCCTGGTCTGCGTGCAGCAAGTTCAGCAGATCGCCGGTGAGACGGGCCATCCGTCGCGATTCACGGTCGATGGCGTCGATCGCTTCGTCGCGGATACGAGGGTCATCGGCACCCCATGCGCGAAGGATGCTCGTGTACCCGCGGATGCCCGCAACCGGCGTGGCGAGTTCATGACTCGCATCCGCGACGAACCTTGACTGCGCGTCAGCGCGGCGCTCAAGCCGCTCGATAAGCCCGTTGACCGACTGCGCGAGAGCGGCGATCTCGTCGTCGCCCTTGACCGACAACCTTTCGTGCAAACGCCCGGCGTCGATAGCGTCAGCACCTTGCCGCAGGTCGTCCACGAGCCCCAGCACCCAGGCCATCGACGACTGCATGAGTGCGACCATCAGGATCATTGAGAGAGCCATCAGCGAGAGCATCGGCCAGCGAACCTCTTCGATGAGTGCTTCTTCGGCGAGCGGCCTGTACACGACGTCAAGAACACCGGTGCCTCCGCCGGCGAGCTCAGTCGGGATGTGGACCGCCGTGACGTCAAGCCGCCTCGCGCCAACCAAGCCTCCGAGAAGCGTGGGGGCCTCAACTGAGGTCCGCACGGCACGTCCCGAGGAAAGAGCCTTGGCGCGATCGCCCCGCTCATCATCCAGAACTGCTGCCGGCGACGAGAACCACATCGGCTGAAGGTCTTCGTCATACAACGTCAGTTCGGTGCTAGCAAATCCCAACTGGGCATAACGCGAACTCAGTGTGGCCAGCATGTTGTCGCGAGCAACAACTCGGTATGAGGTGCCCGATTCGCCGCGGGTTGCTGCCGCGTTCTCCGCCGCGGCAATGGCCACACTCAGCACCTTCGCCGCCGTCTCGGCGACCTGTACGGTATCACGTGCCGCTGCCTTGCTCATTGCGTCCAGAATGATCGCATAGCTTGCCAAAGACGTCCCCCCGGTGATGAGGGCAGCAAGCACCGCCGAGATAATCAGCGTCCGCGTCCGCAGGGACAGCCCGTGCATCAGGTTCTCGCGAAGAAGTAACCGACGCCACGAATCGTACGGACGACCTGATTGTCCCTGTCTCCGATCTTGTTGCGCAGGTGACAGACGAACACCTCGATCACATTGGAGTCCGTATCGTGCTGGCCACCCCATACTGTCTGAAGAATCTCGTCGCGTGTGATGACCCTCCCTGCATTGAGCACGAAGAACTCGAGCAGGTCGTATTCCTTGGCGGTGAACGTCACGACCTCGCCATCCACAAGCACGCTGCGCGAACGCGGATCGATCTCGACGTTCGCGGCTCGATAGGATGAAGCCGGGTTCTCGTGCTCCGTGCGCTTGAGCAGCGCACGTACGCGGGACAGCAACTCGGGAATCTCGAAGGGCTTGCGAAGATAGTCGTCCGCGCCCGCCTCGAAGCCCTTGACCACATCCTGCGTCTCGGACCGGGCCGTGAGCATCATGATCGGCATTCCGAGGCCGCGCTCTCGAACGGTGCGAGCGACCGTAAGGCCATCAACGCCCGGAAGCATGAGATCGAGCAGCATCAGGTCAGGCTTGATCTCCGCGACCTCTGCCAGCGCCGACTCCCCATCGCCGAACTTGAACACCTCATAGCCCGCATGGGTCAGTTCAAGCTCGACGAACCTCGCAATCGTCGCATCATCTTCGACGATAAGCACCTTGGCCTTTGTCTCGCTCATGCCAACTCCTTGCCCGTCGGGTTGCCTACGTTGCACTGCCAATACCGGTGTTCTTCTAGCCGAGAAGTGCCTCCGCAATCTGCACTGCGTTCAGTGCCGCGCCCTTGCGGAGTTGATCCGCTACCACCCACAGCGCCAGTCCGTGAACCACCGTGGGGTCGATCCGAAGTCGGCCGACGTACGTGTCGTCGGTGCCCTCCAGCAGGGCGGGCATCGGGTATGACTTGTTGGCGGGATCATCGAGCATCGTCACGCCCGGAGCAGCGGTCAGTGCTGCACGCGCGGCCTCAACGCTCACCGGCGCCGAGAACTCGACGTTGATCGACTCCGAGTGGCAACGCAGCACCGGCACGCGCACGCAGGTCGCCGCCACCTCGATGTCGGGCGCATGCATGATCTTCTTGGTCTCGACGACCATCTTCCACTCTTCTTTGGTCGAGCCGTCGTCGAGGAACACGTCGATCTGCGGGATGCAGTTGAACGCGATTCTGTGCGCGAACTGCTCGACTTTGAGTTCTTGGCCGCGCAGGAACTCGGCGCTTTGGTTGTAGAGCTCGTCCATGGCGGCCTGTCCCGCGCCGCTCGCAGCCTGATAGGTCGACACCACCACGCGCTTGATGGGCGCCAACTCGGCCAGCGGCCCCAACGCCACCACCATCTGGATGGTCGAGCAGTTGGGGTTGGCGATGACGCCCGAGTGCCACGCGACATCCTCGGCGTTGACCTCGGGTACGACCAGCGGGACATCCTCGTCCATGCGAAACGCCGAGGAGTTGTCGATCATGACGCAGCCAGCGGCGACACATGCGTCGCGCATCGCCTTGCCGACGCTCGCCCCTGCCGAGAACAGCGCGATGTCGACGCCCTCAAACGACGCCTCGGTCATCTCCTCGACGACGAGTTCGCCGCCCGCGAACGGGACGCGCTTGCCGGCGGAGCGGGAGCTCGCGAGTGCGATCACGCGCGAGGCAGGGAACCCACGCTGCTCAAGGTTGAGCAGCATCTCTCGGCCTACGGCGCCCGTGACTCCTGCGACAGCGACGACGGGGTTGGCGGGCATCGGCTTGGACCAGGCCATCAGTTCGCCCCTCCTTCGCATGCTGCAGGCGACACCTCAGCGACGATCTCATCAGTGTCGAGCCCGAACGCGTCGTGCAGGGAACGCACGGCGACCTCGACCTGGGATGCCGAGATCACACAGCTGATGCGGATCGGCGAGGTCGAGATGAGCGAGATGTTCACACCTGCATCGGCGAGCGTCGAGAACATCTTCGCCGAGATACCCGGGTGCGTCTTCATGCCCGCGCCGACGAGCGAGATCTTGGCGATCGACTCGTCGACCGACCACTCACGCGCACCCAGCTCGTTGCAAACATCGCTCACGGCTCGCTTCGCTCGCACGAGGTCGTCCTTGGGCACTGTGAACGAGATGTCGGTCATGCCCGCCTCGGACACGTTTTGGATGATCATGTCGACGTTTACGTTGGCCGTTGCCAGCTCAGTGAATACGCGTGCAGCAACGCCGGGGTGGTCGGGGACGTCGCGCAGCGTCACTTTCGCCTCAGAGGTGTCGTGCGTGACACCCGAGATGATCGCTTGTTCCATGGTTTCGTCGGCCTCCTTGACGATGGTGCCCGGTGCGTCGTGAAAGGAAGAACGGCAGTGAATGATCACGCCGTGGTTGCGTGCGAATTCGACGCTGCGCATCTGCAGGACGCCGGCGCCGCTCGCCGCCATCTCGAGCATCTCCTCGTAGGAGAGCACGTCGATCTTGCGGGCCTTGGGCTCGACGCGCGGGTCGGCGGTGTAGACGCCGTCGACGTCGGTGTAGATCTCGCAGACGTCGGCACCGATACCGGCTGCCACGGCCACTGCGGTGGTGTCGGACCCGCCGCGGCCCAGTGTGGTGATGATGCCGTCAGACGTCATGCCCTGGAAGCCGGCGACGATGACGATCTTGCCCTCGGCGATGGCGCCGCGGACGCGATCGGCGCGGACTTCAGTGATCTTGGCTTTGCTGTGAACGCTGTCGGTAACGATTCCGACCTGCGCGCCGGTGAACGACACGGCATCCTGTCCCTCGGCGATGATCGCCATCGCGAGGAGTGCGATCGAAACCTGTTCGCCGGTGGAGAGCAGCATGTCCATCTCGCGTTCCGGCGGCTCCGGCGTGATGTCGCGAGCGAGTTCGACGAGCTCATCGGTCACATGCCCCATCGACGAGACGACCGCGACCACGTCGTCGCCGGCGCGTTTGCGCGCCACCAGCCTCTGCGCGACCGCACGAATGCGCTCGGTGCTGCCCACCGATGTTCCGCCGAACTTGGTGACGACGAGAGCCATAGCTGAGTTCCCCTACAAGCTGAAGTCTGCAGTGTGCCGCGCAAATGCGCCGCGCAACCTGCGCGTTAAGGTTTCTACCCGATTGTAGGGGGAAGCCTGTGCACGCGCCACCCGTCGCAGCGGCGGCCGGAGATCGGGACGTGGGCTCGCTCTTCCGGTTCCTAGCGGAGCGGTTCGCGGAAGTGCAGCACACCGGCGAGATGTCGCATACGTGCCGAGAGCCCATCGTACGCGTCGGCGTAGAAGTGCTCCACGAGC
>JBBRWO010000064.1:0-11101 GCA_038249135.1 Coriobacteriia bacterium
CTCAAGGTGATGGTGCGCGGGAAGCTATACCGAGACGTATTGGTGGTCTGCCCGGTCGTCCACCCCCACGTGTTCAGCAGCGTGCGGGTGGGACCCGCCGAGAACTGCTTTACGTTGTGCTTGTTGAGATCGGTGACGTAGACCCTCAGGTCCGCTGCCACGACGATGCCGGTAGGCGTGTCGAACGGCTCCGCTGCCGACGACGTCCACGCCTCCAGAAAACTCCCCGTCGAGGAAAACACCTCAACGCGGGAGTTGCCGGAGTCGCTTACGTACACGTTCCCGTTCTTGTCCACGGCGATGCCGCGAGGCTCTCGCATCTGGCCGTTCGCAGCACCTGCAGTTCCCCACGCGCGCACGAATGTGCCGTCGCGCTCAAAGACCTGCACGCGGCTGTTGTACGTATCGGCCACGTACACCAGATTATTCGGTCCGAGCGCAAGCGCTTGCGGCGCTCGGAATTTGCCCGGCGCACTGCCTTTGGTTCCCCACGATGCCTTCAGCTGGCCCGTGGCGCTTAAGATGCGTATCCGGTGAAAACCGCCGCCCGCATTGTCACCCGTGGTGCCCGCATCCGCGTAAATGATGTCGCCGTCGGGAGCCACCACGACCGCCGCCGGACCTGACATCGCCGTCGGGCTGTCGGGAAAGGCATACAGGGATTTGAATGGTGCGAGTGTCAGCGCCTGCGCCTGAGTCGCCCCGCCGATTAGCAGCAGCAACGAAACAAGCACCAGCGCCGGAAGCCACGTCCGAGCGCGCGTGCTGCGCTTGCGACAACTTCCTGTGTGTGCGCTAGTAGCGCGGATACGACTGATCCACATTGAGAATCGCATTGCCTAGCACCCGCACCGTCTTGTCCGAGATGGCCACGTGGATGGCGTCCTGCTCTGACGCGGAAATCATCTGCCGATTAAGCATCATTGGAACGATGATCTCCTTGCCGCTGCGACCATCCGGGTACACGATGACGTCGATCTTCTTGCCGTACGCGAAGGGGCCAAGGCTCTTGCGCGGGTTCTTCGCCGACGAGCTCGGCTTGAAGGAATTCGCGCCGATGACGACCTCGGCCCGAGACAACTCCTTGGAGTTGGCGTCGTTCCAAAAGATGATCAGTACCGACATGCCGGCCTCAGCAGGCTTCTTCACGCCGGTGGAGGTACCCGAAGAGCCGGAACCGCTGCCGATACTGCCTGAACCCGAAGAGCCGCTCGGCGATGCAGCGGCGGAGGACCCTCCTACTGACGCGGAATCTTTCTCGGCGGCTGCGTCCGTGGTCGCAGAAGGCTCACCAGAGGCGGAAGCTGCGCGCTCCGCAGGCGTAAGACCAGACCCCGTGGAGGTCTTGGCTGAACGTGAGCAACCAGTCGCCGCAAGCGCAAACACAGCGACAGCCAGACACACGACGATGAGGCGAGACGGGCGCACGGGCTCCTCCTAGAAGTACGACTGAACGTCAGTTCTGCAATCCTACCATCGCGGCCGTGCACAGAGTACGTGAGAGCGGCATTACACACAGGCACTCCATAAGTGAACGACAGAGCGCGTGCTACCATGTGTCAAGCAAACTCCGCGCCGCCTGACGAACCAGTCACGAGCAGCGCATTCACTCCTCGGGAGCCCGACAGATGACGAGTGTCGACCGCCCAAGACCCCCCCGGTCCGACTACGGTAAACGCGTCCTTCCGCGGCGTGGTCGCGCGAGGTGCTGGGCGTGGATCTGAAGTTTGCGGCGTTGCAGGAACTTCTTCGAGACCCGTCGGCGAACTACACCGCTGTGGCGGTCGCGATTGCCGCGCTGGTCACGTTCTTTCTCGTGGTGATACTCGCCCTCATCGCCGTGGTGATGCCCACGCGCAGACGCGTCCGCATCGACGAAGCCGACACTGACCATGCGCGTATTGGGATCGCCGGGACCCTGCTGATATCCGCGGTCGTGGTCTTTGGCATCTCAGGCGCCGCTGGCCTGTGGTATCAGCAGACATCAACCGACGCCTTCTGTGCACAGACCTGTCACTCGATGCAGAAGCCGGCTCTCAGTTGGGTCCGTTCGCCACATGCGAGCGTGAGCTGCATTCGGTGTCATGAGGACGCCGGCCTGGCCAACGTACCGAGGAACTCCGCGTACCGGCTCTTCTACGTCTACCGCGAGTTTGTCAACAACGGTCCCGTGGTCCCTCTTGCGGTCCCGGCCTCAAGGTGTCTGAGCTGCCACAACGATCTTCTCGACGCACCGCTGATCGCTCGCAACGGCGACCCCTTCACCCACCGGACGATCCTTGCGGACGGTTCCAGCTGCCGCTCGTGTCACCGCTCACAAGGCCACGAGGCGGGCAGGAAATAGAAGAAGGGCGCCGCGGGTTTGCGCAGCGCCCTTCCGAGGTCTCGATCTGCGGTTCCTAGAACGTCACGCCCACGCCCGTTGTTCCGGTGCGGTGGCAGCGGATGCAGACGCCATCTTCTCGGCTGTCGGCAGCGCCGACCGGCGTCGAGGTGGAGTTCGCTGCAGACTGCAGGAAGCTCTCGCCCTGGGTGTAGTGCGGCCACTCTGCGGTGCCGAAGCCACTTGAGTGGCATGAGGAGCAGTACGTCGAGCTCTTGAAGGCGACGGGGCTTGCGGTGGCGGTCGTCATGATGTGAGACTGGGGGTTCGGGGTCGTGAGATCGCCGTTGTAGTAAGACGCGGTGCCGCCGCGAGTGAAGTGGCATTCTGCGCACCACTTGGTCAATGCGGTCGACGAGTCATCTGTGGAGAGCGCGTTCTTGGCGATCGGATCCCAGTTAGGCGACGGGAAGTCCGTATAGTCCGGTCCAAGGCCGACGGCCAAGATCTTCTGGGTGAGGTACGCGTTGTAGGTCATCAGCGTCGACGCCGCGTGTACCTGATGGCAGTTGGAGCACGTGACGCCCTGCTCAACGCCACTTCCGTTCACGAAGGAGTTGTGCGCGTTGGGGAGGTCGGCTCCGAGATAGTTGTTGGGGTCGCTGTTGTAGACCTGCGTGTAAGCACTCGCGGAGTTGACGTGGCAGTAGTTACAGGCACCGGCAGCGGTGTCCTGAAGCAGAAGCTCTCCCATTGCAGCAGCGTTGTGGACCGCATGACAGACGGAGCACTTGACGGTTGTGGTGGAATAGCCGCCGTGTGGTGAGGAACCCTGACCCGGCAGAGTGGCAACGTCACTCCACGCAACATACGCTTGCGCCCGAGGAGCAAGAGCGAAAGCGGGTGTCGCTATGCCGACAACGAGGCATGCCGCGAGAGCGGCTACCACCCATGTCATGCGTACGGTTCTCACTATGCGTCCTCCGAGTATCTGCAGGCACATCATCATGCGCTCGCGTCGCCAAGATCCCCGTTGCCTCAGCGTTGGATACGTTCTGCACAACCTTACCAAGCAACGCGCCCGACTACAATCCGTTTGAGCGGGCAACCGAGTTTATTCGAATCCATCTGAGCCTAGCGAGCTCGGCGTATGCCCTTTAAGCATACTCCATGCCGACCACGCCGCGAAAATGAGCGCCAACAAGAGAACACCTACCGGCGGACCGAGATAGCGATACGGACTCGACAGAATCCTCCAGACGGATGCCTGGATCGGCTGAGCTGCGGAATCTGGAATGCGAACCACCTGGACACGGTTGTTCTGCGTGTCCGCCACGACGAACCAATCGCGGCGCGCATCATATGCAACAGATGTCGGGTAGTAGAACTCACCGTCCGTACGCCCGAAGCCTCCGTATGACTTGCCGCGCTGGCCGGTCTTGGGGTCAACGACCGTGAGCTCGAATGCGAACGCATCGATCACGACAAGCTCGCCCCGGCCGTTGAAGGTAAGATCCTGAGGAAGATCCCAGCCTGCGCTCCCCGCATCCGCCGTCGAGATGGTGGAATCGGGGCGGGCCCACAGCAGCGTTCCACTCTCGTCAAATGCCTGGATTCGCTTGTTGTAGGAGTCCGCGATGAAGATGGTTCCGTTCCTGGCGATGATGCCCTGATACGCGTCGATCTGACCAGGCAGTCTGCCACGCGTTCCAAATTCAGAAAGCCGCTTGCCTTCGATGTCGAACACGATCACTTTGCCAACGTCGAGGACGTAAACTCGGTTGTCGGCAACGTAGACGCCCCGCGCCATCTGATCGACCGGGTACTCTCGCACGAACTCCTTGTTGCGATTGAAGGCAACGACCTTCTTCGCCTGGGAGTCCGCGATGAAGATGTCGCCGTTCTCGGCCACGTCGAGGGCCTCGGGTCGCACGAAAGAACCCAAGTGGATGCTGGGGGTCTCGCTCTTGAGCACGCCCCTTGGCGTGCCGTCAGCCGAGAAGATCAATACGCGCGACCGCGTCGGGTCGGTCACGTAGATGCCACCATTGGGCCCCACGGCGACTGATGACGGGGATAGCATCTGCTCGGCGGTACTTGGACCGTAGCCGTAGATCGACCTGACCCACTCCATCGCATCGGGCTTGGCCGCAGGCGCACCTGAGGGAAGCCCGACCGGACGAAGCAAGCTCACGAACAAAGCTACGAGCACGGCGAGCAGGGCCACAAGCAGAACCACTACGAGGGTCAGAACCCAGCGCGTGCGGTTGGGTGTCGTCAGTTCTGCCACGCTAAGGCCTCTTCTCAAGTCGCTTCAGGCCGAGGAGGGCCGGGGGATAATCGGGGATGAACCGCAGTGCCTCACGATACGCAGCCTGAGCCTTGGCCGTCTCCCCCGTCTTCTCGTAGAACTTGCCGAGTGTTGCAAGAAGCGACGAGTCCTGTGGGCTGAACTCGAGCGCCTTGATCACATCGGCAATCGCCCCAGCACTGTCGCCGGTCTCGTTGCGAGACAGCGCGCGTCCATAGAACGCGTTGACGAGGCTAGCGTTAGACGGTGGCGTCGCGATGCCTTGCTTCTCGCGAGCAGCCACGGCGGCGGACTCTTCCTCGGACAACGAGGTGACCGCCTCGTCATATACGGCGATGGCGTCCTTGTGGCGCCCAGAGAACCTGAGCGCGTCCGCCTCGGAGAGCAGCAGAATCTCGGCACCTGTTGCCGCTCGGCCGCGCCGAGACACCTCCACGGCATCGTCGAAGCGCTCACCGCGGACATACGCGTACGCGAGCGCCTGCCAGGCAGCCGGGTCACTCGAACGTTCACGAACGGCAATCTCGGAAGCGGCGATGTCCCGCTCGACAGCGGTGCGCGGTGCCTTCTCGACCGTGACGAAGAAGATGACCAGAGAGGCTGCGGTAGCAAGTACTACGATGATGAGCGCGAGCGCAACACGGAGAAGCCACGCGGATACGGGATCGGGTTCCGGCGCGGGTTCGGGCGCGGCCTCGGCGTCGTCAGCAGCGGCATCCTCGGAGACGGGAGCGTCATCATCGCGCGTGGCGACGACGGTGTCGTCGGCGAGCCACGCGTCGACGGTGGAGTCGGGCTCGTCCGTTTCGGCTATGTTGAGGTTCTCTTCTTCGCGGGTCACGCGTTGACACCCTTCAATGGGGCGGAGTGCGCTCGGCCCATGCGCCGCATGTGGTGCGGGACCCGAGTGCGAATGATGAACTGTCAGTATACCGCCGTGACCGAAACACGCTCCGCCACAGCGGCCGAACCAGCCTGCCTCGGTGCGACAACGAACCACACGGCGATCAGTGCCGATACGAGGCCCCAGAGCAGTGCCTGCCCTCGCGTGGGAGACTCGCCGCCCTGAGCCCGGAGTTGGACTCCCGCCAGTCGCATGCCCAGTGTCTGTTGCCACGCCGCTGCGCACACGATGAAGTACAGCAGCTGCACGACAACGCAAGTCACCAGCACACCGAGCACGTGAATCGATGGGCTTAGCGTGGCTCGTGCGACCGGGAACGGCCATATCATCATCGCCGCGAACACCGAGATGAAGATATCGATGACCGACTGCGCCCTGCGGTTCTTGGCGTTGTGTCCGGGCACGCTAGTACCCCTTGAGGTAGGCACCGTGAATGGACTGATAGAGCACGGGCACGCCGATCAGGGTGAAGAGCACGATAGGAAGCGCAGCCGCGGCATACCAGGCGGCCTTTCGACCCTGCCAGCCGAGTGTAAGCCGAACGTGCAGATACCCGGCATACACGATCCATGAGATAAGCGACCACGTCTCGATAGGGTCCCAGCCCCAGTATCGTCCCCACGATTCGTTCGCCCAGATCGCACCTGCGACGATCATGATCGACAAGAAGATGAATCCCACGCCGATGAACCGGAATGCGAGGTCATCCACCGCTGCCTGGGACGGGAGCCGCGAGAGCATGCTGTCTTCCTTGAACTCACCGCGACGCTCGCGCCAGAGAAAGAGCAGAGCGAGGGCGAATGCGGCGATGAACGACATGTAGGAGAGCTTGGCGAATGCCACGTGGATGGTCAGCCAGTAGCTCGCGAGCTTCGCCGTGATCTCCAGAGGCGACTTGGGCGCGAGCATGGCGCCACCAAGCATCAGAACCGCCACCGGCATGAGGAGAACACCGACGATCTTGAGTTTCGGGCGCATCCAGGCGATCAACCCAAGAGCCAGTACCGAAGCGAACGCGTACGACGAAACCACCTCGTAGAACCCCAGGTACGGACCATGCCCGACGGCGACCCATCGAATCCCGATAGCTACCGCGTGTGGAACCAAGCCCGCCAGGGCGACCCACAGCCCGGCGTTGAGGACCTTATCGGACTTGAACACCGTTCCGAACACGAACAGGATCGCGCTCAGGGTGTATGCCGTGACGGCGGCCCACATCAGCATGATCTCGGTGTTCACTCAGCGTCTCCATTCGTGGTGGCGTGAACCGACAGTGCTTCTCGCACGGCCTCTTCCGCTTGCTCGGTGCGAATCTTGTTCGCGCGCCAGTCGCGGAACCAGACGTCCACGACGCGCAAGCCGGTCTCATCCGAGCGCACGGCAACGACCGCGAGGCTCTGGCGACCGAGAATCGCCACGCTCACAGCTGCCAGTGCCACAACGAGCAAAGCGTAGACCAGCGGAATCGACGGATCGTCGACTACAGAGAGGCGAGCATAGTTTCCCACGCCGAGTAGCCGCAGCTTTGAGCCGTCGGGGAGTTCGATCTCCTCCCCGACGGAGAGGGTTTTCTCGGCAACCACGGGGGCCCCGCCCTCGGGGCGGAGGACGAACGTCGCTCGGCGGTCGGCCGTCCGTGGGGAGCCAGACGATACCTCGAGCTGGTTCAGCGGAACGGTGACAGAACCCCGGATAACGGGCTCGGCAGGATCGGGGAAGCCCAGCGTGAACTCCGCAGCTGTGGTGCCCGACGCCGTGGTCTCGTCCACGTCCACAATCAGGTTGAGCCGCTCCCCCACCTTCCCCTCCTTCGACACGATTGCAAACGATGGGGAGAGTCCGATCTCGCCTGGATGGATCATCAGCGACCCGTAACGCATCGGGTTGTTGGGGTAGACGACTTGGCTGGCTGCGACGCTGCCATCCGGCCTCAGGATCGAGACAGTGGGTGCGGGGCCCCGGTCGATGGCGTCGATGATGTATTCGCGATTAATCTTGTCGACCCGGATGGCCATGGGCGACCGCTTGAAGCGGTACAGCGCGCCCTGATCGAGCAGGCCGTAGGACTCGGCGGCGAGCGGACGAGAATCGTCCACCGGAACACCCATGAGCCCCTGGGAACGAGTCATCTGGGCAGCGAATATAGCGAGAATCAGCGCGAACAGCGCCCAATGGAACACGGGGCTCGCAAACACGGCCCAGGGACGAGAGACGGCCACGACCATGCCATCGCGCTCTTTGACACGCAGTCCCATGCCACGAAAAGCCCCCGAAACCGCGGCGGCGGGCTCCAAAACGTCCGCTGCGGACACCTCGACACTGAATGTGGGCCGAGCCGCCAACTGTCGAGCATCATCATCGCTGATCTCGCGCAGCAGTCGGCTCCGGTGAATCGCTACCTTAGTCCGCCTCCACGCGCATACCATGGTCGAAGCCGCCAGCAGCAGAATCATTGCAACGAAGAGTGGCGACGAGAACGCCTGATGCAGCGAGAAGATCGCCGCGATGCTTTCACCGACAGGATTGGCGAGCGCCCACTTTGCGACTGCGGAGGTCTTTGCGTCACCCTGCGGGACAATGGCCCCTATGAACGACCATATGCCGACGAGCAGCAGCAGCATCGCCGCAACCTTTGGAGAAGCCAGCCATGAGGCTATGCGGCGTCTTGACCTCGCCAATCTAGGCCACCTCGCCGGGGACACCGTCGAGGGCGAGGTGCAGCGCGGCGCTATTTGATGGGGGCACTGGACGTGGCCTCGACCGAGTGGACAACCCAGCTGTCCTTGAGCTTCACCACGGTGTAGGTCGTGTCGTAGGAAGCATTCAGGGCCGGAGTGGTGTACTTCCCTGTCTTAGTGCTGATATAGCGGTACACCCAGTCTTCACGAAGGCTGACCGTGGCCGTATCGCCTTTCGACTCCGAGTCTTTGATCTTGGCCTCGAGCAAGCGCTGGTCGATCGCCCTGCCCTCCTGGAGGTTGTACATCACATAGGAGTTGACCCGTACCTCCTCGAATGGGTCGAACGTTCTTGACGCAACATCCGAGTTGAGAACGCGATATGCGTATGAGATCCACAGCAGATACGAATAGACTGCCGTGCGGGGCTCCTTGAGTGCGGGAGGAGGAGGCTGCTGCCCGGGCGGAGGGGTCGTCGCGGGGAACTGGCCGGCCGTCATCTCGACTGAGCGGGAACCGGTGTCGGAGCCAGCGGTCTGCGAGTCGCTGGAACAGCCCGCCATCAGCGCTCCACCGAGTAGGGCGCTCACGATCAAGGCTGCCACAACAACCGATCCAGGCCGCTGCGATCTGCTGTGCATCACTGGAGTCCTCTCGCGATGGAAACTGTTGGAACGCGGCATCATGAGCAGCTGCGTCGGAGATTATAACTTTGCAGTATGGAGAACTTGTGGTGGGCGAGCCCAACTCGCATACGCCCCCGCGAGATATCGTGACTCGGGCTTCGTCCATAAGGCTTTCCCAGCAAAAGGCCGGGTAAATGCTAGCAGACCGCTGATTCGGACGCGCGGATAGGCGCGCTACCGCCATACAGTCTCCAGATGAAACGGACCCGAGAACGATTCCCGGGCCCGTTTCACGCAGGGTTGTACGGCAATTCGGACTAGGGGAACTTGTAACCGTTGCTTGGGGTGCCGTTCGTGCTGTGCGTGTCGCAGCCGGTCGTCGAACAGTCGCCGGCTGACCAGCCCGCACCATCAGTGTGGCTGTTGGCGTTCGACAGGCCTGTCAAGCGAGACGAGGCGTACGGGGCGGTGTCGGTCGTGTATCCGAGGAGACGAGGACGTTTCCATGCATGCGGGATCGGCGTATGGCACCCGGTGCATCTCCCATAGGTGGTGCCCCAGTGGTCGCCGCCACGGTTGTGAACCGCGCTGTTGTAGCTCTTTACGGTGGTCTTGTGGCACTTCTGGCAGATCGGGATTCCGGCAGCACCGCCGTCGATCCACTGGTCCGTGCCTGAAGAATCGATATACAGGGTGCCATCGGAGTAGGTGTTGTTGTAGCCGGCCTCCAGCCCGATGCTCATCGCCGCACCGTGCGGACCCGTCGCCCCTGAGTAGTCGTGACAATCAGCGCAGTAGACCATGCTCGTGCGAGTCAGTGCGGCGTTGCTGAATACTCTGCCGTTCATGGTCGATGTCCAGTTCCACGTACTCGTCCTGCCGCTAACGGTCCACGACTGCACGACGCCGTTCATGAAGCCGAAGCTCCTGTGGCCGGAGTAGGTGCTGTTGAACTCCGTGTTACTCAGCGCAGGCGTGCCGCGCTTCTCGTGCATCTTCCAGCTCGTGTTGTTCGTCCAACTCGTACCGGTATGGCACGTCGGGCACTTCATGTTGTCGGTGGCGATTGCCGTCTTCACCGAGGCGGCGTTGACCGTCGACGGCGTCGTAGTGTTGGCGGCCTTGCGGTGGCACGGAGCACACGCCTTGCCGTTGTAGGCCGTCGGATAGTTCGATGTCTGACCGGACCATGGGCTCGCGCCATACGGCGCACCGGTCAGCGCGTAGTGGTCGCGGTCCATGCGGTTGATCTCGTGACAGCCCACACACTGAGCCGTCGTGTTGATCGTAGTCGAGCCGTCCTGGACCGCCGGGCCGGCGGCAGCGTTGCCATCTCCCCGGTTGACGCTTTGCGTGTTGTGATAGAGCGCGTGCTCGTCGAGCGCACTGTTGGTGGTCGCTCCGTTCACGGCGTTCCACCAAGTGGTGTTCGCGCCGTCATGGCAACCGGCATTGTTGCAACGCAGCCCGGTGGACTGGGTCGGACGTGAGCCCTGAGCCGAGCCCTTGTGGCAAGCCACGAGGCAGTTCTGCTTCTCGGCGTTGCCGTCGTTTGCCGCAGCGTCGTAGGTATGGATCTTGGCCACATCGCTGATGTCATGGCAGTCCGCGCCAAACGTGCCTCCACCGCAGCGCTGAGCCTCAGCGACGGTGCTTGCGTTGTGCTTGGTTGCCATCAAACCATGCTGCACGGGCGCCGAGCCAGCGGACGCCTTGTGGCAGGTGTCGCACTGCTTGGTCGAAAGCCAGGCAGCCGAGTTAGCCGCGAAGTTCGTCGCATTGTGACAACCGGTGCACTTGTCAGTGATGCGGGCACCCGTCGGAACATTGCTGAACGCCGCACCTGTCATGGCATGCTCGTCCATCAGGCCGCTTACGTGGCAAACCTGGCACTGGAAGCTGTAGGCGATGCCTGTTGTCGGTAGCGTCCAGGCCGAGCCCTTCTCGGAGAGAACCGTGCCCGAGAAGTTGGTGGTCATCTGCGTCGTGCTCGCCGTGTGGGTCGTGGAGTTGCTCGTGTAGTGACCCGAAGAGCTCGTATGACCGGTATAGGTGTGGGCCATCGGCGGAACGATGTGGCAGGCCAGGCAGCCCTTGGTCGAGAAGGTGCGGCCATATGTTGCCGACTTGCCGAGGTCGCCGCCGTTGTACGCGGAGTACTTCGAGTTCGAGTGGCAGGTCGTACAGTTGTTGCTGTGCAGCGCGTAGAGATCGGTCTGCTGATGGCAGCCGAGGCACTCGACAGAGTTGGTATCGGTC
>JBBRWO010000065.1:0-11043 GCA_038249135.1 Coriobacteriia bacterium
GGTCGTGGGCGTGCCGGACCCCAAGTACGGCGAGGTCGTAGGCGCGTTCGTGCGGCTCAAAGCCGGTGCCGATCTGGCCGAGAGTGACGTGCAGGAGTTCTGCCGCGCGCGGATGGCCCGCTACAAGGCGCCCAAGTACGTGTTCTTCGTCGACGCGTTCCCGATGACCGCCAGCGGCAAGATCCAGAAGTACAAGCTGCGGGACATGGCGACCGAGGCGCTGGGGCTTGAGGGCGTGAAGGTGTTCGCGAGCGAGGCCGAGGATGCGGGTGGACCGGCCACGGCGACGTAGCGCAGATTGCGATTCGCGGACGGCGTTGCCGTACAATCACCAGGAGATCACACACGTGCGCAGTGGATGCGCGCATGAAGGGGGAGACACGGCGATGTCAGACGAGTTCACGTCAGAGGACAGCGAAACACCGGTTCCCGAGGTCAAGGTCGACGAGACCATGATCCCCGAGGTGAAGGTTGCCGAGAACCCTGATGATGACATGCCTCCTATCGAGGACATGCCGCTGATGGAGACGACGGTTCTGCCGATCGCCGCGGTTTCAGAAGAGGTAGCGCCGCTTGATGCGCAGGCGACTGCAGCCGCAGCACCCGCGCCGCTCCCCATGGGGCCGACGGTCACCGCTGGCTCGCGCGTCGTACTGGTTGTCTCCACCGGTCCTGCGTTCCCGCTTCCCTCGGCGTTCGTCGAGATGCCGGATCTTGCGGGTGAGCGTCAGGGCGATGCGTTGTCAGTCCTCCAGGACACAGGGCTTTCCGTGCAGGTGTTCAACGACTACAGCCTTACCGTCGAGCGCGGTCGCGTCATGGCGCAGCGCCCAACGCTTGGCGCCAACGTCCCCGCCGGCTCTGAGGTCGTGCTGCTGGTCTCGAGCGGTCCCGCCGCATCGCAGACGCACTCGGTCCCGCTGCCTCGGCTCACCGGGCTCTCCGAGGGCGAGGCCGTCACCAAGCTTCAGGCCGGCGGCCTCTCACCGCAGGTCGTGCGCGCTCCCGACGCGCTGGTCCCTGCGGGCTTCGTGATCGCTCAGCTCCCCGATGAGATCTCGCTCGCATCGCTTCCCGCCAGGCGCCGATCCTCATGGTGGATCTGGGCCATCACCGCCCTGGTGCTGTTCGCGGCGGTTGGCGGCGCCTTCTACTACTACCAGATGCAGCCGATCACCGTTCCCAACGTGGTCGGACTCACGCAGGCGCGGGCCGAGGATGCCATCGCGGCCGCCGGCTTCAAGGTCGGGAGCGTCCTGCCCACGCAGACCCTCTCGGCGGCGGAGATCGGCAACGTTGTGACGCAGACGCCGGAGCCCAAGAGCCAGGCGCGTAAGCGCAGCGAGATCATCATCACGGTCTCCGGTGGTCAGGCGCTGATGCCGGTACCCAACGTGGTCGGGAAGCCACAAGCCGACGCCGAAACCACGCTGAAGGACGCCGGCTTCCAGGTGTCGATTCAGCAGGGTTTCAGCTCCACGGTCACCAAAGGCTCGGTCATCTCACAGAGTCCGGCCGAGGCGCAGCAAGTGCCGGTTACCACCACCATAGGCATCGTGGTTTCCCAGGGTGCGCAGAACGTGATCGTCCCCGGTGTCATCGGACAGAGCCAATCGGCGGCGCTTGCCGCGCTCAAGGATGCGGGTCTGGGCGCGCAAGCGGTCGCGAGTGCGAGCAACAGTGCAGCGAGTGGCCAGGTGTTCGCGCAGCTCCCCACCGCCGGCAGCTCGATTCCGCCAGCGACCGTCGTGGGCATCCTGGTCTCAAGCGGCCCGCTCTACTCCACCACCGCCAGCTCGACGGTGCCTGCGGTGACCGGCAAGACCGCGAAGGATGCCGCGGTAAGCTTGAAGAGCGCGGGCCTGATCGAGGTCACGATCCTCTGGAGCGGAACCGGCAGGCCCAAGAACGCAGTCGTCGACCAGCTACCGGCGGCGGGAACGATCGTCGCCAAGGGGGCCTCGGTCATCCTGATCGTCTCGAACGGCAAGTAGACCGGGCGCGCAACGCACACAGGATCAGCAACACTGGTCGGTGCTCTACGGAGCGCCGACCAGTCGTTTGATGGCGGCGAGTATGGTCGCTGGCAGCACCGCCGGGCCACCCACCAAGGTGGTGACGGCGGCGTCGGTGCTGTTGGCGGAGTAGTACGCCGACACCGCCGGCGAGAGCGTCTTGGACGTGAGCAACAGCAGGCCGCTCGTGTGTCCGGCCGCCGCACCGATTCCCAGCGAGTCCGAGAACGACGCCGTGGCCGAGTTGGCGACCCAGTACCGTTCGCCCCGGAACGTGGCAGGGTAGGTGGCGATCGCCCAGCGCGCGACCGCAACACTGGTGGAGGCGGCGTCTATTCCCGAAAGGCGAGTTGCTGCGGGCAGCTTCGCGAACGTGGTGGTCGAGACCGCAGCCTTCGAGCCGACGACCACCGTGTGCGTGGCACCTATCGCGCGTAGCGTGTCGGTCAGCCCAACCGGGAGCGTCGCCGTGGGGGTGAGCAGCACCGGCCAGCCCTTGCGTGCACCGAGCGTCGAGGCCACGAGCGCATCCGGGTGCGTGATGCCGCTGGCGACGAGCGCCATGCCGTCTGCCACCGATCCGCCGCTATATCTCGACACCTCGCGAGCGACCGCGTTTGCTGTCGCGTAGCGATCGCGGCCCCACACTCGGCTGACCGAGAAACCAGACGCGCGCAGTGTCCTGACGACGTCATCCGATACGGATGCCGGGCCACCAACAACAACTATGTTCTTGACACGCAACCGAGACAGAACGGAACGAGTGTCGGACGGTAGCGAGTTCCGCTTGGTGAGCAGCATCGGGCCGCCCAGTTTGGTCGCAAACGGACCTGCCGAAAGCGCATCCGGCCAGTTCTCTCCGCTGACGAGCACGACGGTGTTCGCGCCGATGAATGTGCTGGTGGCGAGCGCCGCGTTGGTCGCGTAGCGATCTCTGCCGCCCACCCTGGTGACGCTCGGCTGTGGCCAGCACCTGAACACAATCGAGAGCGGCTCACTCACAAGGCCGTTGGGGTCAACCGCGCGCACAGTCGCCGAGTGCGTCCCCAGCTCAAGCGTCGACGTGTCGTAGGACTCCGTGCCGGTACTCACAGCCGACGCGCCGTCGAACGCCAGCAAGTAGCCGCCTCCCGCCGAGGAAGACTCAGTGCTCTTCCACGACAGCGCCGTGCCGCTCCACGACAATGCCGTCATGACCGGCAGCGACTGAAGCGCTGAGAAGGTGCGCGAGGCGACCTCGGTCGAATCCGCCCAGTTGCGAGTACTGATGGGCGTCACGGTGATGACGTGCGTGCCCGGCGTTACGGCGGGAAGTACGGTCCCGGTGGCTGCGATTCCGGTGCCGACCAACGAACCGTCAAGCGTGACGTCGTAGCGCACCTGATAGCCAGGCACTGCGGTCCATGTGATCGGGATGGCTTTGACGCTGGGGGTCGTCGGGACGCTGATGGCCGGCGCTCTGAGCAGCGGATACGAGGCCTTCAGCCGAGCGTACGCCGCGAGGAGGTTCAGCTCGCCCCAACCACTGTCCTTGTCCCAGCCGGTGGCGTAGAGGTCAGTCGCCGAGGACTGGGCTACCGATACGAGCTCGTCACCCGTCAGCTGGGGTACGGCACGCCAAAGGACAGCGAGACCACCTGCGACAATCGGCGACGCCATGCTGGTGCCGCTCCACATATCGTAGCCGCTAGTGTTCTCGCCATAACCGGGATGTGTCAGCCCCCAAATGAGGTCCCCGGGTGCGGTGAGATCAAGGCCTGTGCCGAAGTTGGAGAACCCCGCTCGCTCAACAGACGTTCCGGACAGGGTCTTTGTGAGGGCGCCGACGCCGACCACGTTGGGCCAGCCCGCCGGATACTCCAGCGGCGACGTGTGGTTGTTGCCACCCGCAGCAACCAGGATGCAGCCACGCAGGTGCGCGTAGTTGATCGCGTCACGCACCGCCGAGGAGTCATCGGAGCCCGCGAAACTCATGTTGATGACCTTGCAGCCTTCGTCAGCGGCTCGCTCGATCGCAGTGATGATCACCGAGTCAGGAATCAGCAGCAGGCCCTTCGCGTCCATCCCCGAGACTTTATAGACCACCACCTGCGTGTCGTATCCCGAACCAAAGGAGCCGATCCCGTTGCCCACCGTCGCGCCCACGAGCCCGGCGACGTCGGTCCCGTGAGATGTGGTTGCAATCTGGGTGAGGGTGTAGTCGCTCAATGGCCCGTCGAGCGGGGTCACGTCGGCGTCATTGCTGTAGCAGTCCCATCCGGGCACGATGTTGCCCGCATCGGGATGATCGGGCCACAGGCCGGTGTCGAGGACGGCGACCTTGAAGGCGGTGCCGCTCGCGCGCAGCGGGTACTTTCCCCGTACTACCGGTCCCGTGTAGGCCTGCGCCCACATCTCTGGAGCCTTGATGTCGCGTAGCCACCACGAACGCGTGTAAGGAAAGCGAGCCGTGGATCCGAGTTCCGAGAAGGCGGCCTCATTGGGTGCGGTGTATGCCGGAGGAGTGTAGTCGGCAGCGAGTTGCCGGAGGTAGTCCGGCTCGGCGTAGGCGACTTCAGTGCTCGTTTCGAGCCGCTTGGCGAACTCTTCCTCAGAGACGCCTGCGGGTACGCGCCACAGCAAGGTGGTTCCGCGAAGGACACTGACGGCGCCGACGGAGGTGTCGGCGCTCGCGGCCACTCGCTTCAGCGCATTCGCGGTGGGCTTGCCGGTGAGCCGAACGATCACGTGACCCTTGCGCACGCGCTTTTCGAGTGGCGCTGGAACCGTCGAGGCGGCTGGCGGGGTCGTGATTGCCTGCGCAGTCCGCTCCGCGAGTGTTCCGCCAGGTGAAACGGTCGTAGGCGCCTCAGCCGTCGACCCCGAGGTTAATCCCGCCACTGCCACACCGAGACACGCGACTGCCAAGACCATGGCGGCAGTGGTGATGCGGAGCGGTCTCATCGGCGGTTCCTCGGCTTGGGTGATCGGAAGCGCGGGCGTTGGTGCGGTGTGCGGATAGGAGCGTGTGGACAGAGAACAGCAGAATATGCGCCACAACTCGCGTGGCCTGAGTGTACGCTGCGGTCATTGGGTTGACCACGGGGGCGCTTCGCGGGTACCATCTGCAGGCACTCTGCGCGGCCAGGTAGCTCAGTTGGTAGAGCAGGGGACTGAAAATCCCCGTGTCGGCGGTTCAAGTCCGTCTCTGGCCACCATAGGAATTGATGAAGAGCCGTCCTTTGGGGCGGCTCTTCTGTGTTGTCGGACGTTGCGACAACACCTGAACCGGGCCGGTTCGACTTGGCAACAGGTGCGCGACGGAGCCTAGGCGGCAAAAGGGGAATGAATAGTCGACACCACAGAGCAGGAGGAGCCATGGCAGGTCATTCGCCGGCGGGGCCGCTAATGAAAGAACACCGAATCATCGAGCGCATGATTTCGGTACTAACGTCTGAGATGGAATCGATCGAAAGCCACCAGCACACGGACCCTGTCTTGATGACGACGGCGGTCGACTTCATCCGCACCTACGCCGACCGCTGCCATCACGGCAAGGAAGAGGACATCCTGTTCCGTCGGCTTGCAGAGAAGGGTCTTGATCCGCAGCTTGCGAAGGAAATGCAGGAGTTGATCGATGACCATGTGTACGCCCGAGATGTGACAGGCCAACTGATCGATGCAAACAGCCGATATGCCGCTGGGAGCTTGACCGCCTTGGACGAGGTCGAGTCGTCGCTGCGGACGCTGATCGAGTTCTATCCCGCCCATTTCGCGAAAGAGGAGAAGCACTTTTTCAAGCCGTGTATGGCGTACTTCAGCGACTCCGAACAGGCCAAGATGCTGGCCGACTTCGACGAGTTCGACCGAACCCTGATTCATGACAAGTACCGATTGATCGTCGAGGGACTTGAGCAAGCAGCGAAGTAAGCATCCGGTTGCACATGAGACATTCGCAGCAGCCGCATCCCTCTGGTACGGCCGGGTAGATTCCATGTTTTTCGGGTCCCCATGAAGCGAGGAGGAACCATGGATCAGGAGACGCCGCACAAGAAGATGATGACGATGAGCTGGGGCCGGTTCGCGGCCGCAATCGGGACATCGACCTTCATAATGTTCTTTCTTATGTACCAGCTAATCTACTCGCTGGATCACGCGACGTTCAGCGTCAGCCGGCTCGTCTCTTCACTCGTGATGGCGTGCGTCATGACGCTGGTCATGCTCGGTTTTATGTGGTCGATGTTAGAGGGGCAACGGCTCAAGCTAGCCATTCTCGTCATAGCCGCTCTTGTCGGCGTAGCTTTGTTGTTTGTTAACAGAAGCCAGCTGCTCATCAACGATACATCCTTCATGCGGTCTATGATTCCGCACCACTCGATTGCGATCAACAACGCCCGAAAGGCGAGCATCAGCGACCCGCGTGTGCGGAAGCTGGCGGACGGGATCATCGAGTCACAAGTACGAGAGATCGCACAGATGAAGCTATTGCTGGAGGATATCGAGCGCGATGGTGAGCGTGGCGGAGCTGAACTGCCGCCGATTCCGGCAGAGGTTACTCCGGGCATGGAGCCGGCAATCGAGAAGGCGGTCGAGTAGAAGTTCGTCTCTCGCGGCAAGGTGGCGTCCAAGGTCGGCTTGCCGGCCGAGCGAGCTGCTTGAAGAACCTCCGCACGGGTAACATGCGGACGTCGCCGGGGTCGATGATGTGGGGGAGCATGAACAGAATACGCGGTTACCTTGCAACCATTCCGCGGGCCCTTCAGGGTGCGATTCTCGTGATCTCTGCGGCAGCCGCCATCGGCTCGACGCGGCTGGATCATGTTCTTTCCGATGCCCGCTGGATGGGCCGACGGGGAGAGCGGTGGGCCCCATGATTCAACGGCGTGGCATAACTAGGGCTCGCCTTTTCGAGATTCTGGAGATTGCTGAAGACAGCGATCAGGCGAGTCGCACGTTCGATGTGTTCATCATGTCCCTCATCGTCGGGAACTCCGTCCTTGTTGTCCTCAACACCGTCGAAGGGCTGCTCGACCCGATTATGGGTTTCTACCTGGCCTTCGAGGTGTTTGCCGTCGCGGTCTTTACGGTCGAGTACCTGCTTCGCGTCGCGACCGCCACCAGTGATGAGCGATATCGTCAGCCGTTGATCGGTCGGCTGCGATTCATGGCAACCCCGCTGGCCGTCATCGACCTATTGTCGATACTGCCGTTCTACTTGCCGTTCGTTGGCGTGAATCTGACGTTCATGCGGGTGCTGCGTCTGGTTCGGCTATTGAAACTCGGTCGCTATTCCGGCGCCTTCAAGACCCTCCGGAGAGTACTTCACGACAAGCGCCATGACTTGCTGACGGCACTTCTGATGGTGACAGTCTTGATTGTCTTCATGTCGGGGATGCTCTACTTCGCTGAGCGGCAAGCTCAGCCCGAGTACTACGCGAGCATCCCCGAAGCGATGTGGTGGTCAATCTTGGCACTGACAGGCAATGGGCAGCAGGCGCCCATCACCTTGCCTGGACGCTTGATAGGCGCGATGGTCTCGATACTTGGAGTCGGTGTATTCGCTCTGCCGGCCGGAATCATCGCGTCCGGATTCTCGGCTCACCTCGACCGAGCAGAACCTGATGACCGCTCGTAGCACCGGCGTGACAACGGAGAGCGGATGACGAAGGCCCTGCCGATATCGGTGGGGCCTTCTTTGTTGGGTACATTCGGGGGAGGTACTGCAACTGGAAGGATCGCCTCATGGCAGCACGTACGCCGAGCTACAGCGCGCCGATGATCGCCAGCGGTTCCCGCGTGATCGTCGTGGTGTCCGATGGCCAGTCGCCCACGCCGCCAACAGCGTTTGTGAACGTACCGGATGTGGTTGGTATGAAGCAGGGTGACGCGCTTGCGGCCCTGCAGGGTGTCGGGTCATCGGCGCAAGTGTTCAACGACTACAGCGACACCGTCAGGCGCGGCATGGTGATGGGTCAGCTGCCCCCGACCAGTGCGGGCATGCCCGGGGGGACGGAAGCGCTGCTGCTCGTCTCCAGCGGACCGGCCGCAGGCGAGACCGCTGTGGTGATGCTGCCCTAGGTGCTAGGCAAGTCTGAGGCCGACGCGAGCAACGCGCTCCAGGCGGTGGGCCTTTCACCACAGGTAGTGCGCCAATACAGCTCCAGCACGCCAGCGGGCATCGTCACCGCTCAGCTTCCCAATCGCAGTTCGCTTGCGATCGCTGCAGAAAAGGGCGGCGTGAAGCCGTGGATGTGGGCAGCCGGAGTCGCGGCGCTGATCGTGCTCGCGCTCATCGTCTTCTTCATGACCCGGCCGTCCGCCGAGACCGTCAAGGTCCCTGGTGTTGTCGGCATGACGCAGACTGAGGCAGTTGCGGCCGTCGAGGCCGCGGGGCTCGTCGCCGAGGTGACCGCTGTCGAAGGCACCGCCGCTGCAGGCTCGGTTGAAACGCAGGACCCCGCGAGAGACACAGAGGTCGCTAAGGGCTCCTCGGTGAAGCTTGGCGTCGTGAAACCGGCCGCAGATATCGCGGTGCCCGATGTGCGCGGCCTGACTCAGGCTGATGCGACAAAGATACTGGCCGGTGCTGCGCTCAAGGTCACCTCCACCCAGGCTGACAGCGATTCCGTCGACGAAGGACTCGTCATCGAGCAGGCGCCGCTCGCGGGACGCACCGTGCCCGCAGGTTCGAGCGTCGCCATCGTCATCTCCAGCGGCAGCGGTAACACCAACGTCAGCGTTCCCGACGTCGGAGGCATGACCCGCGCGTCAGCCGAGAAGGCGCTCTCCGACGCCGGTCTCAAAGTCCTCGTCGCCGAGAACCCCAGCGCCACGGTCGCGAAGGACGTCGTGATCAGCCAGTTGCCGGTTGCGGGCGATTCGGTCGCGCCGGGCACCAGCGTCGGCATCCAGGTATCCAGCGGACCGCCAGCGGACCCCAACCTGGTCAACACTCCCAACGTTGTGGGAATGCCGCTCTCCGACGCGCAGAAGGCCATGAGCGACGCCGGCCTCAAGTCGCTACCCGTGCCTTCCACTGGCAGTGGTAAGCCTGCGAACCAGGTCCTCGCGCAGACGCCTGCGGGAGATTCCCAGACCGCGAAGGACAGCGAGGTAGTGCTGTTCTACGCCGTACCGTAGTAGAGACGCCGCCACCCGCAGATGTACGCACGCGCATATGCGCAGACACGCACCGACGAGAGGACGTACCCCGTGAGTGGATACATCGAAGTCATCAGCACGGACGGCTTTGAGCCGGGCACCATGCAGGAGGTCGAGGTCGACGGCCATAAGTTGCTGGTCGCCCGCGTGGGCGACGAGTTCCTAGTCACCGACGGCCGCTGTCCGCACCTGGGCGGTCATCTCGGCAAGGGCAAGCTCGACGGAACGGTCGTCACCTGCCCGCTGCACCACTCGCAGTTCGATCTGAGCGACGGCAGCTGCCTGCGCTGGACCGACTGGAAAGGCGCGGTGCTGAGCATCGCCGAGCTCGCGCGGCACCCACGACCGCTTCGCGCGTACGAGAGCAAGGTGGAGGACGGCAAGGTATTCGTGGGCGCCGAGAAGGCACCGGGAAGCGTGCCCGAGTAGCACGCTCGTGGTCGCGAGCACCGAGTCGGCCGACTCGGTGCTCGCGTCGCTCGCTGCAAAGAAGTCCAGACGCTGCCGGGGGCGTTTCCGCCGTGTTTGGATTAGCGCCAGATTAAGCGCCGGTCAGTCACCGCCCCGAACCCGCCGCTCGTCGAATTGGGCGTCGTTTAACGGCACAGTGGCGTACTTGTCGCTGCATACTGTGCACGCGGCAGTGCACGTGAGAATCGCCCGCCGCACCCGCAGGAAGGATGAACGATGGCAGAGGCCCAGGCAGCATGTCCCGGCCGAGACGGTCGCGCTCTCACGGCTGAGGAACTCCCGTGTCCTGAGTGCGGCTACGCCATCGAGTTCTTCTCGGACGAGAAGTCTCGGCACTGCCCAGCCTGCGGCTTCAAGCACTTCCGCGCGGTGTCCGGCGACTGCAGCCAGTGGTGCTCGGCGGCTGCTACCTGCTCGATCCTGCGAGGCGCACCCGAACCGACGTGACCTTGAGCGATGGGATCTTCGCTGTCGGATCGAGGTCGGTGCCGGTGATGCGGTTGGCCGGCGAGTCCGCGAAGTGGAACGGCATGAACACGACGCCGGGCTTGGGGCCTCCTCGGCGAAGCACGCGGGCCTCGGTCTCGAGGGTGCCGTGCTTGCTGGTCACCTCGACGCGGTCGCCATCGCAGATCCCGAGCGCGGTGGCGTCGGCGGTGCACATCTCAAGATAGCCGTGGTCGTTGAGTTCGCTGAGACCCTCGCTGCGACTCGTCATCGTGTTGGTGTGGAAGTTCCAGAGGTGGCGGCCGGTGGTCATCACCAGTGGGCGCTCAGGGGTCGCCAGGTCCGGTGCCGGCTCGAAGTCCACAACCGCGAACGCTCCCAGACCGCGCGTGAACGTCTCGGCGTGCAAGATCGCGGTGCCGGGGTGCGTGGCGTCGGGACACGGCCAGCGCAGCTCGCCCTCGGCGTCGAGGCGCTTGTAGCTCACGCCGCCGTACTGCGGAGTCACCGCCGACATCTCGAACATCACGTCGGCGGGTGAGTCGTAGTCGGCTTCCATGCCGAGAAGCCGGCTGAGCCGCATGACGATCTCGAGGTCGGGCAGTGCCTCGCCGGGCGAATCGATTACCTTGCGCGCGCGCTTGATACGCCGGTCGGTGTTGGTGAAGGTGCCGTCCTTCTCGAGGAACGATGCGGCGGGGAGCACGACGTCGGCAAGCGAGGCCGTCTCGGTCAGGAAGATGTCCTGGACCACGAGGAAGTCGAGCGCTTCGAGCGCCTCGAGGACGTGCGCCTGGTCAGGGTCCGAGAGTACGGGGTTCTCGCCCATGATGTACATCGCCTTGAGGTCGCCTGCGATGGCGGCATCCGTCATCTCGACGAGCGTCAGCCCCGGCTCGGCCGGCAGCTCAGGCTCCAGCTCCCACAGCTCACAGGTGCGGGCCACGGACTCTGCCGTGAGCGGTTGGTA
>JBBRWO010000066.1:0-11018 GCA_038249135.1 Coriobacteriia bacterium
CTCCAGCGCACGGGAGTAGCGCGACTCTTTGAGGTCGCTCCCGGTGACACGAGCGCCACGGGATGCGAGCACCAGCGCGATTCCGCTCATACCGGCGCCACCTGCGCCGATGAAGTGTGCATATACCTGCTCGGACAACGGTCGTCCTTCCATGGGGTGCGGGTCGACCTCAGGCTAGGGACGAGTGGTCTTTGCCCCGGCTTCATGCACGAGCGTCACCACTCGATGCGCCGCGTCGGGCCTACCCAACGCACGCGACGCGTCGGACATGGTAGCACGCCGAGCAGCGTCGCTGAGGATGCCGAGAATGATGTCACCGAAGCGTTCATCATCGAGGTCTTTGTCGGCGACGAGTTCAGCCGCACCATGGGCGACCATGGTTCGCGCGTTCTTGGTCTGGTGGTCGTCGGTGGCGTACGGGTACGGAACGAGCACCGCAGGTAGTCCGAGAGCTGTTATCTCGGCGATAGAGGTGGCGCCGGCCCGTGCAACGACCAGGTCCGCTCCAGCCAGCGCGCTGCCCATGTCGTTGAGGTACTCCAAAACGCGCCAGCGGCCGTCCGCATCATCGCCGGCGGCGGAAAGCGACTCGCGAACAGTGGCAGCCTCTGCGGCGCCCGCCACGTGGAGCACGTGAAGGTTCTCCTCGGCGACGAGGCGGGTTCTGAGCGCGAGGAGCGCGGTGTTGAGGTGGCGAGCACCACGACTCCCGCCGAACACCAGCAGCACGCGAGCCGTCTCGGGAAGGTCCAAAGCGCGCCTGCCTGAGTCACGTCGCGCACGGGTGACCTCGTCGCGCACGGGATTACCGGTGACGATGACTCGGCCGGGGTGTTTCAGCAGCTCTGCCGACTCCTCATAGGTGACGGCAACGCGTATCGCCCAGCGACTCAGGACGCGGTTGGCCATGCCCGGCACAGAGTTCTGCTCGTGGAGCACGAGCGGAACACCGCGGAGCACGGCGGCCAGCCCGACCGGGATCGATACGTAACCGCCAAAGCCGACAACCGCGTCCGGTCTATCGGCGCCGAACCAGCGCCACGCCGTCATCGTAGAAGCAGCGATCCGCAGAGAAGACGTGACCAGTGTCCACGGACGCGACCGATCGAACCCGCGCGCGCGCAGGCCACGAAACACGACGCCCGCCTCGGGGACAAGGCGGGCCTCCAATCCGTCAGGTGTGCCGACGAAGGTGACTTCGTCATGCTCGGCGGCGAGAACTCCTGCCACTGCCAGCGCTGGGTACACGTGGCCTGCTGTTCCTCCGCCGCTCATCACTACTCGCACGCTTGGTCTCCTCTTTCCGGGGAGCGACACGAACGGCTCTGGGTGCCAGCGCCCCGTACTTTGACACCGACAGCATCAGTCCGACACAGATCATGGTAACGAGCATCGATGAGCCGCCGTACGACACGAACGGCAACGGCTTTCCAGTGATCGGGAAGATGCCTGTGACGGCCGACATGTTCAGCACCGCTTGGAACACCAGCATACTCGTGATCGCGCCAGCGACCAGACGCCCGAACGGGTCACGCGCGCCCATGGCGATGCGCACGCCCGCGTACAAGAGAATGCCAAATCCCACGACGACTGCCATCGTGCCGATCAGCCCCGCTTCCTCTCCGATTATCGCAAAGATGAAGTCGGTGTGCGCCTCAGGCAGGTAGAAGAACTTCTGCCGAGAAAGCCCCAGACCCACTCCGTTGATCCCGCCGGTGCCGAAGGCAAACAGCGCCTGCACTGCCTGATAGCCGCTCTTGAGCGGATCCGACCATGGGTCGAACGCCGAGATGACGCGTAGTAGCCGATACGGCTCGATCCAGATAGCGAAGATACCGAAGGCGACGACGAGCGCGGCCGCCACACCGACCCACCGCAGCCCGATACCTCCGAGGAACAGTACGGTCGCCACACCGATAGCGAGCAGGATCGCAGTTCCCAGGTCAGGTTGCGCGACGATCATGACCGCTGGCACGCCGACGAAGAACGCCATCTTGCGCAGGTAACTGCCGGTATCCAGTCGCTTGCGCTGCCACTCGACGGTCAATCCTGCCGCAACGAGGATACAGGCGATCTTAGCCAGTTCCGAAGGCTGCAGGTTGAAGAAGCCGAGAGGGATCCAGCGACGGGCGCCTCCTCGGACGATGCCCAGCGCGAACGTCGTGACCAACAGTCCGATGGCGACCCACCACGCCTGCGTTCCGAGCGAACCCTGAAAGCGACGATAGTCGAATCGGGAAACCACCGCCGCGCAGATCACGCCAAAGACCACGAACGCAAGTTGGCGAACGAAGAAGTGGATTGCTGAACCCTCTTTGACCAGCGCGGAAATCGAGGATGCCGAGTAGATCATCACCAACCCGAAGATGGTGAGAAACAACGTTGCGCCCATGAGGAGGAACCTAGCCGAGGCCCCACCCGCATACTCGGATCGCTTCACGCTTGGCTCACCTCCATGCCGCGCACCAACTCCTTGAACGCCGCGCCGCGGTGCTCATAGGAGGTGAACTCGTCGAACGAAGCGCACGCCGGCGAAAGAACGACGACATCTCCCGGCTGAGCCAGCGCCTGAGCGACGGCGACGGCGTCAGCGAGCGACACCGCCTCGACCGTCTCCACCTGAAGACCCTCGAATGCAGCGGCAAGCTCTCCTCGAGACTCGCCGAAAAGAACCACCGATTTGGCGTCGCCGTCTGCTCGCTCTGCGAGGGGACGAAAGTTATTTCCTTTGTTGCGACCACCCAGAAGCAGGACCAGGGGGTGATCGCGAAACGCCTCAACCGCCTTGAACACGGCATCGGGATTTGTGGCCTTGCTGTCGTTGTACCACTCGACACCGGCGATGCAGCCCACGGGCTCGAGACGATGCTCGATGGCCTGGAAACTGCGCAACCCGTCTCGCAGATCGGAAGGCGAGATGCCGAACGCGTGCGCAGCGGCGGCTGCCGCGAGCGCGTTGCTGACGTTGTGGTCACCGCGAATCAGCAATTCGTCGGCACGGCACAGCCGCACCTCTCCGCCCCGAGTCTCGAGCACCAGCACGCCGTCGACCCGAGATGCCCCCAGACTGTGACGCGCATTGAGGGCGATGCGCGAGACAGGCACTCCATGCGCGGCCACTTCGTCAACGCGCGCAGCCGAGCCGGGGTCGTCGACATCGATGACCGCAAGGTCGTCGGGCCCGAGATGCGCGAACAATCGCATCTTGTCAGCCGTATAGGCCTCAATCGATCCGTGCCAATCGAGGTGGTCCGGGGTGATGTTGAGCAGAACCGCGACAGTGGGGTGAAACGTAGCCGTCAACGACAGCTGAAACGACGAAACCTCTGCAACGAGCACGTCGTTATCGGACGCATCGGCGACCGCCGCTATGGCGGGAGATCCGATGTTTCCGACCGTGCGCGCGGCCACGCCACCCTGTCTCAGCAGGTGGGCAACGAGCGCCGTGGTTGTGGTCTTGCCGTTGGTACCCGTCACCGCTATCCACTGCTGGCGGGACTCGACAAACGCGAACTCAATCTCAGAGATGATGCGCTCGGCGTGCTCTCGAGCAGAACGCATGAGCGGTGCGTGTGGCGGGATGCCCGGACTCGCCACACACACGGAATAGACACCGGCCACCTGGTCAGAACCGAGTTCGACACGAACCCCCAGCGCTCGCAGCTCCTCGGCGTGCCTTTCGGTCTGTGGCGTCTTGGCCGCGTCATAGGCGGTCACAGAAGTCGCAGCCCCGCGGGCTACCAAGCCAGTAGCGTAGCGCGCAGTGGCAATGCCGCTGCGACCGAGACCGAGAATCAGTACATCGCCGTAGTTCGTCATGTGAGCTTGTTCAAGATCGACGCCGCAAAGTACATAGCGAAGCCAAGACCTGCGAGGATTCCCGTCACGATCCAGAACCGGACCATTACCTTAGTCTCACTCCAGCCGAGCATCTCGAAATGGTGATGCAGCGGCGCCATCCTGAAGATGCGCTTACCGGTCAGCTTGAACGAGGCGACCTGCATGATGACCGAGAGCGTCTCGGCAACATAGATGCCGCCGATGATCAGAAGCAGGAGTTCGGTCTTGGTGATGACTGCAAGCGCGGCAATCAGGGCGCCGAGCCCCAGTGACCCCGTGTCGCCCATGAAGATGTCGGCCGGATAGCTGTTGTACCAGAGAAAACCGATACACGCACCTGCGACTGCCGCGGCCAGAAGAGCCGTCTCCAGAGTGTTCTGCCGAAACGCGATACCCGCATAGGCAAGCGTGACGATCGTGACCGTACCCGCAGCAAGTCCGTCGAGCCCATCGGTGAGATTGACTGCGTTGCTCATCCCCATGACCATTACCGCGACGAATGCGAGATAGAGCCACGGCACGATGATCGCGACGCCTCCCACGGAGAACGTGCTCGCCAGACTGCCTAGGTACACACGGCTACCCGTCAACGGAATCTGCACCCATGTGGGGAGCTGTGCCCAGTTGACCACGAGGAGCCCAAAGGTGATTGCCGCAGCCGCCTGCCAGAAAAGCTTGGCGAGCGGACGCAGACCAAGTGAGCGTTCGTGGCTGACCTTGGACCAGTCATCGATGAATCCCAAAATGCCGCACGCCAGCATGGTTCCAAGTGCGAGCAGGCTGAGCTTGGTAGGCGTTCCCATGACAAAGAAGGTCACCGTGACAACCAGAAGAATAAGCACACCACCCATGGTGGGCGTGCCCTGCTTAACGAGATGTCCCTGTGGCCCGTCAGCGCGAACCTGCTGTCCGATGTTGCGCACCCGCAACAGGCGAATCCACACGGGAAACAGAACAGCTGCGGCCACCATGGCCATAACCACCGAAAGGAACACCTGATAGGTGGGATACTGCGCGAACCGAATCATCGGGGGTTCACGATCCCTTCTGCGATAGCTTCAAGTCCCATGATGCGTGACGCCTTCACCAGCACCACGTCTCCTGATGCGAGAATGTCGTCGAGGACCTCGACGGCCTCGGGAGCCTCAACGCAGGCACGGACATGGTCGGCGGACATTCCTTCGGCGCGCGCACCCTGTGCGATTCGCTCGGCTCGCGAACCTACTGTCACTAACACGTCGATTGGGAGGCGGGCGACCTGCTCCCCTATCCGGAAGTGGGCCACCTCCGTGAGCGACCCCAGCTCAGCCATGTCACCCAGCACCGCGATGCGCCGGCCCGTGGTCTGCATATCGGAAAGCGTCTCAATGGCAGCGCGCATCGAAACGGGATTCGCGTTGTAAGCGTCGTTGATCACCGTGATGCCCGAAGCCGACTCGAACACCTGCATGCGCATCGAGGAGAGAGACGCGGTCGCGAGGCCGGCGGCGATCGCATCAGGCGATACGCCCAGGTGCAGGGCGAGCGCCGTAGCGGCAAGCGCGTTGTAGACATTGTGTCGCCCCGGCACTGGAAGCTCGATTCGGACGCCGCCTAGCAGGGCGACCAGGGTGAAACTGGGATGACCGTCAGAGTCTACGAGCACGTCGGTAGCGGAGACGTCGCACCTCTCGGACAGACCCCAGCGGACCACGGGCGCCGCGGACCACTCGGCAATCATGTCGGTGTAGGCATCATCGCCATTCAGAAACGCGCACCCACCGGAGGGCAGCGAACGAACCAGCTCCCCTTTAGCCCGAGCAACCGCGTCCTGCGTGCCGAGAATCTCGATGTGACTCGTGCCCACGTTCGTGACGAGACCGAGCGACGGACGAGCAATCTCACACAGCGCCGCAATCTCACCCTCGGCTCGCATTCCCATTTCGACGATGAGCACGTCTGTGTCCATGCCGGCCCGCAGAATCGTCAGAGGCACGCCCAGCTCATTGTTGCGATTGCCCTCGGTGCACACGATCCGGAGTGTTGCCCCAAGCGCGGCCTGCACGAAATCCTTGGTCGTGGTCTTGCCGGTCGAACCGGTGATTCCCACGACCTCGCATTGCAGTCGCGAACGATGATAGGCGGCAAGATCCTGTAGAGCCTGCGTGCCGTCAGCAACTCGGAGTACTACCGCATCGCGCTCACACGCAAGCGCGATCACATCTTGGAGCGATTCCGGCGCGTTGCTCACGATAAGAGCCCGCGCGCCACGCTCCAGCGCCGCCCCACAGAACTCGTGCCCGTCTGAGCGCTCGCCTTTCAGCGCCAAGAACGCACAACCAGGTGACGTGCGCCGTGAGTCGATGACGATGTCGCTGATCACAGCCTCTACGGAACCGCAGAGAAGCTCGCCGTTCGTGACCGAAGCCATGGTGTGAGCATCGATCATCAGCATCGGGCGCTCAGTCCTTCGCGAGCGACCTCGCGGTCGTCGAACTGGATGGTTTCATCGGCGAATACCTGATAGTCCTCGTGCCCCTTGCCGGCAATCAGAACCGAGTCACCGGGTTGTGCGAGCGCGAGTGCGCGCATGATTGCGCGACCGCGGTCGACTTCGATCTCATAGCGCGTGGTCGCGCCAAGTCCGATCTCGATTTGCGCGATGATCGACGCAGGGTCCTCAGACCTCGGATTGTCGCTGGTGACGATGACAAGATCGGCATGCTCGGCTGCTGCGGCGCCCATGAGCGGCCGCTTTGAGGGATCCCTGTCCCCGCCGCACCCAAAGACCAGAATCGTACGACCGGTGGTCACGCTCTTCACGGCAGCGGTCGCCTTCTCAAGTGAGTCCGGCGTGTGCGCGTAGTCCACAAGCACAGCGAACGGCTGTCCCTCGTCGATTCGTTCAAGTCTGCCGGGGACCTGCGGAGCCGCTTCCAGCCCCACAACGACCGTAGCGAGAGGAATTCCGGCACTGAGCGCGCACCCGGCCGCCATCAGGGCGTTATTGACGTTGTAGGCACCCGCCAACGGCAGGCTAACCGTGACCCGCTCTACAGGCGTTACCACAACGAACTGCGTCCCATCCGCAGAAGGACGCTCCTCGACCGCCTGAAGCGCGTCCCCACAACTCCGACCCACGGTGACCGCGTCAGTGAACTCCTCGGCCATGGTGGCACCGAACGAGTCATCGGTGTCAATCACACGTGCGGATACTGAGAAGTCGGTGAAGAGACGTCGTTTGACCGCAGCATACTCGGCCAAAGTGCGATGGTAGTCGAGGTGATCCTGCGTGAGATTGGTGAACCCGACGGCCGCAAATACGACGGCGTCGACTCTGTGCAGATCGATGGCGTGGCTCGAGACCTCCATGGACACCGCGGTGACTCCCGCGTCGCGCATCTTGGCGAGCAACGCCTGAACCTCGCTGGATTCCGGAGTCGTGCGCGTCGCGGGCACACGCGTGTCGCCGATTCGCGTCTCGACCGTCCCGATGATTCCGGTTGAATGCCCCGCAGCGCGCAGAATCGAGTCCAGCACGTAGGTGGTTGTGGTCTTGCCGTTGGTGCCTGTCACGCCAAAGACGAGCATCGATTCGCTCGGCCGGCCCCAGAACTCCGCGGCAGCATGTCCCAGCGCGACTCGAGTGCTCGGGACCAGGTATTGGGGTATCTGAAGTGAGGGAAGCTTTCGCTCGACGACCAAGGCCGCCGCTCCCCGTGTGGCAGCGTCAACAGCGAAGTCGTGGCCGTCATGAACGGCGCCACGAACGCAGAAGAAGACGTCGCCTTCACAGACCTCATCGGCCCGAAACGCGACGCCCGTGACACGCGTGTCTGCAACTGTGTCCGGCTGCGGCGCGATGCGCGCGAGCAGCGACTTGACCCCGACCATCCCCACCGACTTTCCGTCGTGTTCAGCATGCGATTTTACCATGCTGCTCAGTCCCCGTTGGGCTTGGCGGTGCCCGAGGTCGGCGTGGATGGCGGAATCTTGAGATGAGCAACGGCGAAGGCACCGACAGACGAGAACAACGGAGCTGCGACGGTGCCACCGTAGATGGCGTTGCGGGGCTCGTCGAGCTTGACCGCGATCAGCACCTGCGCGTCCTCGGCAGGGAGATAACCGATGAAGGACGCGATGTAGGAGCCCGCCGCGTAGCCGCGACCACCGGGAAGCGCGACCTGGGCCGTGCCGGTCTTGCCGGCCACTGTGTATCCGGGAACCGCTGCCTCAGAACCGGTCCCTTCAGTGATCACGCGCGCGAGTATTCCCGTCGTGTCTGCGGCGGTCTTCTTAGATACCGCCCGCCGAGTCGGCCACTCGATCTTGAAGTCCGGCTCCTGCGGCACGTCAAGCAGGAAGTGCGGCGTGGTCAGGACCCCCTCGTTGGCGAGCGCACCGACGGCACGGGTCAGCTGCAGCGGCGTCGAAGACACTCCCTGCCCAAACGGAATGTTCGCAATCGAGGAGTCGGACCACTGCGACGGCTCGGGCAGCCAACCACGCGCCTCGCCGGGGTAGTCCACTCCGGTGCTCTCCGTGAGCCCGAAACGCGAGAAGTAGTCGTACAATCCTTGCTTGCCGAGCTTCATGCCGAGCTTCACGGCGCCCACGTTAGACGAGTTCGTGACGATGTCGGTGACCGACCAACTGACGGGCGGGCGAGGGTGGGACTCGTGGATCGTGCGCCCCGCAACGCGAAGCGTCGGAGGAAGCTGGAGCTTGGTGTCGGCCTTGAACAGGCCCTTGTCGAGCACGGCCGCCGCAGTAAGCGACTTGATAGTCGAGCCAGGCTCGTAGGCATCAGAGACCGGACGGTTCCTGAAGGCGCTCGGGTCGGCCGCGGAGAAATCATTGGGGTTGTAGCCCGGCGTCGAGGCCATCGCGTAGATCTCACCGTTCTGCGGATTCATCACGACCACAGAACCGCCCTTTGCGTCCCACTTCTTGACAGCGGCAGCCAGCTCCAGTTGCGCGTGGTACTGGATGTCCTTGTCGATCGTGAGCATGATGTCGTGCCCATCGACCGAGTCGATACTCTTCTGCACGCCGCCGGGAATCGGCCGCCCATAAGGATCTCGCTCGCCGAGAAGCACTCCGGATCGGCCGCCGAGAACCTCGTCGTAGCGCTTCTCGATCCCCGCCAGCCCCCCGCCGTCCAAGCCGACAAACCCGAGCACCTGACACGCAAGCTCTCCAGAGGGATACATGCGGCGTGAATCGTCCAGGAATCCGATGCCTTCGAGCTTCAACGCCTCGAGCGAGCGAGCGCTTTCCATGTCGACCTTGCGTGCGATGTAGACGAACCCGCTGTCGCGCTGCAACTTCTTCAGGTAGGCCGCTCGGTCGCCTCCAAGCACGGACGCGAGCGCATCTGCAGTAGCCGCCTTGTTCTTGACTGAGTTCGGGGCGGCATATACCGTGCGTGCATCCACGCTGATGGCGAGCGGCTCCCCTTCACGGTCATAGATGGTGCCGCGGCGCGCAGGGAGTTCGATGTCACGCATGCGCTGAGACGTTGCCTGGGCGGCATATCGAGGCGCAGCGACGATCTGAATCCAGACAAGCCGCGCGGTGACGATCAACAAGAGGCCGACGAACGCCATCAACAGAAACGTGAAACGACCGCCATCAGACGGTCGGTTTCGTGTATGCGCCACGCCGCCTCCCTTTGTCCGCCTCACTGTGACGACACGAGCCCGACGTCACCGACGAGCAGAACCTGGGCCTCACCGGCGGCCACATCCATCGCCCTGGCCAACAAGCCCGAAGACGGACTCACTGCAGCAATCTCGGCTGGTACCTCGGCTTCGCTAGGAGTATCAGAGTCGCGCATATCCAAGTAAGAGACCGTACACGCCGGTGCCATACCCATGGTAGTACCAGCGATGGCCTGAATGCGAGAAGGCGTTGCCAAAGCGCTCTGTTGGATCTCTAGCATGTCCCCGACATAGCGCTCCTGCTTGATCTCTCGGCGAAGCGTTGTGGAGTCGATTGAAGCCTCAGCGGCCTGAACCGAAAGCCAAACGCGACCGATTCCAAGCAGCGCGACGGCGGCCACGATTATGCCGAAGAACCGGAACGCGTCTCGCGCAGCGGCGTGGGCCCGGCTGGGAGACTGCTTCTTTGAGGTCGGGGCGGCAGCGAACCGCATCCCTGGCTTAACCACACGGAGTCGAGGCCGAGGAGTGGCGTCAACGTGGGAATCGCGTCGAAGTGCCGGCATTCCCATGGTGTCATCCCCTCCCCTTGACGTTTCGCGCTATCGACGGCTCTACAATTTCTCGGCGACTCGCAGCTTTGCGCTGCGAGATCGCGGGTTCATTTCAATTTCAGCCTCGGAAGGCACGATGGCCTTTCGAGTGACAACTCGGAGTACCGGCTCGTTTCCGCACGTACAGACCGGAAGGCCTGGCGGGCAGATGCAACCCCGTGCGAGCTCAGCGAACACCTGCTTCGCGATGCGGTCCTCAAGCGAGTGATAGCTGATGACCGCTATCCTGCCGCCGGGTGCGAGCCAACGAACGGCGGCACGAAGTGCCTGCTCAAGTACGACGAGCTCACGGTTGACCTCGATGCGAAACGCCTGGAACGTGCGCTTTGCGGGGTGTCCGCCTTCTCGGCGTGCGGCAGCCGGAATGGCGGCCTTGATGATTTCCACCAGTTGCAATGTTGTTTCGATGGGACGGTGGGCCCGCTCGGCTACGATGAATGCTGCGATCCGCGTGGCCCACCTCTCCTCACCGAAAACACGGATAATCCGGGCGAGGTCTGCTTCGGAATAGAGTGCGATGACCTCAGCTGCGGTGAGAGTCTGATGACCCGGATCCATCCGCATGTCCAGAGGTGCGTTCTCGCGGTACGAGAACCCACGCTCGGGGACGTCGAGTTGGGGCGAACTGACTCCCAAGTCGAAGAGAAATCCATCGACGTAGGGCACGTTGGCCTGGACGAGAAGCGTGTCTAGGTCCCCGAAGTTGCCCTTCAGGAGCTTGGTGCTGGTGCTAAGTTCTTGCTGGCCGAGGCGGAGTGTGACTGCTGCTGCGCTAAGTGCCGCGTCATCTTGGTCAATCCCCACCAGGGTGCCTGTGGGAGCTACGAGGTCTTGAAGCCGTTTCGCGTGTCCTGCCCCGCCTAAGGTGCAATCAACGATGATCGAACCGGGTTGCGGAGATAGTTGCTGCGTGACCTCGGCC
>JBBRWO010000067.1:0-10970 GCA_038249135.1 Coriobacteriia bacterium
GAAGGTGAAGGGCACTTCCGGCGCGATCAAGATGGGCGCCAAGGTGCGCAACATCAGGATCGCGGAAGGCGACCACAACATCGACTGCAAAGTCGAAGGAGTCGGCCAGATCGCACTGAAGTCGAAATATGTGAAGAAGGTATAGCCTGCCTAGGGGTCGGACCTGGTGCGTCCGACCCCTGTCTATCGCCTCTTCGCCGCACAACGTGCGCCGTGTGCTACTCGGCCTGAGCGGCAATCGTTACGCCGAGAACCTCCTCGGCCTGTGCGAGCCGCTCGATCACCAGCGCGCAGGCCACGGGCGCCTGCTGGAACAGCGCCAGGTCGGCACACTCGCCGCGAATCGCATCGCCCAGCTCGGCATCGCCCAGACGCTCGGTCACCCATACCGCGAGGTCATCAGCCGAGAACACCGGATTCAGTCCCGTGGTCACCTTCACGAACTCCGCCGCCGAGAGAACCGGAACGGGCTGGAATCCGCCGTGCTTGCCGACGAGGCTCACGTGAATGCGCTCCTCGTAGGGCTGCGGCGAGAGGAACCTCTCGGCTGCTTCGGGCGTCATCCGCGTGAACTCGGCCATCAGACGCCTCCCAGCTTCTTGGCATCTTCGAGAGCGTCGGCCACGTAGGCCATATCGAGCTTGTCGAGCGTCTCCCGGGTGGGCCAGCCGGACTTCTCGTCCCAGCCTTCGAGGTTGTAGAAGTGCGTCTTCCACTGCTCGAAGCCCTCGCGGTCGATCGAGCGGCCCACGCAGTTGATGTACTCCCACTTGTCGCCGACCTTGCCCGCCATGGGATAGAACGGCCCCACGAGGCTGGACTTCAGCGGCACGTCGTAGATGTACGGGGCGAACTGGACCATGTCGCGCTGGCGGCCCTGGAGCACCCAGATGGCGTTGTCGAGGTTGAAGATGCGGCGACCCAGCTCGATGCCGTCGGCGAACGTCAGGTCCTGTCCGGTGACGACATTCCAGAACTTGGGCTCGCCGTCTCCGGTGATACCCACGTTGTCATCGCGGTTGTAGTTGGTGAAGTCAGGCCAGCGGAAGTCGCAGTACAACGCGCTCTGCTTCCAGAAGCGCCCGTAGTGTCCCTGCCAGACCACGAGCTTGGCCATGGACTCCGAGTACATGTTGTCGGTGCTGTAATCCAGCATCGACATATCGCCCTCATACGGCACCATCTTCGACGAGGCGATCTTCGCGTACTCTTCCGCCGAGACAGGCATGGGTACCTTGCCCATCACGTGCTTGATGACGCTCCAGAAGTTCGCGTTGAAGCAGTGCAGGTTCATATCGCGCTCACCCATGATGGAGCCGTAACCCCACTCGAGTTCAGCGCGCGGATCGTAGCCGTGGTTCGCGTAGCCCCAGTACGGAAAGTCCAGGATTCCGGTCGCCCAGTCCTTCTCGAGGCGGCCCCACTTCTTCGCGGCGCGCACGAAACCCTGCGCGAGGTCCTCGCCGATGCCTTCTCGGTGAGCAATCTTGTTGATGAGGTCGACCGCGAAATCGGTCTCCCCGATACGGGACATGTCGAGGTCAGTATCGATCTCCTTGCCGGCTCCCAGAATCCCCATCTTGCTGAGTGCGTACAGGTAGCCCATGCCCTGCATGAGTTCGTAGGAGTTCACGCCCATCTTCTGCACGAGGTCGGTCGCGATAATGGACGCCTCGGTGCCCTCGCCGTGCGCGAGCACGTCGAAAACCTTGTACATCGAGGTCTCCTGGCACGAGGACTCGTTGGCCACACCGTCGGCGAACCTCGCTCTGCAACCGTTGATGCAGCCCTGGCACGCCTGCGGTCCCTTGGCGACCTTTGGCGGAGCTCCGTACATCAGAACCGGTGCAGGGTCGACACCGAAGCTCGGGCCGTTGGGGTGTGCCGGTTGTCCGGGTTTGGCGGCGTACTCTTCCTTCGCCCACATGCGGGCGGCGAACAGGCCCGCAGGATCGGCCACCTCGATCGAGCCGGTGCCCACCACGCTGATGGCCTTGAGGTTCTTGGAGCCGAACACCGCGCCGAACCCGCCCTGACCGGCCGCGTTACCGGCGTCGTGTACCAAGCAGCCCAGGCTCGACATGTTCTCGCCGGCGGGGCCCACGGTGATGATCGCGGGTTTCTGGGTGGTTCGTCCTGCGTCGCGGCTCTGACCCACTTCCGTCCAACCGTGCTCCTCACGATCCTTCTTGTCCCAGATGAGCTTCTGGGTCTCCTGCGTGTCCTTGCCCCACAGGTCAGCGGCGTCGCGGAAGACGACCTTGTCGTTGACGACGTCGAGCCAGACGGGCTTGTCGGCCTTGCCCTCGAGCACGATGCCATCCCAGCCCGCGTACTTCAGCTGTCCACCAAAGCGGCCTCCAAAGTTGGAGCGAGTGAACCAGTTGATGGGGTAGGAACTCGCGCCGATACCCTGCACCTCGACACGACCCGACGCCGATGGCACCATCGTGCCGCTCAACGGAGAGGTCATGATCGTGACCACGTTGGCCGGATCGAGCCCCGAGACCGTCTTGTCCTTGCACAGGTCCCAGAAGATGGCCGAGCCAAGCCCGTGTCCACCACCCCAGCTCGCGTACTTCTCGGTCTCGATGACCGAGGTCTTCCGAGTGGTGAGATTCACTCGGAGGATGCTGCCTACATATCCACCTGTTGCCATAGCGATGCCTCCTGATCAGTCAACACGTACCGCATGGTGCGCGACCGCGTGATCTCTAGTGTGTGGATGTCGGGGCGGCCTTGGGGCCGATCTTGCCTTCGTCGTCGGTCGCGAACCCGAGGGCCGCCCAGCCTTCGTCGCGGAGGTTGACGTCGTAGCCCTTATCGGACTGCAGCGGGATCTCCTTCGTGAAGCTGATCGCGCCAACGGGGCACACGGATACGCACGCCTGCGTGCCGCCGGGACCGCCGTCGGCGTCCATGAACGGGGTGTCGAGACACAGATCACATTTCTGCGCGTGCTTCTCCTCGAAGTTCCAGCCGGCACGGGTCGTGTCGAACGGGCAGGCGTTCACGCATGCCTGACATCCGACGCACTTGGCGCTGTCGACGGTGCGGACGCCGCTCGTCTTGTCGATGCGCATCGCCTTGGTGGGACACGCCTCCACGCACGAAGGTGAAGGGCACTGCCGACATTGGATGACCGACTTGTCGTCGGGGAACTTCGCGAACGGGTCCTGAACCATCTGGATGCGCGAGAGCGAGAGGCTCTGCACGCCATGGTGCGTGAGCGAGCACGCCATCATGCACGTGTTACAGCCCTGACACTTCTTGGAGTCGACGAGCAGGTAGCCGCTGGAAGCAGGGATCGCAATGACCTCATCGGGCATGAGGAAGCCCTGGAACAGGGCTCCTCCTAGTACGATACCCACGCCCAAGCCGCCGAAGCCACTCAGGAACTGCCTGCGCGAAAGCGTGCCCTTCTCGTCTGCGGAAGCCGCCGGCTTCGCCGAGTTCGTGTTCTTATCAACCATCGGTGTTTCCCTTCAGAATTGCCGGAGCCCGACTAGGCTGCGGTCTTCTCCGCGACGGATGTCTCTTCGGACTCCTCGTAGCCGAGCTCGGCCAGCCAGCCAGCGTGCTCATGCTTGGCGTAGTCCAGATCCACGTAGCCGGTGAACATCGATCGCAACACCGGCCAACTCATGGGAAGGACCGCCGCGAAGAACACATGGGCGAGGAAGAACGCGAGCATCGCGACTGTGGCGATGTCATGAACTGGCGTGGTGGCTGACATCACTGCGGCGGGCACGTTGAATGCGTGCGCAGCGACCTTCACGAAGCCGGTGATGATGATGACCGACGTCGAAGCGACCGCGAGGAGATACGCCATCTTCTCGCTCTCGAAGTACTTTCGTTCCGGTGGCATCGTGAATCTCTTGAAGCCGAGAAGCAGCCCGTAGTGGCGCTTCGTGAATTCGACAGCGTCCCTGGTCGGCAGGTGTTCTTTCAAGCGCTTCTTCGCCAGAAGCGTGTTCGCACCGTAGTAGAAGGTACCGAACAGGAACACCACAACCGCCCCGAAGTGCACATCCATCATGTTCCATACAGGCTCGCCGCTCCCGACGAGCGCCGGCAGGAACCAAACTCCCAGTGCGATTCCGCTGATCAGGAGCACAGCCGTTCCGATGCCATGCGTCCAGTGCTCGAGGATCGCGGCATTGTCGTGCCTGAGCACGCGGTCGCCCTCGATGGCCGGATCTCGCCGCTTGGTGAGTCCTGCCGCGAATACCCCAACGAACGGGGCCAGCCACACGAGCCATGTGGCTGAGTCGAATAGAAGCACTCGGTGCATACGCGCACCCCTTTCCCCTTGTAGTGGTCGACGATCTGCCGGATCGACAATCACACTATACTCCCCATTCTCAAATATTGGGTAGTAAACTTCTACGAACGGTTGGAACTACCTGGAAGGGGCGGTCATTGTGGGTAGAAGTGCCATTCACGGCTAGCGACCGTTTGAAACTTCACACCTTCTGATTGACGCAATACGGCTCCTAGAGCGATGGAGACATCGCTTATCGACCTGTTTTGTAGATTCAGGGATTAAATGCCACGAGTATCGCAGTGTGCCCGCGGCACGACGCATGGTAGTCTGCGTCGAATGAGTGGTTTCACCGCATCAGACGAAAGCAGGTAGAGAGTGGCCCCCGAGATCGAACCCCAAGATGCTGCCGAGGTATTCGAGGCTCTTGAGTCGGGCCGTCTCGACAATCTGTTCACTGCGGCGAACACGGACTACTACGGTCGCGAAGGTTTTGACTCGCTCAGATTCGGAGTCGGCGTGTCTCGCGAGGCGGTGTGGCGACTGATCTCCGCCGTCCGCCGGTCGACGGGGCTGCTGGTCCTGGAGAGCGCGTGGGGCGATTTCCAGGTGCGTGTGACACCGACAGCGCAGCTCATGGAGGCCCTCTACGAAATCGACACCTGGGCGACGCGAAGCCTCCTGGGAAAGACGGAACTCCCCGCCGACGAGGAGTGGATCGTCCGGGACCGCCTCATGGCCGAGGAAGCCGTCCTGATTGCTCTTGGCAAGACGCAGGCCGAAGACCCCTCCGAGATCGCGCTGGCAAAAATGCGCGCGGAGGTCATCTCCTCCATCTATGACGACACTGCGCCCTCCAGTGAGGCCGCCGTCATCGCCCTGCGCTTCTACCACACGATACGCGGTCTTCCCGACACCCTGAGCCAAGCGATCACACCCGAGTACATCATGGGCGTCCACCGAATGCTGCGTGAAGGGGATCCAGACGCCGGCACGTTGCGCTCGGTCGACGAGCCCGCCGAGATGCGATCCGACACCTTGGTCACGCCACCCGCTCATATTCTCGCGGAGCTCAAGGCGATGCAGGCCTACTCTGAGAGTCAGGATGTCCCCTTCGTACATCCGCTCATCAAGAGTCTGGCACTGGCTTGGTGGATTCGTCGGGTTCGGCCGTTCAACGAGTACAACTATGCGGTAAGCCGGCTCGTCTCGATGGCGGCCGCGCTGCGCTACGGTTACAACGTCATGGGCATCATCGACTCAGGCCAGAAGCCGCAGGAAAGTGCCGAGACCGACGAGGATCTGACATGCCGATTCATCCGCCAACTCGGGGTCATCACGAGGTCCAACGAGTTCGTCGAGAGCGAGCTGCGTCGTCGTCTCGCACGATACCGTGAGGTCACCGCGCGCTTCGCGGATCTCGACGTCAACCACCGCCAGGCGCTGATCCTGGACCGTGCGTTCCGCTCCCCCGACTATGACTTCACCATCAAGCACCATGCGCGTACCCGAGGACTGGGCTACGAGACCGCACGGCAGGATTTCACAAAATTGGTCGCCGCCGGCTACCTGGAGCACCGCCGACAAGGTAAGGCGTTCGTCTTCCGCCTGGCTCAAGGTGCCGAGAAGACCCTGGCGAAGCGCTCGTCCTGACTGGTCGTAGCCGGAGAGCCACTACCGATTGGTCAGGTAGACCACGTCCACGTACGGCGACGTGCACAGCGCCAGCACCGCCGAGTAGCCCGGCGTGAACTCGATGGCATCACCGATTGCGAGCGGCATCGGCAGAGCATCGACGTCGAGGACGAGATGATCGCTCGACGCGCCCAGCACCTCGACGCGCGAGTCGACCGGGGTGAGGTCGCCCGGCGGAACATCCTGGCGCCCCACGGCGACGATTGCCCGCCTTCGCAGGCCGCGATCCTCGAACACCGGTGAGCCACCAAACGCATCCTGCGCGCTGGTCCCGATCGGCTTGCTCGGCTTGACCTTGCACTCGATCACCGGCGCCGAGAACGTTATGGCATCCGCGTGAAGCTCAAGGCCGGGAATCTGCTCGCGTGTGGCCGGGTCGACTCCCAGCATGATCGCCTCTCCGATGCGCAGATTGTCGATCGCGCTCGGCGCCAGACCATGCAGCACCGGGTCGAGCGAGGTCGAGCTGCCGCCGGAGATGATGAGACCGTGGCCGAGCTGTTCCTCAGCGGCGGCGGTCAGCTCGGCGAGCAGCGCGAGGTTGCGCTCGTCGGGGACGATGGCGCCGTAGCAGGTCAGGCTCGCGCCCAGTCCGATGATGTCGAGGTTCGTGAGTTCCGACACCGCCGAGAGGAACGCCGGCACCTCCTCGGGCATCATGCCTTCGCGCAAGTCGCCGATGTCGACCATCGCGAGGATGGCGTGGCGGCGGTCGGCGCGGGCGGCCGCAGCGTCGAGTGCTTCCGCGATCGCGATCTCGCTGATCGCCGAGACGTCCACCAGCCTGACGGTCTCATCCGCGAGCGCCGGCGCAGGGGCGCGGACCAGCCAGACGGGCGCCGTGATGCCTGCGTCTCGCAGTCGGGCGACGTTCTCGAGTCGCGATTCGCCCAGCGCGCTCACACCACCGGCGAGCATCGCACGTGCGACTTCCGGCGCGCCGCAGGTCACCTTGGTGATGCCGACGATGTCGACACCCGGCAGCGCCGAGACGACGGCGCGGGCGTTCGCTTCGATCTTAGCGAGGTCGATGGTGAGAGTGGCTTTGGCGAGCATCTGCGGGCCTTTCAGTGGCGGCGGGTCGGGCGGCCGCAGGGTGCGACCGGGTGGCGGGCGGGTCAGAGGCCGATCGAGGAGCGCATAAGCGCCACCACAGCATCATCGCCGAAGTGGCTGGCGAGTGCGCCGCACGACGCGAACAGGTACGCAGTGTCGAGCGCGCAGACGGCGTCGACGGGCGGCAGAAGCCGCTCTCCGTAGGTCGCCGAGCGCGCGCGGGTCTGCTCGAGGATCGCGACGCCGTCGGGCAGCCGCGTCAGCGCGCCACCGGTGCCGATGAGCAGCCGGCACGCGGTCAAGTCGCGGCCGCTCGCGATGGTCTGGCGTCCGGTGGGCGTGTACAGGTGCGACAGCTTGCCCGCGTGGCGCTCGACGCCCGTGACCGCGCAGTAGCGTGCGAGTGCGAGGGCGGCGGCGATCTCCCCAGGCGTGGTGGGGACGGCGGGTGGGAGCGTGGCGGGTTTCTCGGCGGGTGGCATCATCTCTGCGACGTGCATGGCGCTGACGAAGGTGCCGAGGTCGCCCTCGACGGTGCGCTTGGCGCGCGGCTGCGGGTCGACCAGCATCGCCGAGAGCTCCGGGCTGCCATCGGTGATCGAGTGCACGTCGGTGGTTGCGCCGCCCACGTCGACCACGACGAGGTCGCCGAGGACTACCGCGAGCTTCTCGGCGGCGATGAGGACGGCGCCGGGGGTGGGCAGGATGCGGCCGGTCACGAACTCGCCGATGCGCTCCATGCCGGGTGCGTGCGTGATGTGCTCCTCGAAGGCGTCGTGGATGACGGCGCGCGCGGGGACGATGTCGAGCTCGTCGATCGCGGGGTAGACATTGCTGGTCACCCGGACGCGGAAGCCGGCGGTCTCGAGCAGCGCGCGCGCCTCGCCCGCGACGGCGGAGTTGCCGGCGTAGACAACGATGGGGCGCACCGGCAGCTCCGCGAGCCGGCCGGCGTTGTAGAGCACGGTGTCGGTGTCGCCGCCTTCGACGCCGCCCGCGAGCAGGATCAGGTTGGGGGCGGCTTCGGCGATGCGCGCGATGTCGCCGTCGCGCAGCCGGCCCGCGGTCTGGTACTTCACCACGGCGCCCGCGCCCAGCGCCGCCTCGCGCGCGGCCATCGCGGTCATGCGCGTCGTGAGCCCGTGCACGGTCATGCGCAGTCCGCCCGCCGCCGAGGAGGTCGCGAGCGTGATCGCGGGCGCGAGCGGCCCTGTGGCGGCCTCTAGCTGTGCACGAGCGGCAGCCAGGCCGATCCCGACGTCGCCGTCAGCCACCGACGTCGGCGCAAAGCCTTGGCCGAGAAGCCGCGGCTCGCTCGCCGGGTAGCCCGCCAGCCCGTCGAACGCCGAGACCACCGTGGTGGTCGAGCCGATCTCAGCCACAAGGGCGTCGACGGGGCGTGGGACGAAGGAGCTGAGTACGGGCATAGGGCACCACCTGGGCTGACTATCGAGCAGTAAAGGCAGGATAGCAGGAGGGTCTGGCACCGGTTGGCTCCCGGTTAGAACGCGGGAAGGGTCAGCGGTCACAATCGTGGTAAAGGCGGCCTGATGGAGAGGTGGTAGAATTCATGCATCAAAGTGATACTTCGCCCACTCTCCGGAGGCGTCCCATGCTCATCAAGCCGTCCACCGCAATTCGCCAGGACTACAAAGGGTTCTCGGAGATGTGTCATGCCACTGACGAGCCGGTGGTGCTCACGCGCAACGGCGAGGCGGACCTCGTTGTGATGAGTTGGGAGTCGTACCAGAAAGCCGAAGCGTGGCTGAAACTGCGGACGAGGCTTTGGGACGCAGAGCGAGAAATCGAGAACGGTGAACCGACACTGACGCTCGATGAAGTGTTCGATCCGATTTGGGAGCGACTCGGTGCCGGCAAAGAGTAGGCCGCTGCGGATCACAATTACTCCGCACGCCAGCTACGACATCGACGCGACGTTTGCCTTTGCCAACGAGCACGGTCGTCAAGCCGCGGTGGTGGTTGCGCGTCGCATCTACAACGCGGTTGAACGCTTGGGCGAGTTCCCGCAACTCGGCGCACTGCTGCCACAAGACGACGCTTATCCTCGATCCGCCGACGTTCGATTCATCGTGATCGAGCCCTATCTGATCTTCTATCGCGTTCTTCCTGATGAAGTACTTATCTTACGCGTGCTGCACGCGCGGCAGGATTCGCTCGGGCTGTTGTTCGAGTAGTGGGCTAAGCGTCTCGCGTCGGCTCTCCGCTATCCCCCGTTGACCGTCTTCAACTCCCACTCGGCGATCGCGAGGTCTTCTTTCGCTGCCGCCTCGGCGATGAACCCCATCTTCACGCGGTGGGCGGCGATCGCGTTCACGTCGGTCCATTTGGAGTTGAGCTCGCCCGCGCGGGCCGCGACGAGTACGGGTCGGTCGACCGGGCACTCCGGCGGCATCGCGATGAGGTCCAGACACCAGAGGTGCTTAAGCACCAGCGACAGGCTCTTCTGCGCGTGCGAGATCCGGAATCCGGGTTCATAGCCGAACTTGGGATGCCGAGCCTGACGAAAGCACTGGCTGAAGCCGCGGTTCATGAACGCCTGCAGCCGCTCCAGATCAAGCTCGTACTTCTCGGCGGTGACGGGTTCGATGTACTCGGCGGCGATCGTCTGGAGCATCTGCTTCCACTCGGCGCTCGCATCCTGTCGCTGCGCCGACGTCGCCGCCGGAGCGTAGAGCGCGTTCTTCAGCAACGCCGAGGAGATCGCGTCTTGGAGCGCCCGCGTGCGTGCGACCCCGGTGCCTTCGTCGGCGCCGAAGCGCTTCAGGAATGCGGTCTTCTGTTCTGCGATATCTTCGAGCGGCATCGGCTACATCCCCCGCTCGCGCATGATCTCGACGATGCGCGTGGCGACGTCGACGCCCTTGGTCTTGCGGCCAAAGCCGGCGTCCATGCCCCAGCCCGTCGCGAGCTTGTCGGTGACCTGCGTGCCGCCGCTGATGAGCAGAAGCTTGTCGCGCACGCCCTTCTCGGCGGCGAGGTCGGCGAGCTTCTGCATGCTTGAACGGTGCATGTCACCGTGCGTGATGATGGTGGAGATGAGCACGATCTGCGCGGCGTGCTCGATGGCGGCGTCCAGCAGCTTCTCGACCGGGACCGACGTGCCCAGATACTCGCAGGTGAAGCCCCACTTCTCGAGACCGCCGTGCTTGATGTCCATGATCTCGAACATGCCCACAGAGTGCTCGTCCATGCCCACGGTCGCAGCGACGCATTTCAGGCCGCGCGCGGCGACGAACTCGCGGATCTCCTCGTCCGAGAGGGGCACGACCTCCTCGGGGATGACGAGGGTCTTGGGATCGATGGCGACGTCGAGCACTCCCTTGAGCTCGATGAGCGAGCCCTCGGCGGGGTGCATGACCTGCTTGTGGATGACCTCGCAGTCGCGCAGGTTCATCGAGCGTCCCAACTCGAGTGCGGCGGCCTCGGCCACGCGCTCCTCGGCGGGGAGGAACATCGTCACGACCACGACTCCGTCGGCGGCCCACTGGACCTCGGGCGTGATGAGGCCGCGCTCGCGGTGCTCGGCGGTCTGGGCGAGGCGCACGTTGACGTTGTCGGTGGGGTCGAGCTCGTCGGTGAACGGGATCAGGTCGGGGTTGCACAGCGTGCAGCCACCGATCGCGTGGCACGGCTTCTCAACGCCCTGGGGCAGGTTGTTCTCGCCAAAGTGGTGGCAGACCGGCGCGAGGTAGTCGGCTTCGCGGAGCACGATGGTGCCCTCTGCGACGCCCCCGGCGGCATAGCGCTTGATGCCGTCGTCGTTGGTCTCGGGATACTCGCCGGAGTCGACGAAGTACGCGTCCTCGACGCTGCGGAAGTAGCCGCCGTCGCGCTCCATCGCCTCGAGGAAGAGAACCGCGCGCTCTTTGATCTCGCGGACGCGCGACTTGAACTCGGGGTTCTCTCGGTCGATCTTCACGATGTCGGCCAAGCC
>JBBRWO010000068.1:0-10218 GCA_038249135.1 Coriobacteriia bacterium
CCGCAAGATCACTACGATCCAAACCCGTCTGATCGCCCTGGCCAAGGACAAGACCAACGCAGTCACCGCCAACGTTTCGCGAGCAAAACCAGATGAGGCACGGGAACAACTTTCGCGAGCATCTTGACATGAGGCATTACGCGTTTGATGGGGTGGGGAACCGGCTCACGATGAAGGACAGTGTGGGGGAGTCGTGGTGGGGGTATGACTGGGCTGGGCGGGTCACGTCTGAGACGGATGCTCGCTCTCACACGCAGTCTCACACGTTTGATGGTGTGGGTAACGAGGTGGGGACCGCCTATTCGGACGGCAGGACACTGACGCGCACGTTTGATCGTAGGGGTCTTGCGGTGTCACAAACGGACCTGACGGGCACTACCGCGTATTTGTATGACGGTGACGGACGTTTGGCCAAGACGGTCCTGCCTTCGGGTGTGACCACCACTGTCACACGTGACGGCGTGGGCCGTGCCACCCGGATCGCTCACGTGGGGCTCAGCAGTCCTGTGGGGCTGGGCGGTGCTGTGGGGCAGGGCGGTGGTGTGGGGGTGCGTCCTGTGCCGTGTCAGGGGGAGTGTTCTTGGGAGAGTGGGAAGGCGTGGTGGAAGGCCCAGGCGGCTGCTAGTTCGGTGGTTTTGGATTACGTGTATGACTCGCGTGGGTTGGTGTCTAGGCGTGATACTGCCACGGGTGGCACGCATCGTGTGGCGTCGTTCCAGCATGACGCTTTGGGGCGTTTGGTGGGTTCGGTGTCGACGGAGGACACGGTCACGTATGGGTGGGATGCGGCATCAAATCTGGTGTTTGAGTCCCACACGAATGACACGTCCACCACTAGGCCTCGTGACGGGTTTGTGGTTGCCCGTGAGGTGAACGTGGTCAACGAGTTGGTGGGCTCGGTGAAGACGGAAACATGGAATCCTCAGCTGCCCCGTGAGGTGTCTGCGTTTACGTATGACGGGCGTGGTAACCGGGTGGGTGAGACGGTGAGGGAGTCGAAGCCGTGGGGGTCGCGGGTTGTTTTCCAGGCGGACTTCACATATGACGGGCGCGACGACGTTGTCACGTCCGTGAGCACGGGGGACAACGTGCACCCGGCCGTCGATGACACCAGTGTCCGCTTTGTGCGTGACGGTGTGGGCCGTGCCCTCACCGTGGTCCAGAACGGTGTGGCAACCAACAGGTTGTATGACGGCATGGATGTGGTCGCCGATGGGGCCACACAGGTGGTGAGGGACCCGCTGGGTGGGGTGCAGTCTGAGATCACCGTTCAGGGAAACGGGCAGCAACAGCGCGGCCGCGTGGTCACGACCATGCATGACGTGTTGGGGGACTTGTTGGGTTCCCCTGTGGCGATCGCGACCGGTGGTGTGGTTTCTGAGGATGTGCAGGTCTTTGGTGATTTTGGTGACGTATTCGACACTGCGGCATGGGCGACGGTGACGGGTTTCACGGGGCGGGAAGTGACGGGCGGGCTGACGGAGTTTGCCACTAGGTCGTATGACGCGGCGTCGCGGGTGTGGTTGCAGGCTGACACGTTTAGGGGCACGACCACGCGGGCGGCGTCGATGAACCGTTACGCGTATGTGGAGGGCGCCCCGGAGTCGTTTGTGGACCACCTGGGGTTCTACCGTGCTGCGGCTGCGTTGCAGGCACAGAGGTTGGCGTCACTGAATGCGGCGTTTGCGTCGGCGTTTGAGGGTTTGAATCGGGCGGTCACGGCGCAGTCTCGCTTGTCGTCGTCGTGGACGGTGGATCAGATGATGGCGACGTATAACAGGTTGTATGCCTCACCTGACCCTGTGGTTCGGGCTGCGATGGATCAAATTGCTCGCAGCGCGTTCTATGGCGTGAATAGTGCCAAGAACGAGCAGAACATGCAGGTCGCGTTGGCGCAGTTGGGGCAGCAGTCGCGGGAATCGTATAACCGCAACGTCACCCGTGACGAGGCGTTGGCTGTGGTGAAGAGGGCCACGGAAGACGAGGCTGCTTCTGCGAAGGCTGCGGACAAGGGTTTTTGGGGTGATTTTGGTGCCACGGTGAAGGGCTCCGGGCCGGACATTGGCAAGATGCTTCTGGGTGAGGTCACGGGTGTGGGCAAGTTTGTTGTTGGTTTGACACCCATTCCTTTGGCGGTGCACAGCGTCCAGTGCATTGCGGGCGGGTGGTCCAGGATGAATGCGTGCGCTAAGGAATCCCGGGCTGAGCAGTCGGCGATGTGGGACACGGCCAAGGATGTGTTCGTGCGTTCGCAAACGTTCAACATGATGTCGGTGGGTGTGGTCACGGGGGATGTGGCACCAAGTGATGCGTGGGACTACGGGTTCCAGTTGGTGCGGGACTACACGTTCGGGCCGACAATGGATGCGTGCATGTCGGGCGACTATGACACGTGTGGGCGGGGCACGAGCCAAACGATCTTGACCGTTGGGATGTTCTTCATCCCTGGCGCCGAGGGTGCCGGTGCGGCAGAAGCGGCCCTGAACGCCACGCGTGCCGTTGAGGTCGCACGCGTTGCCGAAGTTGCACGCGTTGCCGAAGCCGCGGACACCTTGCCCATCGTCGCGAGAAGTCTCGACGACTTTGCAAGTCTCCGGGGTGCCACTCCCGCTGAGATCCGTCAACTCATCCCGGAAGGCTGGACCGAAATGCCCCTGAAGACGGGAAGCGGCACGCGCTTCCTCAACCCCGCGCGACCTGGTGAAGCGATAATGATCGAAGATGGTTGGCCCGGTGCTGTCGATCCTTTGCACGGTGGTCCGTATCTTCGTGTCAGTCGCGACGGGACGATCACGCGTATCCCGCTTCAAGGAAATCTGGTGTTGGGTCCATGACGAAAGACGACGAGCGCGCAATCCTCTGGCTGGCCATCGAGGACTATTCCGGTCTATGGGAAGTGGTCTGGCAACTTAGGTCGTTGCGACCTGAGGATCCCAATGATGCACTGATCCAGCGGGCAAAAGACGTAGTGGCCGAACTCCTGCAACGGAACTGGGCTGACCTTTTTCACTGCGAGGAGCCGTACGGGAAGCTTTCCAAGATTTCGCCCGATGAAGCGGCCGCGTCTCTGAGCCAAGCGAGCGTATGGGAAGAGCCGAAGGTGGGCGAAGTATCGATAAGGATCGGCGTTACTTCAGCTGGACAGGAGGCATACGAGCAGTCACCGGGATCCCCCCAACCTGGCACGATAGACAAATGATCGCGTCGGCCACCGCACCCCTCCTGTGGGCTCTTGGCCGGCTTCTCCTAGCCGCTGTTTTGGTGGGGAATGCTGAGCCTTTGGTTGACTCGTTTCCTTATGCCGCGCGTGCCGCGGCGTGCTCCATGATGGTCTCGAACTCGATGGGGGTCAACTTTCCGAGGCGACGTTGGCGCCGACGGCGGTGGTAGCGGGCTTCGATCCAATACACGATCGTGAGTCTCAGTTGGTTTCGCGTGGCCCAGGACTGCTGGTCGAGGACGTTCTTCTTCAGCAAGCTAAAGAAGCTTTCCATGGCTGCATTGTCTGCGCATTATCCGGCTAATCGGGGGTGCTTTTCTGATTGGCCGGGTAATCCTGGTTAGTGGCGGGTGATGAGTCGGATTTTCGCGTCGTGATCGCGGACGGTGTCTGCGAGTGTTTGAACGGCTGCGCGCAGCGTCGCGAGTTCGTCGGTGATAGCGGTGATCGTCCCGTCGGGCGCCGCGCTGCGGTGGTGCTCGATGATGGCGCGCAGTTCGGTGTTGCGGTAGATGGTGGAGCGGGCGATTCCGGCGTGGGTGGCGACGGCTGCGACCGTGATGCGGTGGCCGTCTCGCGCGAGGTCGGCGCAGACGCGTTCGATCCGGTTTAGCGTGGTGGTCATCCGGTTGGTTTCTCCGTGTCGGCGATGAGTGTGTCGAGGCGGGCGATGAGTTTGCGGTGTCGGTCGGCTTCGTCGATCCATCCTCGCTGTTGGGCGTCGCGGGCCAGGGCTTCAGCGTCGACGCGTTGGACGGCGAGGATCGGAAGCGAGGAAGGTTCGGACCTGTAGGACGGGCAGTGTTCGCAAATGTTCGCGTAGGTGCATGCGCCCTGGGCGGGGGTGCGCAGGCAGAACCCGCCGGCCATCCGGGACTTCAGCAGTGGGGTGTCTTTCCAGTCGTGGCCGCCGGTGATCACGGTTAACGGTAGCTGGGCTCGACCGGTCGGTGACGTGGCGGGGTCCGTTGTCGGGGTGTGCTGTTTGGCGAGGTCGAGGGCGCGTTCGTATTCGGTGCGGACCGTCACGTCGAACAGGCGCCCGTAACGCAAGCTCATCTCGGCGCTGGCGTGCCCGAGCAATGCCATGAGTGCTTGCAGAGAGACGCCGGCGTTGACCAGCGCGGTCGCGTAGGTGTGTCGCAGTTGGTGGGAGGTGATGTGGCCGAGTCCTGCGGTCTGGGCGGCGTGGTCGAGTTCGTGGCGGATGCCCTGCTGGGTGAGGCGACGCCCGAGATAGGTGAACAGGAACTGTGCGGGTCGACGGTAGCGGGGGTGCGGCAACGGCCTGCCGTGGGAGCGGAGTTGGATGATCCGGTCGATCACCTCAACAGTCTCGACGTCGAGGGGGACCATGCGTTCGGTAGCGAGCTTGCCGAGCGGCACTTTCAACCACGCGCCGTTGCCATTGATCTGATGGACGCAGTCCAATTCCAAGTCGAGCAGTTCCCCGATCCGTAACCCGCAGGCGCGTTGCAGTCGCAACCCCAGTGCGGCCAACTCGTTGTCGGGATGCTCGCTCAGCGCGGCGGTGAGCCGCCGATCCGCATCGATGGGGAGGTAGCGGGGCAGCAGTTGTGGAAGCTTGGGGATGTCGTCACGGAAGATCACCTTGCGGGGTGGGGCGACCTCCCATCCCCATTCGGTGATGTCGGTCAGGAACGTCGCAACCGCGACGACCCGCCGGTTGCGGTCGCCGATGCTGATCGGGCCGCCGTCTTTGTCACTGACCGCGTCGACCAAAGAGGCCAGGAACGGTTCGATATGACGGCGCCGATCCAGATCCCTCACACTCGTCAGCCCCGGGTCGATCTTGGTGAGGAACTCTCCGAAGTGTTTGAGTCTGGTCGCCATCGCTGACACGGTCTTGCGTTCACAGGTCGCGCGTTTGCGTTCCAGGTAGCCGATCAACTCACCCCGCAACGGTGCAGCGACCCCAGCGAGACGCTGATCGAACGGGACTGGACCGCCGCTGCGCGGCGGGGAATCCAAAACGCCGAGGTGGAACAGCACCATATGCGCCGTGCTGATCGCAGAGAAGTAGTGGCGGTGGGACTTCCCAGTCGCGGCTTGCCGCGCGTGGCAGGCGGCTGCGAACTCGTCAAGGTCGTCAAGAGTAAGCGCGCTCATCGGCTTGCCGGTTTGGATCAGCAGCCTTGTGGGGACCTGCGAACCGGTGGCAAGGCGAGTGCGCATCGTGAACCCCAACTGTTCGGCCGCATCCAGGAACCGGTCGATCTCGCCTCGTAGGGGGCTGGTCTGCAGTTCCCGCCAGATCGGCGACAGCTTTCGCGACAACAGGTAGTCGTATCCCGGTTGCAGCCCCTGGTGCAGCATCAGGAACGTGATCACCGGCCTGGTCGCACTGTCCGCCGCGAGCCGCTGCCCAAGCGGCAGAGCCGCCCAGCCTGCCGGATCGGGCCAGGTGTCGAAGAACCGGCGCGCAGCCCGCTCGTAGGGGACGTTGCCGCGACCCGTGTCGGCCAGGTGGCTCAGATACGCGGCCAGCAACACATCGCCCCGCAACGCAGGACGCTGAGCGTCAGCGTTGCTGAGCGCGGATGCGGTCGCGTGCAGCATCGAACTGTGCCTTCACATGGGTCGGGGCAAGATGAACATAACGCGCGGTGGTGTCCACATGCGCATGACCCAGCAGTGCCTGCATCACCGCAAGATCAACACCAGCCTCAGCAAGCACCGTCCCGAACGTGTGCCGCAACGCATGCGGGTGCCCGCCAGCCACTCCGGTCAACTCCCGGTGATAGCGGAACACCGTCCGCAACCCAGCAGCCGTCAGCGGGCCGCCCCGGTTCGGGCCCTTCGCAACCAGGAACAACCGGTCCGACTCCGACTCGGGGCGCTCCGCGAGCAGGTAAACATCGATCACCGACGCGACATCCGGATCCAACGGCACCCGGCGTTGCTTCGCGCCCTTGCCGGTCACAGTCACCCACCGGCCACCAATATCGACGTCCTTCACGTGCAGGCCAAGGACCTCCATCGACCGCAACCCGCACCACAGCATCAGCCCCGCGATCGCCCGATCCCGCCACGTGCGCAAACTCCCCGTCAACGTCGCCGCGTCCGCCGGTGACAACGCCACCGGCAACCGCCGCGACTCCCGCAGTCGCAGCGCGGACCGCCGCGCGGGACGACGAACCGTATGCGCGAGCATCCCGGACCGCTCCCCACTCGTCCGCCACCTGGCTTCCCGCCCCCGCGGCACTGGGTTGCGCCGGTCCGGGTCACGCAACCCCGCATAGGTGAACAGCCCCGAGATCGCAGCGAGCCGCCGGTTGATCGTCGTTGCCGCATACCGATCCAACCGCTGCCCATCCATCCCGACCACGTTCGGCCCCGGCCGGCCCGGGACACTGGCCTCCCGACACGCACGCAAGAACCCCAGCAGATCATCCGTCGTGACCGCCTCAAGCTCGATGTTCTGCCCGGTCAGCCAGCGGCAGAACGCAAGCAGGTCATACCCATACGACCGCACCGTCGCCGACGAATAGTTCCGATCCAACAGATGCGCGAGATACTCGTCCACCAGAGGGAACCGGGCCGCATACTCCCCGACAAGAACCCACTCCGCGTCGCGTCGCTCGAGCCGCAGGACTTCCATGTCCGTCATGCGACACATGTTGCACCCGCGACCCAGTAGAACAGTGCATCTCAATCCGCTCGGCGTGTCGCCATAAGGGGGCTCGGCTCGAATAGCCGGTTAAGAGGGAGGCACCGACGCGACCCATTGATCCGCGGAGCTTGTGACGGCGTAAAGCACGCCGAAATTTCCGGCTTCGAAATTGACTGCCTCTGTCCGAATGAACGATGACCCCGGTCGGGTGACCGCGCCGGTGTACCGCGTCCTCGAGTGCGTCCACTGCCAGTTGGGCCTTCATCCTGTCGCTGATGGAGTACCCCACGATCCGCCCCGCGAACACGTCCTTCACACCGCACAAGCACAGTTTGCCTTCAGCGGTCCAGTGCTCCGTGATATCGGTCAACCACAACTGGTTGGGCATGTCCGCGGTGAGGTCGCGCTTGACGAGGTCGTCGTGCACAGCCGGTCCCGGCCGCCGATTCCTGCGGCGTCCCTTGCGTCGGTGTGCGGTGGAGAACATGCGCTCCTGTGAACACAGCCGCCACACCCTGCGCTCTGACACCACCCACCCGGTGTCGACGAGTTCGTCGGCAACGAATCGATACCCCTGGCAGCGGTCTTCGTTCCACACATCACGGGCCGCGTTAATCAGATGTGCCTCATCCCACGCACGATCCGTGACGGGCTGACGCAGCCACTGGTAGTACGCCTGCTTCGTGAAGCCAAGGACCCTGCACGCCACCGCGACCGACACCCTGGAGGGAGTGCCGGCCGCGGCCATTTCACGGACGAGAGGGAACACTATTTTGGGCTGACAGATCCGATCTTCAAGTTCGCCTGCGACAAATACGCGGACGCCTTGCGGAGAATCTCGTTCTCCATCTCCAACTCACGAATCCGCTTCAACATCTTCGCCTGATCCGGTTGCGCTTGCCCGTCGCCCGACGCCGCAGGCACGATCCCGCGACCAGCAAGCTCAACACCGCGCACCCATGCCTGCAACGCAGACTTCGACACACCCATATCGGCGCAAACCTGCTTCTGCGACATGCCCTGCGAGAGCACCAACGCGACCGCGTCAGCCTTGAACTCCCTCGAATACTTAACCGGCATGACAACCATCCTTTCCCGCCAGATCACTCAGATCAAAACGGTCTCGGAGTCAACCAAACCTTCAGCATTCCCCTTGGCTACGTCCCCCCAGCCGGGTTCGAGCAAGCCCACTACGCGACCCTCACCCGAGAGCCGCAACCCGCATAGGAGCGGCAAGAATCCTGGGGCGCTTCAGAGTTCTCGGACGGTTATTTGTGTCGTTCAAGCAGCACTGGGTGCTGCAGATTCGCGTGGTGGCGAAGCGCCCACTAACCCCCTGCGAGTTCCACTGCCATCTCGCGGGTGCGTCTGGCCGCTGCGGCGAGGCCCACCGCTACCACGGTCTGGAGCCCCGCGTCCGACATCGCGCCCAGCGCTGCGAGCGTGGTGCCACCCTTCGATGAGACGCGGGCACGTAGTTCGCTGGGGCTTGCGTCGGACGATTCCAGCAGGGCGGCCGCGCCGATGAACGTCTGGATGGCGAGCTCGGTGGCGAGTTTGCGGTCGAGGCCCTCGGCGATGCCCGATTCGATGATCGCCTCCACGAACGCGTAGAAGTAGGCGGGTCCCGAGCCGGACACGGTCCCAACGGCGGCGATTTGCGCTTCGTCGACCTCGACCACGAGCCCTGTCGCTGCGAGTACCGACGCGGCAAGCGCCATGTGCGCGGGGGTGGCGTGAGTGCCTGGCGCGATCGCGGTGGCGCCCTTGCCGATCAGCGCTGGGGTGTTCGGCATGGCCCGCACCACGGGTGTTCCTGCCGGTAGGCGCGCCTCGTAGAACGACGACGGCAGGCCCGCGGCGACCGTGAGTAGCACCGTGCCGGGGCGTACCGACGCCGCGAAGGCGTCGATTGCAGCGGCCGCGTCCTGCGGCTTCACGGCGAACACGATGACATCCGCGCCCGCTGCTGCCGCCGCGAGGCTCTCTGTCGTTGCCACGCCGTGCGCCGATGCGAGGGCTGCTAGGGCATCGGCATTCTTGTCAGCGACGGTGACCTGGGAGGCGGGCCACCCAGAGGCGAGCGCGCCGACGGCGATGGCGCCGCCCATGACGCCGCCGCCGAGGATGGCGATGGAAGTGGCGGGGGTGGCGGTCGGGTTCGCTTGGGTCATGAGTCCAGGCTAGTCCGGTGCGTCGCGCCGTGCCTTAGGTGGTGCGGCGGCGCAGCGTGAGCGCGCCGAGTACCAGCGCACCCGCGATGAAAGCACCCAAGATGGCAACGGGCGCCCAGATCGCGTTGCCGTCGCCCGCGAGGATGCTGTTGACCGCGTCGATCGAATAGCTCACGGGCAGCACGTCCGAGACGTACGTGAGCGCGGTGGGCATGTCGGTGCGATTTACGAACAGTCCCGCCAGCAGCAACTGCGGAATGATGACAAGGGGCATCATTTGCACGGCCTGGAATTCCGTCTTGGCAACGGCCGAGGCCAGCAGGCCAAGCGCGGTGCCCACGAGGGCGTCGAGCACCATCACGATTCCCAGGCGCCACAGGCCCGTGGGGATGTCGAGTCCCAGCGGCCACACGGACCACGCGGTCATGACGATGGCCTGCACCGCCGCCACCAGGCCGAACGCGACCGCGTAGCCGAGGATGACATCTGCCTTGCCGGTGGGGCCCACCATCAGCCGTTCCAGTGTGCCGGACTGACGCTCGCGAAGCATCGTGATGGAGGTAATGAGAAACATCAGGATGAGGGGAAAGAGGCCCATGATGCGGGGGCCGATGGTGTTGAAGATTGGTCCGGTGGGAGGCACGGGGGACTGGGAGAACATGTACTGCAGCAACCACGTGAGGCCTGCTGGCAGGACGATGAGCATGACGAGTGTGCGCGGGTCGCGGCGTAACTGCGTCAGCACGCGCTTGGCAGTGTTCCAGGTGAGCGCTGGGTTCATGATGCGCGCCGTTCGGTCGACGAGGCCTTCATGCGGCGGTCCGTTCGGTGAGTGCCAAAAAGGCCGCGTCGGCGTTGGCGGTGCCGGTGTCGGCCAGGATGTTCTCGAACGTATCGTCCGCGAGGATCGCGCCGTCTCGCACAAACACGAGGCGGTCGCAGCGGCTCGCCTCGTCCATCACATGCGAGCTCACCAAGAGGGTCTTGCCCGCGTTCCGTAGTTCGTGGAAGAGGCCCCACAGGTCGCGACGCAACGCGGGATCCAGGCCGACGGTGGGCTCGTCGAGCACGAGGAGTTCGGGGTCGCCCACTAAAGCGGCGCCAAGCGAGACCCTCGACTCCTGGCCACCCGAGAGCGTCGAGACTGGACGGTCGGCGGCATCGTCCAGGCCGATGTGATGAAGCGTCCG
>JBBRWO010000069.1:0-10208 GCA_038249135.1 Coriobacteriia bacterium
GTGCGCGTGACCAACCCGCAGAAGCTGCTGTTCCCGGAGACCGACTTCGAAAAGCGCGCGCTGGCCGAGTACTACGAGGCGATCGCGCCCGCGATGCTGGCGCATGTGGCCAACCGACCGCTCACGCTGCTGCGCTGTCCCGTGGGTCACGGCCGGTCCTGCTTCTACCAGCGCCATCCGGATGCCGGGCTCCCCCATCACGTCTACACGCTCGGCCACACTCTCACCGGTCACGCCGAGGAGGACGCGTTGCTTTGGGTCGACTCGGCGACGGGGCTTGTGTCGCTGGCGCAGATGGGCGTGCTAGAGATTCATACGTGGCTGTCGCGGACGGATATGCCCACCCGACCGGACCGCATAATCTTCGACCTCGACCCCGGGCCGGGGCTCACGAGGGCACAGATCTGCGAGGGTGCGCGCATCGTACGCGAGGAGTTCGCGGCACTAGGACTTCCCAGCCACGTGAAGTCGACCGGCAGCAAGGGTCTCCACGTGGTGGTTCCTATCGACCCGGTGTGGGAGTTCGGGCGCATACGCGGTCTGTGTAAGGCCATCGTGGACACCATCGTGGCGCACCATCCGCAGCTGTTCGTCGGCAAGGCCGCCAAGGGCATCCGCACGGAGCGCATCTTCCTCGACTACCTGCGCAACGCAGAGGGCGCCAGCGCAATCGCGCCCTACTCCACACGCAACCTGTCGGGCCCGTCGTGCTCGGTGCCGCTCGCGTGGGAAGAGCTGACCGACGACCTCGATATCCGCGCGATGACGCCGTCTCGCGTGCTTCAGCGCATCGCTGCCGGAATCGACCCATGGATGAGCATGGCCGACGACACCGTGAGCGAAATCACGCTGGTCGCCGCCGAGAAGGCCGCCGAGGGGTCGCTCGGCATCTGAGGGTGCGGGGTGCGGGGTGCTCAGGCCAGGTCGAGTACCCTGCGCGCGGCGGCCTCGGCCATCTCCTGGCCAACAACGAGCCTCAACGCGATGACCAGGTTGTCGGAGATGTCGACGAGGTCAGTGCGGTCGACGGAGTCGGGGCTCTTGCCGATGCGGCGCGTTTCAACGTCGACGGATACGCTGGCCAGAACCGTCCCGATGACCGGGCGGAGCGTTTCCTCGATGCGAGTAGCGAGAACGTTAGGCACCTGGCTTGTCCTTTGTGGCATCTACCGAGTCGTCGGACTTAGCGTGCGGGATCGGGTCGGTCGACGTCATTACTTTCAGATAATCCTGCATCGCGGCACGCACGCTGAAGAAGTAGGCCGTGAGCAGCGCCATGGCGACGATCACCAGGAACTCGCTCGCCAGCTGAGTCTGCTCGAGCGTGACGTCGGTGACGAAGTTGCCGGTCCAGCGCGCCAGCGCCGAGGCTGCAAGGCAGACGATCGCGAGGATCACGTAGCTCATCTTCTCGGCGATCGCACCGCCCAGGGCGACGCGGCGCACGGCGAGGGCCTCGATCAGCAGCACAACGGCCACGACGAGTCCCAGCAGGCTCGCGCCAAGATGCAACCAGGCGGTCGCGGTGCTGGCTACGGGCGCGGCGAGTGCCTGAACCGGTGCGCCGAGCAGGCCCACCAGGGCTGCAGTCGAAATTTGGGTAATCCTACGCATCGGTCGTTTCCTCCAAGGACGCTGTCGGTTGGCGGTTCACGAGCCGCCTGCGCCGTACTTACATCATCGGCAACCTTAACGGCGCGAGCAACCCGCGAGAAGTTGTTTCGTGACTCGCATCACACTGAACGAGCCGCGGCCGCTATCCCGCACCGCCGCCGCCACCGCCACCCCCGCCGCCACCGCCACCGGAGAACCCTCCGCCACCGCCCGAGGACGACGACATGGCGCTCGAGGCGACCTGCGAGGCGGACGCGAATCCGGACTGCAGAGAGGAGACAGGTGAAGCGCCGTGACCGCCGGCGTACACCCACCAGTACGTGGTCTGGAAGCCGGGGCTCTCGACCACCTCGGGAATCTTGACACGGAGTTGCGCGATGACTTCCTCGGCGATACCGAAGACGACGGCGAGGACCAGGAAACGGTTCCAGAGCACCACCGATGCAGGCGGCACCTCGTCAAGGCGTGAGAAGTCGCGAAGGAAGTCGTGAAGGCCCTTGTACTGCGCGTAAAGCTCGTTGCCCTCTTTGGTGCGGCGCGTCATGAACATCGCGATGACGGCGATGATTCCGGCTGTCGGAGCACCGATAACGAGTGGCCAGATGCTCCCAGCGAACGACGCCGCGAACCCGGCCAGCGCTACCACCGCGACCGCGAGCACCCACATGCCCACCTGCCAAGAGCTACCCGAGACCTCGAACAGCCCGAGCCCGTCGGCTGTGGCGGACGCCTCGGACTTCCAACCGCTCATCCTCTCAGAGAACGCCTGGGGGCTCTTCTTCGCGTACGCCTTGAGCTCCTCGAGATCGAGAGTGCCGGTCTTGCTGACGTGCCTGAAGAGGATGTCGACCAGCCCGGCATCGACCTCGCCGAGAGCCGCGGTGCGATCCTCATTGAGTTGCAACTCATAGCTCTGCGTGTCCGACCCCCCGATGCCGAGGAACCCGGATTTGCTCACGAGTTTGGGCTGCATCGTGATGACACCCTTGTCCGCGAGGTCCATGAGGGTCGCGGCGACGTCGGCATCGGCCACCTTTCCGAAACGCCACAGCGCTCCGACTACCGCTGGCTGCAGGTCCGGGCGCGGGTCCTCTCGGAAGTAACCGCCCGGGAACTGCGTTTTATACTCACGGCCGTGGGTGAAGAACGCCCAGATTGCGAAGGCGAGTGCGGCCAGCGAGAGAGCGATGCTGGCGCCGATTGCCCCCCACACCAGGAACCGTGCTTGTGTGCGCTGAGCGTTGGCGGCGTCGGCCAGCGCGCCCTCCTCGTCGAGCACGGCCTGCCGGCGTGCCTGCGAAATCTCCGGCGCGGCGGCCAGAGCGCTTGCGGGGTAGAGCACGCGTGCCTCGACGAACGTCTGCGCGGGCACGTCGGCGACATCGAGCGTCACGGTGCCGTCGTCGAGGATCGCGACGTTACCGGTGAGCGGCCCGTGCGCCCACGCCTGCACGTCGGCCTTGTTCAGCGTGGCGGGTGGCGCGATCTTGATGCGCACGTCTGTGACGGGCACCTCCCAGCCGGGGCCGATGAACTTCCAGTAGAGCTCGCCGGTGTCGGTGTAGCGCTTCGCGGCGCCGAGGGCGTCGTACTGCAGGAGCCAGGTCGCATCCGCATCGGTGGTGCGGTGGAAGACGCGGATCTCGATGGCGTCGCCGGTGTCGGTCACCGTATAGGTGCCGGGCGGGCGCGCGTCAGCCGCGTTGGGATCGGTCGTGAGCGTGTACGCCTGCTGTGCCCCGCCTACGACCTGCGCGACGGTGATGTTCTCGATGCCCTCGCTGCCCGCCTTGGGGATCGACCAGTACACGAAGGTGAAGTCGCCCGTAAAGGAGAACGTGCGCAGCTCGGCAACGCGCATGTCGCCCGAGTCGGCGACCGCGGCAGTAATGTCGACGGGCCCGGTGGTGTACTCCTTGGCGAGAGCGACGCCGGGCAGCGCAAGTGCAAGCGCAACAGCGAGCGCGAGTGCGACTCCGAACGCAAACGTCGCGGTCGCGCGCGTCGAAAACGATTGGGCCTTCACGAGCGGTCCTCCCTGAGTCGGCGGAAGAAGTCGCGAAGAAGTGCCGCGGCCTCCTCGGCGAGTATCCCCGAACTGACCTCGAAGCGGTGGTTGAGGCGCTCATCGGCGCTGAGATCGTAGAGCGTGCCGAGCGCTCCGGCTTTGGGGTCGTGCGCCGCGAACACGCAGCGGGCGATGCGCGCCTGGTGCATGAGGCCCGCGCACATCGGGCACGGCTCGAGCGTCACGTAGACCGTGCAGTCCGAGAGGCGCCAGCGCCCCAGCTTCGACGCCGCCTCGCGCAGGGCCAGGAACTCAGCGTGACCGGCGGGGTCGTGGTCAATCTCTCGGCGGTTGTGGGCACGCGCGATGACGGCACCATCGCAGACGACGACCGCGCCGATGGGCACCTCGCCGATCTCGCCGGCGTAGCGCGCTTCTTCCAGCGCAATGCGCATGTAGGTCTCGTCGATGTGCTCCACGCAGGTCCCCTCGCTCGAATCGATGGTTCGAGTCTACCGCAGGGGACGGGCGCGGGCAGCGCCGAGGTCGGCGCCGAGGTCGGCGTGAGCACGGCGCCTGATGGCGCACCGGGTCACTGCAACAGGTTTAGGAAGCTTGTCTCCTGCGCCGTGGGCACTACGGCAGTACCGCCGATGACCCAGCCGTTGGTGGTCTCCGCCTTGTACGCGGTGAGATACGACTTCGTGACCGGATTGATTGCCCCCGATGAGTTCGTGAACAGCAGGATTCCGCCGCGCAGGCCGATGAAGGTGCCGCCTGTCAGCGCGTCCGGCAGCTTCGCAGCCAGCCCGGTGTCGGCCCGCGACATCCACCCGCGTGACACCGCCGACTGCGCGATCTGCGTTGCGGCAGTGTAATGATCCGAGGAGGTCGCCAGACTCGTCGGCGAGGGACTGCCTGCGATCGCCACCTTCATGCCAGGCGTGACGAAGGCGTCGGAATTGACGAAGTAGATCGGCTTACCCGCAAGCTCGTTGCCGAGCACACCCATCGCGTTCGGCTCCAGCCTCGACCTCTTCACGCCGACCATCGGCATGGTGCGAGCATAGGCGATCGGCGACGCCGCGAGCGCGTCGTAGAATGCTCCCGGGTTGTCGACCGCAACCACCAGCACGCCCTGAACCTGGGGCTTTCCCATCAACGCGACGACCACCTTGGCGATTGCCGCGGAGGTCGAGTAGCGGGTGGCGCCGTATACGCGGTCTTTGATCTGGCTGACGCCCTTGATCGCCTTGATGTCATTCCAGCGTGCGTCGGGTACTACCGACGTGCCGCCGATCAGATGCACGCGCACGCCCGGATTCGCCTTCGCGATCTCTGCAAGCGCCGCCCTGGTCGAGCCGGGCACGCGAGACGCTTGCGTGAGCAGCACCGGAGCATCGTAGGCACCAGCAAGCGCGGCGGCGCCGATCGGGTCGGCCTCCTTGCCCGGCTCACCATTCGCGATCAGGACGTGCTTCACGCCCGTCCAAGCCAGCTTGTTGCCGGAATCCCAGCCTTTGCGAGCCAGCTGCACCGCCGTGTCGTAACGATCCCGGCCCGCGACCCGTGTCACGAGGGCCGGGGTAACGACGATCGTCGCAGAGTGCACGCCCTCAGCGTTCCCGACCTTATCCTGCGAGAAGTACTGCAGCGTGTACGTTCCAACGCCGGCCGGAACCGGCACGGTGACGCCGGTGGTGAACGCACCACCGGTCCCCAGACGCCACTGCGTCGCCAAGACCCCGGCGTGCACGTCGGTCGCCGTGAGAGTGATGCTCGCTCCCGAGTTCTTCACGTAACCTGACGCGAGATCAAGCGCTGTCGTCAAGGGCGACGTGTTGTCCACATGGACCGTGACTGTCTTGGTGGCCTCTGCGTTGTTGGAGCTGTCCTGCGAACGGTATGCAATCGTCGTGTTCCCGCTGCTCGAGACGACAATCGGCGTCAGGTATGTCCGCTCAGCCGCGCCGTTGATGCTGTAGCGCGTCCAGGCGACGCCGGGCACCGCATCGGTCGCCGAGAGCGTTATGGTCGCGTTCGACGAGGCCCAGCCATCGATCGCTGCGGCCGGCGTGACGGCCGCGGTGGTGATGGGCGGCGTCAGATCAAAGACCCAGAGCGTCGCCGACTGCACGGCACCGATGTTGCCTGCGGCATCAGTCGAGTAGTACTGCAGCGTGTACGAACCCGCCACCGAGGGCACGGTGACCGTTGTCCCGGTCGTGTATCCGCCGCTCGTGCCGATGCGCCACAACGTGCTCGTTACGCCCGAGAGAGCGTCACTCGGCGACAGAACGACCGTCCCGCCGCCCCCCGCCGGATAGCCGCCGAGCAGCCCGGGGGCGGTGGTCGTCGGCTTCACCTTGTCGATACGCACCGTTGCCGTCTTGGTGGCCTCGGCGTCGCCGGAATTGTTCCGCGAGCTATAGGCGAACGTGGACGTGCCGGGCGTCGAGATAACCACCGGAGCGCCGCTGTAGGTGACCGCGCTCGCACCGTTGATGCTGTAGTGCGTCGAAGCCACCCCATACACCGGCTCGGTCGCGGCGAGCGAGATTATGACGTCGCTCGAAACCCAGGTGCCGAAGGCGTTGACGGGCGATGGTGTGGCGATCGTGACAGGCGCCGCGAATGGAACCGTACCGGTCACGGTGTACTGCCCGATACTGCCGTAGCTGGAGTAGCCGCCGTCATCGAGCGGAGTGAGCTTGCCGGTGCCGCGAACGGCGAGGTAGTAGGTTCCCGCTGGCAGCGCGATCGAAAGCGAGGCCGAGAGGAGCATGGCCGGATTGCTCGACGCGACGACACTGCCATCAGCCCTGCGGATCTCCGCGTAGACGTCTAGATTGGGGCCGAGCGCGGCGGGGCTGATCACGAGCGAAGTTGTGCCGGTGCCTGCAGCGAAAGAATACACATCCGAGTCGACCGAACTGGCGATGATTCCAGATGCGGCAAGGGCCGAGCCAGCACGCAGCGCCCCTGCGGTGGCGGTGGTGTCACCCACGTCATCGGGCCGATACGCGAGGTAGCCCTGCAGAATGGCGAGATCATCCTCAGTACGTGAGGCGCTGGGGTACTCGCCTTTGCTCCACTGCGTAAGATTCCGATAGTAGCCGACGCCCATGATTGGCGCCCAACCTGTCTCACCGGTGCCGCTGCCGGCGTAGTAGTCAGCCGATGGCGTCGTGGTGCCGTCATGACGAAGGCCGAGATTGTGCCCGGCTTCATGGGCTGCGGCCTCGGCGATATACCTGGAGCCGTTGCTCAGGTTCTCCGGAAACACCAACGCCGGCTTGTAGTAGTCGCTGGTCATCGAGTAGACACCGACATACGCTAGCCCGCCATAGGGGCCGAAATAGTTGCTGATCGGGCTCACTAGAACGCGGGTGCCATAGTTCAGATCGCTGATATCGGTACGCGTGATTGCGGCTTCGCTCGTGAACTCAGTCGTGACGTCGACGTTGAATGGTGCGTAGTCCTCCGCCACACGACGCCAAACGTCCTGGATCGCGGCTCGCTCCGTGTCGTTGAAGTCGGGGCTGGCGGTCCCGTCCATGCTCCACGCGGGTGAGACGATGTCCGCACCGGCGTTGAAACTCGCGGTCCAGCCGTTGCCCGACATCGTCCGGCCCCCGAAGTCCAGCAGGATGGTCAGTTTTGCGCCGGGGAGGCTGTGGAGCTTGAAGGTGTCGGTGAGGGGAAACGGAGCCGCCGCCTCCGGTGCCGCCGCTGCAGCGAACGCTGACTCAGTCGCGGCCGAGGAGTCGATGGGCGGCTCAATATAGAACAGCTTATCGGTGGAGTCGATGTGCAGCGTCGAGTCGGAGCGAAACGCCTCGGCGAGTTCGGCAGCGGTCCATCCGTAGCCGCGAGCCGCCAATGGAAGACGCGAGCCCAGCTGCGCGATCGCGTCTTCACCGCTTGTGAGAGCAGGGCCACCCCCGTCGATGCGCGCGACCGGTGCGTTCGAAGCGAGCAATCCGGAAGCCGCGATGGGTCCTAGGCGAGCCTCGGCGGGTGTATCGAACCGCGAACCGACGGACGACGCAAGCGCGACGACCAGCACAGCAGAAAGCGCCGCGAGGGCAAGCCAGCGATTGAGTCCGTTCCGCACGTCGATCCTCGATTCCCGCCCGGTCGTGGCGGAAGCGGTACACGATACCAGGGGCGCCCGGAGGACTCCCTACGGGTGTTGTCGGCTCAAACCAGCCGCTTACTTAACCCCTGTGCGCAATCCGGATGCCAACTACTGTGCAGCGCCCGGTGTTCCCAACGCCCCGTCAGTGATCTGCTTGCGGGCCGGCAATGACGCGGGCTCGGCGATTGCTCACCGGGCCCGCGAGAAGTGCGTGTGTCGAGCGGGTGCTACTTGATCAGGTTCCGGAAGGTTGTTTCCTGAGCTGCGGGAAGCACCGCGGTACCACCGATGACCCAACCGTCCAGAATCATGCCCGTGTAGTCCTCGATGAAGCCCTTAGGGCTGCTCTGGATGAGCTTCGATGAGTCGGTGAACAGCAGCACGCCGTCGCGGTGACCGAGGAACGCTCCGCCGGTCAGCGCATCGGGAAGGCTAGAAGCCAGCGCAACATCCTGCTCGCTGGTCATTCCCTCACCGACTGCGAACTCCGCGATCTCGGCAGACGCCGTGTAGCGATTCGAGCTCGTGGCCATACGAGTCGCGCCCTTGGCCGGACCCGAACCGATGTAGGCCAAACCGGATGCCGCGAAGCGGGGCAGGTCCTTGATGTCTGCCCTGGCCAGGAACGTCGAGACCACCTCGGGCACGCTGCCCTTCATGACCGAGAGCATCGGCATCTGGTTGACGTATGAGATCGGAGATGCCGCCAGGCCATCATAGAAGGCGGCCGAATTATCACCCGCGATGAGGATGACACCGTTGAGGCCGTCGACTCCAACCGCCTCGATGATCGCATCGGCGATGGCGACCGAAGTCTTGTAGCGGTCGTTACCTGCGACGCGATGCTTGCGCTGGCCGACGCCCTTGATCGCCTTGATGTTGTTCCAACGCGCATCCGGAAAGACCTTCGTGCCGCCGATGATGTGGATCTGCACACCGGGGTTCTTCAACGCGATCTCAGCGATCACTTTCTTGGTGGGAGCAGGCAGGACCGAGGCCTGCGTGAGCAGCAGCGGTGCGTCGTAGGCACCCGCAAGACCGGCTGCGGTGACCGGGTCGGCCTCCTTGCCCGGCTCGCCGTTGGCGATGATGATATCGGTCACACCGGTCCAGCTCTTGTTGCCAGCGGGATCCCAACCCTTGCGAGCGATCTGCTCAGCGGTCAGGTAGCGATCATTGCCTCCTGCGCGAACGACAGCCGGGGGAACAAGCGCGAAGTTCTTCGTGATCGCAGTCGTGCCGTCGAAGACGACTGAGTACGCATTCGCGTCGTGATGCTTGTCGGCCATGACCTCGATGTCATAGGTACCAGCGGGCGCATACAGCGCGTAGGTTCCGTCAAGATCGCTATACGCGTCTTCGACAGGGTTGCCATCGGCGTCGTACACGTAGATTGATGCGTCCGCGATAGGCAGATGAGTCACGCTATCCGTGATGGCTCCCTTGAAGGCAAGCGGGTTCTGGATCAGCGCAAAGCTTCTCGTGACCGCGGTCGAACCGTCAAAAACGACGCCTGCGACTGATGTGGCCGCATAACTGACTGCATCAGCTTCAATGTCGTAGGTACCAGCGGGAGCATAGATCTCGTAGGTGCCGTCCGCGGCGGTTAAGTCGTAGAACACGTTGTCCGGATTCGTCTGGTCCGCAATGATGATGGACGCATCCGCGATCGGGTCACCAGTCACGCTGTCCGTGACGGCGCCCTTGAACGCGAGCTTGTACGCGACCACTGACGCGTTCCGAGTGACGGTGGGCCCACTGAAGACCAGGCCGTCCACGAACCACGGCGCGCAGTTCGTCGCGATCACTTCGATGCCGTACGTTCCTACGGGCTGGTCATAGAACGCGTAGGCTCCACCGGCGGTAGTGACATCCCAATCGACCATGAAGCCGTCTGCGTCGTACAGATACACGTCAGCGTCCGCAACCGGGCTACCGCTCACGCTGTCGGTCACGATGCCCGTGAAGGCGGTCGAGCTGACAACTGCGTGCGCCGTCTGCGGGAGCGCGAACGTCAGCACGACCAAACACACCGCCATGCTAGCGAAGCCGACCCCCAAGAACCTGCGTACCAAATTGTGCGTCACGCCAACCCCCTCCTTGGTGGGACACCCTGTGCGCCTACGGAGCGTTGTGGCGCCATCGCAGGCTACGTGTCTACATGAGTGAACTGCAAGGCTCTGACAAAGAATGAGCCGCGCACGTACAATACCGCACACTTCGGCAGTTGAGAGCGGATATATGATGGGGATTGCCCACTTCGCTATACTCCCTCTTGCCTCACCTCGTGCGGAGGGGTGGCAGAGTGGTCGATTGCGGTAGTCTTGAAAACTACTGACCGTGCAAGCGGTCCGTGGGTTCGAATCCCACCCCCTCCGCCATCTGAGTCATCCCGCCGACCACCCGAGGTGGTTCCGTGCGCTTCCTCACCTTCAACATCCATCA
>JBBRWO010000070.1:0-10126 GCA_038249135.1 Coriobacteriia bacterium
CGCACTCGTCCCCTCGCCCGCCAGCGCGCTCGCAACCGCCGAGGACGTCGTCGGCCCAGACGCGGTCGTCTCCTCGGCGGGGGTGAAGGCGACGGGCGCTTTGTCAGCTCCGCCGGGTCGCAGGAGCGCCCACGCGCCGCCTGCGGCTAAGGCGAGCGCAACCAAGGAAGCGACGACGATGAGCACGATGCGCTTTCGCTGCGCCGTCTCATCCGGGATCGGAACCGTCATGCCGCCTCCTTGAGAGCGTCTGCCGTGCGGATGCTGGTGTAAGTGCTGGCTGCGAGGTGTTACCTGACGTTAGAGCGCCGCGATCAGCGCGTCGGCGTAGGCCTGCGTGCCGACGCATCCGGCCGTCGAGCCCGTGACCGAGCGCTTGATGTCGTAGGTGACGTACTCGCCCTTGGCGATGACGGTGCGCACCGCGTTGAGCACGCGATCCGACGCATCCTGCTCGCCCAAGTGCTTCAGCATCAGCATAGCCGAGAGGATCTCAGCCGTCGGGTTCGCCATGTCCTTGCCGGCGTACTTGGGAGCCGAGCCGTGCACGGGCTCGAAGACCGCGTAGTCGGTGCCGATGTTGGCACCCATCGCGATACCCAGCCCGCCGATGAGCCCTGCCGAGAGGTCGGAGACGATGTCGCCGTACAGGTTCGGGAGCACGAGCACGTCCCACCACTCGGGGTGCAACACGAGCTGCATGCAGGTGGCATCCACGATGTAGTCGTCGAACTCGATGCCTGAGTCCTTGTACTCCTCGGCGACCTGACGGGCTACCTTGAGGAAGAGGCCGTCAGACATCTTGAGGATGTTGGCCTTGTGGACCGCGGTGACCTTCTTGCGGCCGTTGGCGATGGCGTAGTCGAAGGCGTAGCGCACGATGCGCTCGGTGCCCATGATCGAGATCGGCTTGATCGAGAGACCGGAGTCGGGGCGGATGATGCCGGCGCCACGGTCGGCAGCGAACTTGATGAGGTCTGCGGCGTCCTGGCTCCCCTGCTCGAACTCGATGCCGGCGTAGAGGTCCTCGGTGTTCTCGCGGACGATGACGATGTCGATGTCGTCGTAACGCGCGCCGGAGCCCGGGATCGTGAAGGCGGGACGCAGACAGGCGTAGAGGTCGAGCTCCTTGCGGATCGCGACGTTCACGCTACGGAAGCCGCCGCCGATTGGCGTGGTGATGGGACCCTTGATGGCGACCTTGTTCTTGCGGATCGAGTCGAGCGTGGATTCCGGCAGCGGCGTGCCGTACTTGTCGATCTGGTCGCTGCCCGCCTCGGCGATCTCCCAGGCGATGTCGACACCGGTCGCTTCAACCACGCGACACATGGCCGAAGTGAGCTCCGGTCCGATGCCATCGCCGGGAATAAGGGTCACGGTGTGCTGTGCCATACGGAAGTCCTCCTGTGGTGTGGGCAGCGGCATATCCGCTGCGCGTGCGTACCTGTTGGCGTGCGTGCAATCGGCGAATGCCCGCCGGCGTGGCGGGCATTCGGGGTCACTTACTTTACGGGCGGTGCCGCCGGCGTTGCCGCGGGCGGTACAGCCGGCGGTGCAGCGGGCTTGCGGCCGCGCTTCTTGGGCGCTGCGGCGACAATGCGCGAGGCACGACGCTTGAGCAGTCCCTTGCCGTTCTCGGCGTCGAAGAGCATGCGCTCAGCGGCGGCGGTCTTCACGGAATCATCGGCGTGGCCGGTGACCATGAGGTAGACGCTGGTGAGCATCGCGGGGAACTCCGCATCGCCGTGATAGCAGCGAATGGCGTCGTCGATGAGCGGCCACACGCGGATCGAGCGATGCGCGGTCGTCGCGCCGTACGCGCACATGAGGCGGAACGCGGCGAGGCGGACCACGCCGGACTCCTCGTCGTGCAGGGCTGTCTCTGCTCCGCCGAGCGCCTTGTCCACGAGGCGTGCGTCAACCGGTACCAGGTGCTCGAACGTGCCGAGGACCTCCCAGCGAGTCTGCGACTCAGGGCGATGCAGTGCGTCGGCGAGCGCGCCGGCGAACGGCTTGAGCAGTGCCGGATCGCTCAGCGTGATCTCGTGCACCACGCTTGATGCGATCTGACGGCTGCGGCGATCCTCGCCGGCCAGCGCCGCGACGACGCTCGCGAGCATCTCGGGGCTGGCGATCGCCTTCTCGGCGGTCAGCGTCTTATCGGCATCGGGATTGAACTCGTTGGTGACCTTGGCCATAGCTGCTCCTCGTTTCGCGGTCCCTCGACCGCTCTTTGCGCTAAAGGTTGAACCCGCCGTGCTTCTTGAAATGCTCCACGAGACCGCCGTCGGCCAGCAACTGCGCCATGACCGGAGGAAGCGGCGGGAACGGTATGTCTGTACCCTGCGTGACGTTGCGAACCACACCTGCGGCAAGATCAACGCTGAGCTCGTCGCCATCGTTGATCAGATCGGTGTCGCACTCGACGACCGGCAGGCCGGTGTTGATGGCGTTGCGATAGAAGATGCGGGCGAAGCTCTTGGCGAGAATCGCCTTGGTATTGGAGTGGATAAGCACCAGCGGCGCCTGCTCGCGGCTCGAGCCCATACCAAAGTTGGTACCGGCGACGAGGAAACCGCCCTCGGGCTTCACCTTGGCGTAGTAGTCGGCGTCGAGTTCCTCCATGGCGTGAACGGCCATGGCCTCCATGTCCGAGGACTTGAACTTGTACTTACCGCTGATGATGTAGTCGGTGTTGATGTCATCGCCGTACTTGAAGGCCTTGGCCGTCAATTCCATTCGTGGCTCCTCTGCTCCCGGGTCCGTGCGTTGCCGCGTGAATGCGTCGTGCGAGTTACCTAGCCCGCGAAGTACTTGCGCGGGTCGGTGATCTTGCCCTCGATCACGGACGCGGCCACGGTGGCCGGACTGCCGAGGTAGATGAACGAGTTGCTGTTGCCCATGCGGCCCTTGAAGTTGCGGTTGGCCGTGGAGATGACGTTCTCACCGTTGCTCGGCACGCCATTGTGGGTGCCGACGCACGGACCGCAGCCCGGAGTGACCAGCGCAGCGCCAGCCTCGACGAGCGTCTGGATGTAGCCGGCCTCGATCGCGTCGAGCAGGATCTGCCGAGAAGCCGGCGCGACGATGAAGCGCACGTCCGGATGGACCTTGTGACCCGCAAGGATGCCGGCGGCGATCGCGAAGTCCTCGAGGCGGCCGTTGGTGCAGGTGCCCAAGACGCCCTCGGCGATCGGGGTACCCTCGACCTCCTCGATCGGGCTCACGTTGTCGACCGCGTGGGGCTTGGCGATCTGCGGGCCGATGGCGGAGGCGTCGAACTCGAGCGTGCGAGCGTAGACGGCGTCGGCGTCGGCGTTTTGCGGAGCTGGCGTCTTCTCGCCGCGACCCTCGAACCACGCGAGCGTCTTCTCATCGGCGTTCATGAGTCCGGCTTTGGCGCCGACCTCGATCGCCATGTTGGAGATGGTCATGCGCGCCTCGACCGAGAGCTCGTCGATGACGGGGCCGTCGAACTCGATTGCCTCGTAAGTCGCGCCGTCCGCGCCGATCTGGCCGGCGAGGTAGAGGATGAGGTCCTTGGAATACACACCGGGCTGCAGCGCACCGGCGTAGGTGACCTTGAGGGTGTCGGGAACCTTGAACCACAGCTTGCCCGACGCCATCGCGGCGGCACCGTCGGTCGAGCCGACGCCGGTCGAGAAGACGTTGATCGCGCCGTAGGTACAGGTGTGCGAGTCGCAGCCGACCATGAGGTCACCGGCGACGACGTGGCCCTTCTCGGGGATGAGCTGATGGCAGACGCCCTCGCCCACGTCGTACACGGTGCAGCCGGTCTGCTTGCCGAACTCGCGCATCATGGTGTGCAGCGCGCTGACGCCCTCGATGGGCGACGGCGAGCTGTGGTCCATGACCAGCGCGACCTTCTTGGGGTCGAAGACCTCGGTGACGCCCATGCGCTCGATGGCCTTGATGGCGAGCGGCGAGGTGCCGTCCTGCCCCATCACGAAATCGACGTCGGCGACAACGATGTCACCGGCGTGCGCGTCAGTACCGGAGTGGGCCGAGAAGATCTTCTCGGCGATCGTCTTTCCGGACAGTGTGATCATCCTCCTCGTGCAAGCAGTGGATCGGCGCGGTGCTTCAGGGCGCAAACGGCCGCGAGGTGCGGCCTGGAAAGTCGTCGCCAAAGCGGGCATCCGGAGACACCTCGCCCTCAGCGTGAACGGCTATTGTACTTCAGGAGGCGCGAGGTGTCAGGGGCAGGGGTGTGGGAGTGCGAGATTCGCTTGGTCAAACACGCACTACACATCCGCCCACGCCGGCACGAGCTTGACTGCCTCGCGCAGCTGCGCCCTGTGCGACTCATGCTGCGGGTCGAGCATCGCGAGTTCCGCCCAGAAGCGTGCCGAGTGGTTCAGCACCCGGGTGTGCGCGAGTTCATGCAGCATCAGCGCGACCACGAGGTGCTCGGGCACGAAGACCAAACTTCGGTTCAGCGAGATGGTCGCGCGCGACGAGCACGACCCCCATCGCGATCGCTGGTGCCGCACGCGAGCGCTCGCATAGGCGACGCCGGCGTCAGCGGCCACACGGTCGAGCATCGGGATGAGCAGGTCTCGCGAGGCGCGATCGAGCCAGCGCGTGAGCGCGGCGAGGCATGCATCGGCGTCGTCGATGTTGCCGCGAACCTCGAGAACGCCGCCCTTTGCGGTCGCCCGGACCCCTGCCGCGTCGGTGGCGAGGTAGTGCACCGGCCACGTCTCCCCCACGGCTCGCAGCTCGATCACATCCGGCAGCAGTGCTTCGGCACCACCGAGGTACAGCGCACGGCGATCAGCGACGCTGGCGAGTGCGGTCTCGACCCATTCGCGCTTAGAGCGCACAACCTCCTCGGCGTTGCCGCGCCAGCGGGTCGGGACGGTGACGACGAGACCGTCTCGGGCGTTCACGAGCAGGCGTACTCGGCGAGCGCGCTTGCTTACGCGGACCGTATAAAGCGGAAGTGGAGGAGGTGGTGGTGGCGACGGGAACTGCGGCACCAACGAAAGCTGGCGCGGGTCCGCCGAACCGGAACCGTCGGCCGAGGGCATCAGACGTCCTCGGCGCGGCGGATCGTCCAGCAGACGTGCACCCCCGGACGGCTTTCGAAGTCGCGCGGGATGGTGCGGGCGGTGACGTCTCGGCAGACGAGCTTGGCCTCGGCGAGCGCCTCGGTGTCGAGCTGGAACTTGCGGCGGTTGCAGGAGAACACCAGCGTGCCGCCGGGCGTGAGGAGCTGGGCAGTGCGCATGATGAGCGGGACGTGGTCGCGCTGGACGTCCCAGGTGTCGTTCATGCGCTTGGAGTTCGAGAAGGTGGGCGGGTCGCAGAAGATGAGGTCGTAGCGATCGTTGGGGTTGCCGCCGGCGGCCTCAATCCACTGGAGGACATCGAACTGCAGGCGCCGGTGCGCGGAGCCGCCAAAGCCGTTGCGAACCATGTTGCGCTCGGCCCACGCAAGATAGGTAGCCGAGAGGTCGACGGTCGTCGTCTCGCGAGCTCCCCCGGCGGCGGCGTGAACGCTCGCGGTGCCGGTGTAGGCGAAGAGGTTGAGGAAGCGCGTGTCCTTGGCGAGCTCACCGATCCAGCCGCGTGTCATGCGGTGGTCGAGGAAGAGGCCGGTGTCGAGGTAGTCGCTGAAGTTGACCTCGAAGAGCAGGCCCGCCTCGGCGACGATGCCCACGACGCCATGGCGCGAGACGCGCGTGTACTGCGTGGTGCCGCGCTGGCGCTGACGGGTTTTGAGGAAGACGTCACGGGGCTCCACGTCGAGGATGCTTGGCACGACGGCGAGCACGTCGTCGAGGCGACGCTCGGCGCGGTCGGGATCGATGGTGGCGGGTGCGGCGTACTCCGAGACGTGCACCCAGCGGTCGCCCTCGTTGGGGCCGGCGCCGTTGTAGACGTCGATGGCGACGGCGTAGTCGGGCAGGTCGGCGTCGTAGACGCGGTAGCAGCCGACGCCTGCTTTGCGCGCCCACTTCTCGGTGTGCTTGGCCATCTTGCGCAGGCGGTTGGCGAACACCTCGGCAGCGGGCTCGAGGATCAGCGGCGGCGCGACGTAGGGTGCGGCGGGGGTGGCGGGGGCGGCAGACGCGGGTTGGCCGGCGGCCGATGCTGCGGGTGCGGGCTGGCTGGCGACGTCGTGCATGTTCGGCACGACCATCGCGACGCCGTAGGGAATCCCGCCGGGTACACCACCGATGGTCGCGGGCGCCGCGGCTACGACGCGCTCCTCGGCGACGCGGAAGACGCGGATCGGCGAGAGGATGCGGCCGTTGTAGGCCTCGGTTGTCGAGACGGGCTCCCAGCCCAGCGCGCCGGCGATCGACTCGTCGGGCGTGATGACGGCGAGCGTCCAACCGTCGAACTCGGCGCGGAGCTTGTCAGCGAGCTGTGCGTAGAGGACGCCGATGCCGGCGCGCGCCTGGAGGCGTTCACCGTACGGCGGGTTGATCGCGACGAGGCCGGGGACGGATGCGGGGGCTTCCGCACCGTCGGCGTCGGCGGCTGCGTCCGTCGGCGAAGTCACGTCCACCAGCTCACGCACGTCGAGCTGCACGTGGCCATCGAGGCCTGCTCGGCGGACGCAGGAGCGGGCGATGTCGACGGCGCGCGCGTCCGCGTCGGAAGCCAGGATTGGTACCAGTTTGGTGAGGCCGGCTTCTCGGCGGTCTGCGGCTTCGTCGACGAGGTCGGCCCACAGGTCGGCGTCGTTGCCCAGCCAGCGGGTGAAGCCCCAGCGGCGGCGCGTGAGGCCGGGAGCGATGTCGCCGGCCATGAGCGCGGCCTCGATCGCGAGCGTGCCTGAGCCGCACAGCGGGTCGATGAACGCTCCGCCTGCGCTGAAGATGTCGGTCCAACCGGCTGCTGCCAGCATCGCGGCGGCCAGCGTCTCCTTCATGGGGGCCTCGGTCTGGACGCCGGGCTCGCGGTATCCGCGGCGGTGTAGCGTCTCGCCCGAGAGGTCGATTGAGATGGTCGCCTTGTTCTGGCGGATGACGACGTTGATGCGCACGTCGGGATCGGATGTGTTCACGCTGGGGCGGATGCCGTGGCTCGCGATGAAACGGTCGGCGACAGCGTCCTTGACCCGCACGCCGGTGAACTGCGTGTTGCGTAGGCCGTCGTTGACGCCGGTCGCGTCGACGGAGATGGTGCCGTCGGGGCGAACATGGTCTTCCCACGGCATTGCTCGGACGGCCTCGTAGAGCTCATCGGCCGTCTCGGCGGGAACGCGTGCGAGGGTCAGCAGGATGCGCGACGCGAGTCGCGACCAGAGCAGTGCTCGGTACCCGGTGCTGAGCGGGCCGCCAAAGGAGACGCCGGCCGTGAGCGGGCGCACAGAGCGACACTTGAGCGCACGGAGCTCATCGGCGAGAAGCGACTCGGTGCCGCGAGGACACGGTGCGAAGTACTCGAATCCGAGTCTCACGGTGCACGCAACACGACTGCGGCGGCGGCGCGCGTGGGTAGCTGGACGACGCTGGATCCGCCAAAGATGCGCAGCAGGCCGATGGCGTCCTTGTGCTCCTCGAGTTCGCGCGAGACATCGCTGTTCAGCGAGCTGCCGGGAGTAAGCAGCACCAGCGAGCCGGTGCCGGACTGCCCCTGGGCCACGCCGCCGGAGAGTGCATCGGCGAACGAGTCGCCCGAGGCTAGCCCCAGCGACTTCCACGACATCCCGTCGCCCAGCTCGACGCCGTGATGCGCGATGTTGATCGCGGTGTTATAGCGAGTGGCTCCCTCAATGCGACTCACCGAGATGCCCGCCGCCTTGAGCTGTGTCTCCACCGCGGGGCTCACCGACTCGGTGCCGCCCAAAATGATGACATTCTTGATTCCGAGCTCACGCAGAACCAGTCGGGTGGAGGGAGTCAGCGAAGCCTTCTCGGTCAGGAGAATCGGGCGAAGGGTCCTGGCGGAGACGGGCGACGCGGCTAGCGCGTCGGGGAAGTTGAGGCCGGTGGAGAGGTATGCGGTGTCAACGACGTGCTTGTCGCGACGCGCCTGCTCGACGGCGGTGCGCGCGATCGCACTCGACACCGCGTAGCGGTTGCTTCCGTCGATACGAGTGACGGACACGCCCATCGACTCAACGGCGCTCACGACCGTGGCGCTGACCGCTTCCTCACCGCCAAGCACGAAGACCGTCTCGGGCTTGAGCCGCACGATGGAGGCACGAGTCGCCCAAGGAAGCGCGGTCGGGTTGGTGAGTAGAAGCGGCCCCTTGAACGCTCCGGCGAGCGCCGCGCCGCCTAGCGCATCCGGCCAGGTCGCGCCGCTCGCGAGCACGACCACCGGTACCGAGACGGTTGTGGTCGTCGGGAACGACAGCCCTACTGCGGCAACGGCGGTCTCGTAGCGGTTCGCACCTGAGACCTGAGCCTGGACGTCGCCATAGTCAGGATCGATCAGTTTGTAGCGATAGCACGAGTATCCGGCGAGGTCCGACCATTTACGAGTGCGAGTGATCGCTTTCCCGATTTCCGAGTTCGGCTCCTCCCAGACAACCATCTCGGTCATGGAAGCGTCGACCCAGCGCTCGAATATGAAGGTATGCGTGCGGGGCTTGATCATGGCGTCGCCCGAGAGTAGATCGGATTTGGCGATCTTCACGCATCGAGCCGGAAGTCCGGTTGTGTTTGGCGCCACCGGCGCACCGGTGCTTGACTCACGCAAGTTCCAGCACATGGATACAAACCCCGAGCAGTCAGTGCGCCAGCCTGACAGGGAATCTACGAGGTCGCCCTTTTCATCCGCGTAGTATTTCGGTGGCCAGACCAGTGGGGTGCTGTACGGAACTTCTCTATCCACCCACATTCTGGCGCGCGCCATAACCTGATCGCGGGGAATGGCGCCGGCGATTCCGGGGACCAGCGCGAGCGCCAAGAGTGCCCCGAGCAGAATGCGGCTGATGCGACGAGCGAATGGCATGTGGGTCTTCTCCGCCTTGGGTTCGATGATGGCTGCGTTTAGGCGTGGTTCCTCACGGAATCCGCGTCCATTCTAGCATCGGAAGGCGCGCGCTGTCGCTTCAGGGCCGCTCGGCAGGTACTCGGCAGGTACTCGTGACCCCGGTCACAACCTCACCCGGCGCCGCGGATGACACTAGCCGGTGAAGCCCTCCACCACGTACGTGCCTGAACGCGGGTCCTTCTTCAGCGTGATGAAGCCCAGGTTCTGAGCATCCTCCAGCAGCTGAGTGAACGACCGGTACCCGTAGCTCGTCTCCGAGAACTGCGGCTGCTTGCGCTTCATCGTGTCCTTGAGCAGCGACGAGTGCATGCTGCCCACGTTCTCGCGCTGGAGGGCATCGATAGTGTCGAACAGCAGCTGAAACGCCGGACGCTTCTTGCGCGAGACGGCCTCGCCCAGCGTCGGAATCCCGCCGGCCTTGGTGCCGATATCCTCGTAGTAGATGAATTCGTCGCAGTTGGCCGCGAGCAGGTCGCTCGTCGAGTCCTTCATGCCGACGCCGATGACGGTCTTGCCGTTCTCCTTGAGCCGCAGCACCAGCGGCGTGAAGTCGCTGTCGCCCGACACGATCACGAAGGTATCGATGTGATCCTTGGCGTAGCTGAGCTCCATCGCATCGACGACCAGGCGGATATCTGCAGAGTTCTTGCCGGTGACCCCGCGCTCCGGGATCTCTGTCAGCTCGATGCCGAGGTTGTGGAGCGGGGTGACGTACTCGTCGAAGCGAGCCCAGTCAGCGTACGCACGCTTGGAGACGACCTTGCCCTTCTCCACGAGACGCTCGAGCACCAGCTTCATGTCGACGACCTCGGTCTTCTTGGCGCGACGTCCACCGCCCCGAGGACGCAGGCCCAAGGCGAGGTTCTCGAAGTCTATGAATACGGCTAGCGAATGTGCTTCGTCTGCCATGAGTTACCACCTTGAGTAGTCGAAGTTTCCCCTGAGTCCATCATGACACAGGCTGTGCCCGAGCAAACGCCCCATCAACACCGGTCCTGCCCGGCTACTGCGACCGAACCACTTCGCACTTCACGCTGCCGACTCCTGCGCTCTTGAGGCCGATGATATCCGCGGCACGCTTGCTCAGGTCGATGACGCGGCCTTTTCCGTACGGACCGCGATCCGTGACCGTGACGATCACCGA
>JBBRWO010000071.1:0-10095 GCA_038249135.1 Coriobacteriia bacterium
AATCCCCACCATCCGGGGCAACTACGACGACGGAATCGGTAACCGCCGAGGAGAGTGCGGCTGCTACTACGTCACCGAGCAGGCCAAGGCGGATGGGGCGGCCTCGTACGCCTTCACGGATGCGGCGCTCGACGATGCCGACCACGACTGGCTTGCGGCGTTGCCGGACGACATCCGCGTCGAGCACGACGGCGTGCGGGTGCTGCTCGCTCACGGGAGCCCGCGCAAGATCAACGAGTACCTTCTGCTCGACCGCGAGGACAAGCAACTCGCACGTCTCGCTGATCAGGCCGAGGCCGACGTGGTCTGCATCGGTCACATTCACATTCCTTATCACCGCAACCTGACGGCGGCCGACGGGCGGACCGTTCACTACGTGAGCAGCGGGTCCGTCGGCAAGCCGAAGGACGGCGATCCTCGTGCGGGATGGGTCGAACTGCTGCTGGGGCCGGAAGACGCGGTTCGCGAACACGCGCCACCGGACTCCGCGTGCGCGATTGCGTCTCACAGCGAGACGTGGGTCGGGACCGTCGTCCACAGAATCGCCTACGACGTGGAGGCAGTTGCCGCAGCAGTCGTCGCGGCAGGGCTGCCCGAAACGCTCGCAGAAGCATTGCGCCGAGGCTGAGCAGGTGGCCGAACTCGCGTTCCACCGATAAGGGCTGCACGTGCCAACCAGGAAACAAGTTCGACGCTTAAGCGGTCAGTTGGCCGAGAAGTCGGCCGTGCTCCTTCTCATCTGCGATGATCTCGCGCACCTCAGGGCAGAACTCGAGCATCGGGGCGAGCTTGTCTTCTGCGGCGTTCTCGGCCTTCGCTATGAGACGCATCGTGGCGCGGAGACCGATGACCCGTGCGATTACTCCACCGACTGCGGCGAGCGTGCCGCGAGGGGTGAGGGCCAGACCGGTGTGGGTGCGCGCCATCGCCGCGTGTCGGGCTTCATCGGCGGCAATCTTCTTGAGCGCGGTCTTCTCGGCGTCTGTCTTCGCCAAGTCGGCAAGGCGGCGGTACAGCAGCGCGGCGTCAAGTTCAGCCTGCTGCAACTTGGTGAGCATTGCGATTTGTGGCTCGGTCAGCTGCATTCCGCTGGCCTCCTGATTCTTCTGGCACGCCCCTCGAGGCGGGGCTAGCGATATATCGGTAAAAAGCAAGCGCTATGCCATCAACGTGTTGCGCGCCTTAGCTTTCACGATGCCTTCTGCGGGCCCCGGCGATTTCATCGGGTCATCGCGATTCCGCTGGGTGCTCTGCGGGGGTCTGGAACCTCGGCGTTGCAGTTGCCGCATGAATCCTGCTTGAGGTCTTACACTCGGCCCCAGGCCCCAGGTCCCTGGCACGGCGCTCACACCGGTCAAGGCGCGCCCGCTCGACGCCGATACAAGAAGGTGGACCGGTGCTCCCGCCGGCTGACAGCGAATGGACACCACAATGCCCCGCCGCACGCCCTCCTTGGAACGGCTCCGCGCACATCTCGCGCCGCTCGTCCGCATCCTGCTCGCTGTGGCGGTCGCGGCCGCCACGCCGTCGCTCCTGGCCGCGCCGGCGCTTGCCGCCACGCCCGCCACCACCGTGTACGTCACGGACTTCGGCGCGAGGGGCGACGGCGTCACGATCGACACTCAGGCCATCCAGAACGCCTTCAACGCGGGCGCCACGCCACGCCGCGTCGTCTTCCCGGCGGGCACCTACGTGTTCTCCACCGTGTGGGTCGGCAGCGACACCGACATCGTCTTCGAGTCCGGCGCGAACGCCCTGACGCCGACCGGCTCCACGCTGAACACCACGTTCTTCGCTGTGTACGGAACGGCCACGAACCGCGCACGCAACGTCAGCCTCACGGGGGGCACTTTCACCGCGCGCCCGACCGTAGCCGGTGTGTTCGTGGCGCGCTATGCCGACCACCTTCGCGTGTCGAACGTCACCACGTACGACTGCTGGCGGCTCGTGCGCACGGAGTGGTGCGACGACGTCGTGGCCGCCGACTGCTCGGTGACCCGCGCATGGGCGGGCTTCGACATCGAGCACAGTACGAACGTGGACGTGTTGCGATGCACGATCCGGAGCCTCCGCCGCGACGGCATCCTCTTCTACGCGAGCCGCAACGTCATCGCGGCAGACAACCGCGTCGACGACTACATGCTCGATGCTCAGCCCGAGGGCGTCGGCGGCATCCACATGTACGGTTCCACCGACGGCACAATCACCGGAAACACCGTCACGAACGGACACAACAGCGCCGCGGGCATCCGCTTTCGCGACTCCGAGCGGTTCTGGTGCGCCGACAACACCGTCGTTTCGCCCGGTGGGAGCGGCCTGCAGGTCCATCGCGTCGGCGACTTCCCGCCGCTCAACGGCGGAGACGGCACCTTCCTGCGCAACACCGTGACCGGCGCGAGGCTCGCGGGCGTGGATGTCGCGAACGCGCTGTGCCTTCCCGTCCGCGTCATCGGGAACACCATCCGGCAGACGACCAGCTCCAGCGCGATCATCGCCGGATCGGGCGTGAGCGTCATGCCCGCCGGCTCGGTAATCATCGGCAACATCGTCCAGAGCACGACCGGCACCGGGATCATGGCCGGTAACAACTCGCAGCTCACCGCATGGAACTCGGTGCGCGACCCGATGACGGTGAACTTCGGGCCGAACGCCGGCATCTACTCGCGCGGGACGGGCGGGGCGATCGTCTCCAACGAGGTCGTGGACACGCTGCGCCACATGCGCAGCGGATTGATGCTGTACTCGGGCTCGGCTCGCGTGACCGGCAACGTCGTGTTGGGCCACACAAGCAAGCCCACCGACATCCGCGGCACCCTGCTCACCTCGCTGGCGGGCGACGTTTCGCCGCCGATCGTCACCTCGTCGGTCCAGCCGGCGAGCGGCGGCGCATCGGGGACCGTCACGTTTCGTGCCAGCGACACGCAGTCGACGATCGTGGCCGTGCGCGTGTGGCGCGACGGCGTGTACGTCGACATCGCGCCGGGCGCCGGGATCGCCGTGCAGGTGCCGCCAACCGGCGCGCACGTCGTGGAGGCGGAGGCCATCGACCGAGCGGGCAACGTGGCCCGCGCGACCGCGTATACGGGCGGCTACTTCGCGACGATGCCGGACGTGGCGCTCTCAACGACGCGCACGGTCGCATGGGACACCACCGTGACGATCTCCGGGCGCCTCGCCGGCCCCACCGGGGCCCCGCTCGCCGGCCAGCGCGTCGAGCTGCAGCGATGGGACGCCGCGTGGCTGAGGTGGACGTCCTCCGGCGTGAGCGCGACGACCGATGCCACCGGCATCTGGCGGCTCCCCCTGCGCGTCCCCGCGAGCGTACGCGTGCGTGCGCGTTTCGCCGGCTCGATGAGCCTCTACCCGGTGGCCTCGCCGCCATTCGACGTGCGCGCGCTGCCGGGCATGTCGCGACCGGCCGGACCCTCACTGGCCGTGCGAGGCAAGTGGTACACGTACTACGGCACCCTCACGCCGCGACATCTGGCTGGAAGCGCGCCGGTCAATCTACAGTTCTTCCGATATGAGTCGGGCCGATGGGTCCTGCGCCTGACCGTGGCGGCGAAGGCCGCGGATGTCACCAGCGGCTCCCGCTACAGCGCGCCGGTCGCGCTGTCGCTCGCCGGCTCCTGGAAGGTCCGCGTGTCCCACCCAGAGACCTGCCACGCCGCCTCATCGAGCTCGTTCCGCACGTTCAGCGTGCGGTAGGCGCGACTACTCTTCCTCGCCGATGATCAACGGCTCGTGCTCGGTCGCCAAGCTCTTCAAGCGAGAGGCAAGGTCGGAATTCCGCTTGAGAAACAGGGAAGTCAGCAGCGCGGAATGTGCATCGGTTGCCGCACGATTCCTGCGGTGCTACCATTCGGATTCGCGCACGCGGGTGTGGCGGAATGGCAGACGCGCATGGTTCAGGTCCATGTGGGGGCAACCCCGTGAAGGTTCAACTCCTTTCACCCGCACCACAGAATTGAGCAGCGGCTTCGTCCCGAGAAGGGGCGGAGCCGCTTTTTCATTCTCGGCACCCTCTCCCGACCCGCAGGCTGCATCCTCTGACAGCCGCCTTTGCGCGTGGTTCAGATATGCGCCGAGTGGGAATTCTTATGCAGTATGGCCTCGGCTGCCATCGGGGTGGCCCTGAGGGAGAGGTGTCGCATATGCCCGGGAAGATGAGCAGCGGATTGCCGCGCCGAGTAGTCGTGATGGGCGCGGCCGGTCGTGATTTCCACAACTTTCTCGTCTCGCTGAGAGACGATCCCGAGACCGAGGTCGTCGCGTTCACCGCAACTCAGATTCCAGGCATCGACGACCGCAGACTGCCGCCGGAGCTCGCGGGCGAAAGGTATCCGGACGGCATCCCGATCGTCGCCGAGTCAGAGCTACCGCGTCTTCTCGGCGAAGAGAACATCGACGAGGTCATCTTCGCCTACAGCGACACGGCGCACAGCGACCTTATGCACAAGGCGTCGCTCGTGCTGTCACTCGGGGCCGACTTCCGGCTCCAAGGACCCATCGCGACCATGGTGCCGTCCACCAAGCCGGTCATCAGCGTGTGTGCGGTCCGCACCGGCGTGGGTAAGTCAGGCATCTCTCGGCGGATATTCGAGCGGTTGCGTGAGCGCGGACTGAAGGCGGTCGACATCCGACATCCCATGCCGTACCGCGATCTGAACGCCATGCGCGTCGAGCGCTACGCCAGCGTGGCCGACCTCGACCGCCTGGGCGTCACCGTCGAGGAGCGCGAGGAGTACGAGCACCTCGTCGAGGTCGGCGCCATCGTCATGGCCGGCGTCGACTACGAGCAGATCCTGCGCGCCGCCGAGAAGGAGGCAGACGTCATCGTCTGGGACGGCGGCAACAACGACTGGCCGTTTTACGCCAGCGACCTCGAGATCGTCGCGCTCGACCCCCACCGTCCCGGCCACGAGCGCCTCTACTACCCCGGCGAGGTCAACTTCCTACGCGCCGACGTCCTCGTCATCAACAAGGTGAACACCGCCGAGAAGGCCGCAGTCGACAACCTGATCGCGGCGGCTGCCGACTACAATCCCGACGCCAAGCTGGTGCTCACCGCAAGCACCATCACCGCGGCCGATCCTGCGGCGCTCGCAGGTAAGCGAGTGCTCGCAGTCGAGGACGGCCCGACGGTCACGCACGGCGGGATGCGCTATGGCGCGGCTGCGCTCGCGGCCCGCGCGGCTGGTGCCGCCGAGCTCGTGAATCCGGCGCCCTACGCGGTGGGCTCGTTGCGCGATTCGTTCGCGGCGTACCCGCACATGGACGCGGTGCTGCCGGCAATGGGGTACTCGGCGGAGCAGCTGGCGGATCTGGCTGCCACCATCGAGGCGACGCCCTGCGATGTGGTCGCGATCGGAACGCCGATCGACTTGGGTCGCCTTATCAAAATCAACAAGCCGTCGGTGCGCGTCACCTACGCGGTGACCGACGAGCCCGGCGGCCCCTCGCTCGACGACATCGTGGATGAGTTCTGCGCGAAGCACGGCATCGGCAACTGACCCGCCCGGGTCGGCGCGGTGGGTTGCGGAAACGCGGCCTACCGCGCCGTTCGCTCGCGCGACGCATGATCTCGAAACTCAGCCGCCGCGCAGCCGCCTAGTGCTTGCGTGCGTCGTGCTTCACGAAGTTGCCCGTCCGGTACTCCTCGAAGGCAACTTCAAGCTCCTCGTGCGTGTTCATGACGATCGGCCCGCCCCAGGCGATCGGCTCGCCAAATGGCTTCCCGCTCACGAGTAGGAACCGCGCGCCCCGCGCACCCGCCTTGATCGCCACACGATCGCCATCGCCAAAGAGCACGACGGTCCCGTTCTCGGCGCAGACGGCCTCGGTATCCTCGCCAAAGCACGCCGAACCCTCGAACAGGTAGGCGAACACGGTGTGCCCCTGTGTCGTCGCATGCGTCCACGTGCGGTTTGAGATGATCGCAACGTCGAGATACTCCGGCTCGGAGACGATGTCGCTCACGGGGCCGGTCGTCTTGGCGACGGTACCGCAGATGACGCGGACGAGCGCGCCCTCGTTCACGACTTCAGGGATGTCCTCGGAAAGGATGCCGCAGTAGTGCGGGTCGATCATCTTGTGGCTCGCCGGCAGGTTCGCCCAGAGTTGGAAGCCGCCCATCCTACCCGCCGAGTCGCCCTTGGGCATCTCCTGATGGACGATGCCGCTGCCTGCGGTCATCCATTGCACGTCGCCGGAGCTGATGCTTCCGGAGTTGCCCAGCGAGTCGCCGTGCTCGACCTCGCCGTTGACGACGTAGGTGATGGTCTCGATGCCGCGATGCGGATGCCACGGAAAGCCCGCCGAGTACTTGGCAGGATCGTCGCTGCAGGGGCGATGAGTGAAGCAAGCCGCGTGCTAGCTGAAGAACTCGAATCGGTTTCTCCCGAGCTCCTTGGCCCGGTACATGGCGGCATCGGCGTGGCGCGTCAACTCGGCCTCGTGACTCCCGTGGATAGGGAAGACCGCGATTCCGATGCTCGCCGTCACGTGCACGTCCTGATCGTCGATCATCATGGGTTGCGCGATGATCGCGAGGAGCCTATTAGCGAGATGCCCCAGATGCTCCACGCTCGAGAAGTCAGAGACGATGATGTTGAATTCATCGCCCCCGATTCGTCCGAGCGTGTCGCTCTCGCGAAGGGTGCGGAGGCATCGCGCGGCGATCTCGACAAGCAGCGCGTCGCCAGCCGAGTGCCCATGTTCGTCGTTCACTTCCTTGAAATGATCGAGGTCGAAGTAGAAGACGGCAACTGAACCCTCCATGCGCCGGCTTCGGGCCAAGGCGGTGCTGAGGCGATCATCAAGCAGTGTCCGGTTGGGCAGGCCCGTGAGCGGGTCGTGTGTCGCGAGATGCATCAGGTCGTTCTCGGCGGCCTTGATCTCCGTGATGTCCGAGCAGATGCCCACATAGTGCGCAGTATCGCCGTGATCGTCCTTGACCGCCGCGATGGAGAGCATCTTGGGGAACATCTCGCCATCCGCTCGGCGATCCCATATTTCGCCCGTCCACATCCCGGTGTCGAGAAGCGTGCGCCACAGATGCCGATAGAACTCAGGGTTGTGGCGGTCGGACTTGAGCACGCGCGGATTCTTGCCCAGCAGCTCTTCGCGCGTCATGCCGTGCATCGTCGCGAACGCTTGGTTCGCATCCACGATCGTGGCGTCAGGCAGCGTGACCACGATTCCCTCGTTGGCCGTATCGAATATCTGATGGAACAACGTCAGACGTACGGCGGCACGTCGATCCTCCGTTACATCGTGGAGGGTGACCAGTTGCGCAGGCGGCCGCCCGAGTCCGGCGAACAGCGGCGTGATCCCTAAGTCGACGTAGCGGGAGTCGGCATCAGGACCGATGGGCAGCACTGCGCGACTGGCACCGCCGCCTAGCATGCCGGTCGCGCCTCTCACCACGCTCAGGACGCCCTCGGCCGCCATGCCGAGAACCTCTGTCTGGGGAGTGCGCAGCATCGAGAGCGCTGCGGGGTTCACGTCGACCGCGAGGTCTGAGCCGTCAAAGACCACGACCCCATCGGCCATCTGTTCGACAAGGGTGTCTCGGGCGAGCGGGAGCACATCGAGTAGCGTGCCGCGCAGAATGGCGCTCAGCCACAGCGACCCGGTCGCCATGAATGCGATGGGAGCCAGATCGATGTGGACATTGATGAATCCGAGTTGCGTGACGATGCTTGCGATGCTCGGTAGAAGACCGCCGATGAGCAGGACGGCTGCTTCAGACCGCGCGGGTCCGCTGGAACGGAGGAACACGTGCATGAGGATGAGGGAGGCGATGAGAACCAAGCCGTACGCGTACACGACAAACACCCAGAAGAGTGGTCCCCACACGGGGGAGAAGTGCGTATAGGGGCCGATCAGGGTGCTCTCTATACTCGTGACGTACAGGCCGCCGGGATTCACCCATTCGAGGTTGTTCAACGCGAACCCCGCGACGGCGAACACCGCAATGCGGCGACGAGTGCGCCAGTAATCCATGCCGGCGACATCGAGTGCGAGCGCGAGGAATCCGACGGGGACCATCCAGCTGCCGAGGGAGGTCATTCTCTCCCAGAACAGTTGTGATTCCATTCCGGTCGCCGACCACATCATCGCGTACGCGCCCGACCAGATCGCGACACCGGCCAACATGAATGCGATTGCCCGCGCACCTCGTGCCGATTGACGTCGCCAAGCCATCAAGGCGACCAGCGCAGCAGGGATTGCCACGGATGCGTACAGAAGCATGTAGAGGAAGTTCAGCTCTACCACGGGGCACTCTCTCAACTGGAGAACTCGGGTGAACTGCGCTCAGGTGCTCAATGAAGTTGTACCCATAAACAGGCACGGCACGACGAACAAGGGCTCCCCGAGGGGAGCCCTTGTGGCTGTGACATGTGGAATCATGCTGCCTACGGGATGATCAGCTTCGGCCCGTTGTCGACAACTTCGACCAGCTCGATCTCGAACGTCAGGTCCTGACCCGAAAGCGGGTGGTTGAAGTCGAGGGTGATGGTCTCGTCGGTGACCTCGGTGATAGTGGCGGGAACGCGCTCGCCGTTGGGTCCGCCCAGCTCGACGGCCCAGCCGACCTCGGGATCGGCATCGGGCGGGAAAGCGTCACGCGGGAAGGACTGGATGCCCTCGTCGCTGTGCTCGCCGTACGCCTCGGCAGCGGGAATGGTGACGGTCGTGGACTCGCCGATGGCAAGTCCGGTCACCGCGGCGTCGAATCCGGGAATAACCTGGCCCTCGCCGACGACGAACTCGAGCGGGTCGCGGCCTTCGCTGCTATCGAACTCGGTGCCGTCGCCTAGAGTGCCCTTGTAGTGGACGCGTACAGTATCGCCGGTAACAGGTGCCATGTGAGGCCTCCTCGGACTGATGGGTTGGTGTGAATCTCGGGTCACTTTAGCGCATGCGTGCGCGGATTTCTTCCCCAGCTCCTAAAGTAGTGCGCTAGAACGCCGATGCAAGAGTGAATGTATATGAACGGATTACTCCGTTCGTGCTCAATTTGGCATACCATTCAGGTACGAAAGGTACCAGTGCGCCTGTACACACGGCGTCGAGGGGGATTCGCAGAAGATGTCCGATGTGTCCGGCTACGGCTCGATGAGCCCACAGCCCGACCCAGCCGATAAGGCACGCCGTTCTCGGCGGGCCAAAATCGCTGTCGGCGTTCTGCTTGGAATAGCTGCACTCGTGTTCGCTGCGGGGTGGAATCCTCCCACCAAGACCACGCACAAGTTCTCTGAGTCGAGTGACTACAATCCGGCACGCGAAAGCGGTTGCACCAACTCCGGTAAAGGGTGTCACGGGGCTGAGACTTCATACAAGGATTTCAACGTCTACCACCCTGACGCTGAGTGCACCACGTGTCACGAGTATCAGGGTGTCGGCTGCATTCCGTGTCACATGCCTCCCGAGGTCGAATGTCAGCTCTGCCACGACGGCAGCTTCGAGCCGGCGGCCGACGTCGTCAGGCTCTCGGATCCCTACCCAAAGGGCCACTACCGAGAGAGCACGCACACCGCGATGGGCACCGACTTCTCGCAGCAGGTTCGAGGCGCCGTCGGTGGCAAGGCTGCCGCCGCGTGTGAGAGCTGTCATTCGCGCGACCTGGCCGAGTCACACACTGAAGTCCCTGCGGTGCTCGGCAGCGAGTACGCCGAGTCGGTCGGGTGCGGCGAGTGCCACAACGATGTGCGCTCCTTTGGCCAGGCCGAGGTGTTGACCGACTGGAAGAAGCGTTCCTGCGAGGCCTGCCACAAACCCAAGTCCTCGTCACCCATGCATAGCGCCAGGCTCGCGGGCGACGTCGAAGCGAAGAGCGACTTTGGTTGTGGCGCGACCGGCCCCGGCTGCCACGCCGACAACGAACTGCATTCCCTTCATGCGGACGCCCCCAAGAACTGCGCCGGATCAGCCGAGAAGGGCGAACCCAGCTGTCACGTCCTAGACACCGAAGCGGTCAACCCGATCGCCAAGTCCTGCGGCGGTACCGATCAGCGAGCGTGCCATCAGAGTGGCGATATCTCGGGCTACGCCCATGATGACGACGCGACGGCTCACTCACCCAAGACC
>JBBRWO010000072.1:0-9982 GCA_038249135.1 Coriobacteriia bacterium
GTGAGTTCGACGAGCGGATCGCTTCCGTACGCCTCGAGAAGGAGGCGGCGATCGACGCCCAGGACTTCGAGCGCGCCGCAGGCCTTCGGGACCAGGAGAAGAAGCTCCTCGCTCAGCGTGCTGAGAAGGAGCAGGCCTGGAAGGTCGGCGATCAGGACGTCGCGGCCGAGGTCGACGAGGAGCAGATCGCCGAGGTGCTCAGCTCTGCCACCGGCATCCCGGTCTTCAAGCTCACCGAGGAGGAGTCCGCGCGACTGCTCCACATGGAGGACGAGATCGCTCGGAGGATCATCGGCCAGCACGACGCCGTCAAGGCATTGTCGCGCTCGATCCGTCGTACGCGGGCCGGGCTCAAGGATCCGAAGCGGCCTTCGGGTTCGTTCATCTTCGCCGGCCCGTCCGGCGTCGGAAAGACCGAGCTCACCAAGGCGCTCACCGAGTTCCTGTTCGCTGACGAGGCCGCGGTCCAGTGCCTCGAGAACGGCCTGCTCAATCAGCTCTGCAGCTCCCCCGCTTCGTGCGACATCCGAGATACTCCGTGCCACGGTGGTCACGGGAAGTCCCTCGCGTGCCGTGATTTCCGTCGCATCCAGATCCGTTGTGTGCATACGCATGCCAGAACGACGACGCGAGCTGGACCGGGGCAGAGTCAGGTGCGTCTCGGCTGGTAGAAGGTCCGACAGCCCATACAGTTCCAGCGCACTGTCGTGCGAGACAACCGCCCGTGGCCCGGCCGCTAGCCATGCGATGTACAGGTCTTCTCTAGGCGAGCTTGGAAATCGCGTTAGACGGTACACCCCGGGCCGAACCCGTTCGAAGGCTCCCGCCTCGGCATGATGCGCGACCAGCCCGCGCGAGTATCCGGCCAGCTGGGCTTGCGCCGTGGTGAAGTAGCCAGCCTGCCCCTCCGCGACGGAGAACAGTTGGTCAAGGCTGGGGCGCTGCTGACTTATGTGTGCATTATGTTTAGTATTGTACGACATACTGCACACAATACCACTCTTGGAGCTGCCGCGCGGGATGAAGACAGGCCGGACATGTTTACCGTGGCTCGAACGGCGTCGGACGCGAATGGCTCGGCTGACGGTCCGGTCAAGCGTCAGCCGAGCGCAAGGACCGAGATCTCGCGGAGTGCTGCGTTTTCGACCAAGGTATTGATTGCTCTTCTCAACTAACGTCTGCTTGACTCTCGGACGGTTTCACTTGTATCGTGTGTTTCAGCGATTGGTGAAAGGGGCGTATTCAGTGAAAGAATCCGAACTCATCGAAATGCTTCCAGACGCCCTTCAGGCATGTCTGATTAACGTTCCCATGACCAGCATCGACTCGATTGAGCGAGATGTTGCGCTGGCCGATGGCATGAGCGCCGATCTCGTGGTGAGACTCGGCGTTCTGGGTCGCCAACAAACCATGATCGTCGAAGCCAAGGGCAGCGGTCAGCCCAAGCGGGCCAGGGAGGCAGCCGATCAACTCAACCGCCTCATGAGCGGCCCAACGAGCAAGGGTGCCTACCCCGTGTTCGCCGCACCTTTCATCTCAGAGGCCAGTGCAGCGATATGTCGAGACTCACAGATCGGGTACTTCGACCTGGCCGGTAACTGTCGATTCGCGTTCGATAACCTCTACGTCGAGAGGTCGTCGTCACAGAATCCGTACAAGGAGAAGCGGAGCGAGGCTCCCCTCTTCTCTCCAAAATCCTCCCGTATTCTCCGAGTCCTCTTGAACGAGCCCCGACGCACGTGGCAGGTTCAGCAGCTCTCAAAGACCGCGGACGTCAGCATCGGGCTGGCCTCCAAGATCAAGAATCAACTTGAGGAACGCGAGTGGATCGTCGCTGGCGAAGGCGGGTTTCGCTTGGCTCAACCCGAAAAGGTCCTGGAAGCATGGGCTGACGCGTACTCGTACAAACAAAACGGAGTCTTCGAGTACTACACCCTCGATTCTGTCGGCGATGCTGAACTCGCTGTGGCCGAATGGTGCCGCGAAAGCGAGGTTGACTATGCGCTTACAGGATTCTCGGGGGCTCGCCTGTCTTCCCCGCGCGTTCGCTACAACCGCGCGAGCATCTACGTATCTTCGAGGATTGACAACGTTGCGCTGAACACACGACTCAAGCCGGTCGAGTCGGGCGGCAACGTCATACTGCTTCGGCCGTACGACGACGGCGTCTTAGCGGGCGCGCAGTTCCTCTACGGAATGCAGACGGTCTCTCCCGTCCAGCTCTACTTGGATCTGAGGTCGATGTCGGGTCGAGGCGAAGAGGCCGCTGAGGAGATTCTGGTACGGGAGCTGAGACCATCATGGTAAACAGCCGCGCCGACTACCCGCCAGACGCGGTCGAAGCAGCCAAGTCGGTCTTGGTCGAGCTGGTCCACATCCTTGGCGAATACCGGGATGACATGGTCATCGTAGGCGGTTGGGTACCACCGCTTCTGATGCCTGACAGTACTGGCCATGTGGGAAGCACTGACGTCGACATCGCGCTCAACCACTTGGCCGACAACGATGAGGCCTATTCGCGGATAAGCACGTCGCTCAAGGTCAACGCGTACCGCCAGGACGACTCCCAGCCCTTCATTTGGTACCGCGAAGTGACGAGGGGCACCGCTACTGTGACTGTCGAAGTCGATTTTCTTGCGGGCGAGTACGGGGGCAGAGGCAGGAACCGTCGAACGCAGCACGTTCAGGATCTCCAACCACGCAAGGCCCGAGGTGCCGATCTGCTCTTCGGCGAGACCATCCAGCGGGAAATTGAAGGACGACTACCGAGCGGCGCGTTGGACACGGTCATGGTCAAGGTGGCGGGCGTCGTGCCCTACCTCGTGATGAAGAGCGCCGCGTTGAACACGAGAATCAAGCAGAAGGATGCCTACGACATCTGGTTCATCTTGGCGAACTACCCCGGCGGCGTTACCGCAGTAATCGAGGAGTACAGGCCATTCATTGACCATGGGCTCGTGCGCGAAACGGTCACAATTCTCGAGGGCAAGTTCGCCTCGCCCACACACTTCGGGCCTGCCTCGGTCGCTGACTTTCTTGAGCTGGACGGCGATGAGAACGAGCTCGTTAGACGCGATGCATTCGAGCGCGTTCAGGCTCTGCTCGGCGGACTGCGCGTGCCCGGTGCTTCGCCACCGGACGAGACGTAGGCTGTTCATCGCGCCGGCTTCGGCGTGAAGGCATGTGCAGTCGTGCCTCAAGCGCCATGAATGCGCGCTCGCGGTTACTGGCGCCGGCTGTCTTGTGATTCCCCCGCAGCCTCGTTGGTGTCTGGAGTGCGAATGCAGACTGTCATTGAGGATTGGACCAGCGTAGTTTTCAGCTGGTGATAACTAGACCGGTGTAGTTTTCACTGTATGGATCAGAAGCGCATTTCTTGCGCTCTCGTTGGTATCTGCGGTACGGATGCAGACTGTCTCTGGACTACTCCAATGCATCCAAGATGCTTGGCGCAAAGAACACCTTCGGGCGCTTCGGGAATCTCGACTCGCGGAGCACTCCGTTTTCGACCAAGGTATTGATTGCCCTTCTCACAGCCTGATAGTTGGTGTCTAGAACGTCCGACGCCTGGTTGATAGTCACAACGGGATTTGAGAAGAGCTCGTCAACGAGACGCAGCCGGGGCCTCCGCTGGATTCCTCGGCGTCCGGTATCACGGTGTACGCTGTGAGAGCCCATCTTCGACGGCCAAGGGAACCGGATGCCGAAGCTAGCCTGTGTGCTCGTCGCCGCCCTCCTGCTCCTCGCCCTCACCGGCTGCTCCTCCTCCGCCAGCTCCGCAACCGCACCCTCGGGCTCATCGGCGGAGTCGTCTCCGGGCAGCGCCATCGCCACTCCCCTCGCGCCCGTCGCGGATACCGGGCCAGCCGCGGGCGACGACGCCCTCGGCCGCGCCTTCGCCAATCACGCCACCGGCCTCGAGGTTGAGGGACGCGGCACCGTGTCCAAGGTGCTCTCGGACGACAACGACGGTGACCGCCACCAGCGCTTCATCCTCAGGCTCGCGTCGGGACAGTCCCTGCTCGTCGCGCACAACATCGACATAGCGCCGCGGGTGCCGCTGAGCGTGGGCGCCGCAGTCGCGTTCCGCGGCGAGTACGAGTGGAACGCGCAGGGCGGCGTCATCCACTGGACGCACCACGACCCGGACGGCGGCCACTCGGCCGGCTGGATCAAAGTCGGCGGGCGGACGTACCAGTAGAAAGGCGGCGCTCGGTCAGCCCGCGAGAGCGGAGTCCAACGAGGTAGGGCTCGATTGCCGTGGACGCCAGGAGCAACCAGAGTCAGGCCTACTCGGCCAGCCAGCCGCCAGCGAAGCCGGCCCGGCGCAGACCGGACTCGACGTAGGGGCATCGCTTCATGAGTTCCCAGAACCCGCCTGTCAGGTGGTTTTCAATCATCAGGATGATCGGTCCTTGGTCCAACCCGTAGTAGCCCTTGGCGATCCAACCTTCTCCGCCGCCGTGCGCATCGAACGTCGGATTGAAACTGCACTTGAAGCCGTAGCTGCTCTCCATCTCGGGGTATCTCTCGTGGAAGCACTCAAGTGCAGACATCACGATCTCCGGAGCAAATGGCAACGAGGCGACAGCCGCCCAAGGGGCGAGAGTCCCGTCGTCCGGCCCCCACGGTACGCCCCTGGCGCGATAGTCCAGGAAGCGTCTCTCACGACCATCCACGACCAGGCTGGCCGGGCCGGGTCCGTCGCTCGCCGTGATGCCCCAGACATTCTCGTCGTAACCCTTGAAGCCTCTGGGATTTCGGATGGCATATTCGCGCTGGATGTACGTTGCCCGCCGGCTGTTCTCGAAGTAGTCGATTCCTCGTTGCCGCATGTAGAGGTCTTGAATGCCTCGGAAGTCCACCCAAGCATGCGAGAGTTGATGCACGAACAGCGGGCCGCCATACACGAACTCATGCCCGTAGAGCTTCTTCCACTGGTAGGTGCTCAACCAAGCGGAATAGCTTGATTCGGGAAAGGGGTGAGTCGGCGATCCCAGCCCAAGGATGTACAGCAGCAAGGCCTCGTTGTACCCCGTCCAGTGATATCGCAAGAATCCCGTCTCCGGCTTCCAGCCATGAGTGACGGCCGCAGATCCGTTGCGCGCCCAATCCCAATCGATCCGGCGGTACAGCGCTTCGGCGGTGTCGCGGATCTCACGTTCGTTCGCGGTGTCAAGATCGAAGTACGCCGCGCACGCCAGTACACCCGCGATCAGGAACGTCGTATCGATCGTGGAGAGCTCCGACTTCCAGGCACGTCTGCCGCTGTCCATGTGCAGGAAGTGGTAGTAGAAGCCCCGGTAACCCGTTGAGTCGGGTTCCGCGTCGTGCGGTGCGCCGAGGAGGAATCGCAGCGTTGTCAGCACTCGGTGCGCGGCGTCGGCCCGCGTCACATATCCTCGATCGACGGCGACGGTGTAGGCGGCAAGGCCCAGCCCCAGCGCCGTGATGCTGCAATGCGAGCCGGGCCTGGTCGTATCACGGACAAGGCCATTGGCAGGGTTGGCCTCAGCGACGAAATAGCCGAAGGTATCGCGCTGCAGCCTCAGAAGTTGAGCTTTGGATTGCGCCTCGTTCACCGGTGTCGAATCCTCGCTTCTGGGAGGGCTACCAGAGTTGTCCCCGGACCAACCAGACGAGGGGCGCGGACTGAACCGCTTCTCACTAGTTGTCGGTCGACGACCCGTCGCCGTTCATCATGCCGTTGGTGCCACGACTTCCTTCGGTGCCCGTGGTGTCATTCGACCCGCCACCCGAGCCGTTGGACGACCCGTCGCCGTTCATCATGCGACCGTTGTTGGGAGCGTTGTCGTTGCCGTTATCCGAGTTTGTTGAACTCGTGCACCCCACGGCAGTCGAGATCAGAAGCAGGCTCAGACAGACTGTAAGTACGGCCATAGCGGTGTTCCGAAACATCATGTCCTCCATTCTCCACGCATTTTATTCCCAATTGCGAAGACGACACCCCGGCCGAGGACAAAGTATGGATGCAGCGCCGGTGCTTTGTGGGTACGAACCCCTCAGGAGCAAGTCTCTCAACAGAGACAAGTGAGATGTCCGATCAGGTGTATCTGACTAGGCTCCATGTTGGAGCAGAGAGAACAGGGAGGAAACGACCGTGGATAGCACAACACTCATAATTCTCATCGTCGTGTTGGTCCTATTGTTTGGCGGAGGCGGCTTCTGGTGGAGCGGACGGCGGCGGTAGGCCTCACCGGCTATCGCAACAACTGCTGACGCAGGACGTACTACGTTTCACTGGCGTAACGGGTAACTAACCCGTCAACGATGGACGCCATCGTTGAACATGAAGGCCGACTCCGAATGGGGTCGGTCTTCTTCTTGTCAGCCATCCCCTGACAACGAAACAGGCCAGACACCATTTACGGTATCTGACCTGCGTAAGTTCTTGGTCGCGGGGGCCGGATTTGAACCGACGACCTTCGGGTTATGAGCCCGACGAGCTACCAGACTGCTCCACCCCGCAATGTTCAGTTCGCCTTGCGGCGGACGCACAGAATAGCATCCTGCTTGCGCTGGCGCAAACTCACCACTAAACTGAACCTATGTTCCACGAAGATGAACATATATTCCACGAAACGGAACTCACTTTCCGTCTGACCGACACGCCCACGGTGCAGGAGAGCGCGCTCAACTACCTACTCCGCAACGCAGACGAGCCCTTCACGGAGTCCCAGGTGCGCTCGGCTCTCGACACGCCGCGCACCAGCACCCATGTCGCACTGCAAAGCCTCGTGCGGCAGCATCTTGTAGTGTCTGAGCATGTGGGTAGAACCGGCGTATACACGGTCAGCACTCGCGATCCCCTCATTCGCCAACTCAAGATCGCCCAGGCGGTACGGCGCGTCCAAAGCGCCCTTCGCCCGGTTGAGGGCCTCGTGGACCTCGCCGTGCTCTTCGGCAGTGCATCCCGCGGCGAAGACCGAGGTTCCAGTGACGTTGACGTTCTCATCGTCACCGCCGCCACCGGCCCCGTCCTCGACGTGCTCTCCCCGCAGGTGTGGCTGCAGCCGGTCATGCTCACCCCCGGCCAGCACATGGCCCTCATCGCCGAGAACGCGACACTAATCTCTGAGACCGAGGACGGCATCAGGATTCTGGAGCGGCGATGAGCGAATTCGAAGACTGCATCAAGAAGTGGGGGAAGCGAGAGCGGACCCAGAATGGCACCGCATCTAGAGGTGCTTCAGGGTCTTGTCGGCCACCCGTAGGAATAGTACATTACTTACATCGCAAGTAACTTACATCGCACGTAAGTAGCGAGGTGTGCAGATGAGCGGATTCGTCAACAGAACAGCGGAGCTGGCAGCCCTCAAAGAGTGGTGGTCGGCTGACACGAACCGCATCGCTTTGGTCTGGGGCCGTCGCCGAGTAGGAAAGACGATGTTGCTCCAGCGCTTCTCTGAAAAGCGACGAGCCATCTTCCACACGGGTGCAGGTAGGCCGCTTGTCGATGAACTCGCGATTCTATCGGCAGCTGCGGCACGGGTCGCGGGCGAGACGCTCCGCGACCTAGCCGCCCGCCCGTTCGCAACCTGGGACGACGCGCTCGACACCTTGGCGAGCGCTGCGACTGACGAACCGCTACTGCTCGTACTCGACGAGTTTCCTGAGCTCATCGCCACGACACCGGAACTGCCCGGAATCCTACGAGCGTTCATCGACCGTGCCGCTGGAAGGACTCGTCTGCGAATCATCCTGTGCGGCTCAGCGGTGCGCACCATGCGCGCGATCCAAGAGGAGCGTGCCCCGCTCTATGGGCGGTTCGATCTCTTGTTGCAAGTCCGGACATTTGCGCCACATGAGGCGGCGCTCATGCTGCCTGACCTCAGCCCCGAGCGACGTGCACTAGTGTGGGGGCTGCTCGGAGGAACGCCCCTGTACCTTTCGTGGTGGGACCAACGCCACTCGGTCAAGGCCAACCTACTGCGGCTCTTCTGCCGACCAGGCGCTCCTTTGCTTACTGAGGGGCAGTTGGTTCTCGCGACCGAGGCCGATTTGGCAGGCTTGGGAGGAAAGGTGCTGCGCGCAATCGCCTCAGGACGAACCAAGCACAATGAGATCAAAGATGCTGTGGGCACCGAGCCCACACGAACGCTTGACCGGCTCGTTGAGCTGGAGCTTGTCGAGCGAGTCGTACCGGTCACCGAGGACCCGGCACGAACCCGGCGCCGTACGTATCGGATCGCCGACAACTTCCTGGCGTTCTGGTTGGGCCACGTGGACGGCTACCGAGCAGAGATCGAGCGCGGATTGGGCGAATCGATCGCCGACGTGCTGGAGCAGAGTATCGACGATGTGATGGGGCATCCGTGGGAAGTCGCGTTTCGAGATTACTTGCGCCGCCGTGCTGCAGCGGGCGACTTCGGCAGTGGTGTCGTCGCCGTGGGGTCATGGTGGTCGACCGATTCGAGCATAGAGATCGACGCGGTGATGCTCGCTGGGCGAAGCCGTAAGGTCACGCTCGTTGGCGAGTCAAAGTGGAGCCGTTCGATCGATGGCGCACGATTTGCCCGGACGCTCGAACGCAAGTCTGAGGTGCTACCTGGGCTTGAGCACGGTGTCCTCCTCGCGCTGTGCGCTCGCGAGGAGGTGCGTAACGCGCCGGTCGGATCGATCACCGTGACCGCCGCCGATATCTTCGCGTGAGTCGACAACATGAACCCCAGTGATCCACCCTCCGCGGGTCAGCTTCCGGCAGGTTCCCGGTAAGCTTCCGGCAAGCCCTATCCGCCACACTGCGACGCATGCCACCACCCGCCGACACGCCCGCACCAGCACCGCCCGCAGACCTGACCTTCGCTCAGGCCTGGTCGCTGTGGCTGGCGTATCGCAGCTCCGGCACACACCCGCTGCGCGCCTCCACGCTCGCGGACTACGAGAGCATCTACCGCCGCTATCTCGCCCCCGCGTTCGCCTTACGTCCCCTCGCCCACCTCGGCGGGCTCGAGATCGCGAACTTCACCATCACGCTCAGCTCCGGAAACCTCTCGGCCAAGCGGGTCAGCAACATCCTCATACCGCTGCGCGCGTGTCTGCGCTGGCACCACAGGATCGGAACGTTCGCGCGCGATCCGTGTGGCTGGTTCGACGCCTCAGCACCGGCGGCCGACGAGCGGCTGATCCTGACTCCCGCGCAGATCGAGTCGCTCCTCGGCGCGCTCCCGGAGTTCTACCGTCCGCTCGTCACCTTCGCCGCGTATGTCGGCGCACGCGCGGGCGAGATCCGAGCGCTCACCTGGGACGACATCGACCTCGACACTCGCCGAGCCACCATCGACAAGACGCTCTTTCGCGACAAGCCACAGCGCTCGACCAAGACCGGCCACGATCGCATCGTGCCGCTGCCCCCGCACGTCGCCCAAGCGCTCCTCCAGTGGCGCCCTCACTGCCCCGCGAGCGAAGCCGGCCTGGTCTTCCCCCAGCCCAACGGCAGGCCACTGGATCTCGACATCTTCCGAGCGCGCCAGTTCAAGCCAGCCGTACGCCGAGCAGGCTTGCCCCCCACGCTGCGCTTTCACGACCTGCGACACACCAGCGCCAGCCTGTACCTGCAATCAGGCGCCACGGTCCGAGAGGTCATGGACATCCACGGCTGGCGGCAGATGCAGACGGCACTGCACTACCTGCACGCACCCGACACGCTCGGCCTCGCGGCGGATCGGCTGTCGGCCCTGCGCGAGCAAGCGCACGGGCCGTGAAGAGGTCTACGAAAATGCTTCATACACATGCCCTCACCTGCTCGAATCACTTTATCTCAGTACGTTGAGTTAATTATCTCAGTTCAGTGAGAGAAATTCACGGAATGAAAACGTGACCCACCGTATATACATGGGTATACTCATGGTCGCACCAACTCCCCCGACTCAGGAGTCGACCATGATCAAGAAACTCGTTCGCCACGGCAACAGCCGGGCCCTCATCATCGACAAGCCGATCCTCGAGATCATCGGCGCCA
>JBBRWO010000073.1:0-9936 GCA_038249135.1 Coriobacteriia bacterium
AGCGGGGCGTAGCGGCGACGCCACGCGCGAGAACGGCGAACGACGCGGTGACCAGCCGTGCCGCGGGTTACCCAGCGACCGCCGCTAGCTTCGGCTCAAGCTCCGGGAACGCGCCGAGCACCATCTCCACCAGCAGGTCGGATGGCCGGGTGAGCGCGTCCGTGGCCGGGATGCCCAGTTGGAGTTCATAGAGCAGGATCGCCGCGGTGATGTCGGCGTCGCTCATGTTCTCGTGGTTGATGGTGAGTCCGATGACCTTGGTGTCAGAGAAGGTCTCGATGAGGTTGATCTCGCGCTCGGGTTTGGGCATGCGCACGTCGGGAAAATCGGCCCTGGTTTTGCGCGCCGGAGCGTGCTGCACTATGACCGCCTGCGGCTGGCTGCCCCTCAGGATAAAGCCCGAGGTCAGGTATGCGGGATGGCTGAGAGCGCCCTGGCCCTCGACGATGATGACGTCGGGGTGCTCGCCCTCGAACGCCTCCACGATCGCAGCCTCCATCTCACCGGCGCAGAACTGCGAAGGGATCGCGTCGAGCGCGACACCGTACTTGGCACCTTGGATGAGCCCGGTCTGACCGGTGCCCACCAAAACCGCCTTGATGCCGCGGTCGTTCAGTTCCTTGGTGAGGATTGTGGCGGTGGTGCGCTTGCCGATGGCGCAGTCGGTGCCGAGCAACACGATGCGCGGGCAGGTGACCGACTTGATTGCTCCCGAGAACGTGCGCAGGTCCTTCTTGTCGCGGGGGCGTCGCACGTCGTGGATGGTCACGCCGTACTTGACGCCGGCCGCGAGGAACTCAGCATCCTCGCCGAGAAACTCGTGGAGCCCGCTCACGACGTGCATGCCGAGGCTCATGGCCTCGAGCACAACGCCGCGCTCGTCGGCGGAGAGCATTCCGCTTGCCGGGGCGATGCCAAAGATGAAGTACTCGGGCACGGAGCCTGCGAGTTCGATCGCGTGCGCGAGGCTGTCGACCAACGGGATCGAGTTCGTCGCATGGCCGAGGACCTCACCGGTGTCTTGGCCCGACTTCTCGGAGTCGATGACCGAGAGGATCCGGTACTTCTCGGAGTGTCGAACGAGGCCATTGGCGGTCTTGCCGTCGATTGCGCCGAAGTTGCCCTCGCAGTAGACGACCGCTGTTGCCGAGATGGGCGCGGTGTGCGGGAGTTGGTCGAGCAGATACGCCGAAGGAGCGCTCGTGGCGAAAGGGGAAGCGTGTTCGGTACTTCGCGTACTGAAGGGGTCTACGGCCTTGGAATGAGACATTGCACTCCTCGAGTCAGGCTCAGAGGAGGCGACCGGGAAGGACCGGTCAAGTCCGTGAGACGGTTGATGCGGCAGGTCTGCCGACATCGAAATCGAGGTCAATCTTACCACGGATGAGCATGCGACCGCGGTTGGCGGGCGGCGACGGCTACTGTTCGAGGTGCGGAAACGCGAGTTCGACCATCTCCATGAGCCGCTCGATCGGCCGCGTCAGGGCGTCGGTCACGGGCAATCCGAGCTCGGATTGATACTGCGCAATCGACTCGGTGACCTCGGCGTCGCTCATGCCCTCGTGATTGAGTGTGATCCCGATGACTTTGGTGTCCGAGAACGTCTCGATCAGGTTGATCTCGCTTGCCACGGTGGGCAGAGGCCAGTCAGGGAAATCGCTGAGCGTTCGCCTGGCGGGAGCGTGCTGCAAAATGACCGCGTCGGGCCGGCTTCCGCGCAGGATGAAGCCTGCTGTCAGGTATGCGGGATGGCTCAGCGCGCCTTGGCCCTCGACGATGATGACATCGGGATGCTCGCCCTCGAACGCTTCGACGACGGCGGCCTCCATCTCACCGGCGCAGAACTGGCTCGGCACGGAGTCGAGCGCCACGCCGTAGCGTGTACCCTGCATCAGTCCGGTCTGACCCGTACTCACGTTCACCGCCCTGATCCCGCGGTCCTTGAGCGCCTGAGTGAGAAGCATCGCGGTCGTCCGCTTGCCGATGGCGGTATCCGTGCCGAGCACCGCAATCCTCGGGCAGGTGACTCCGAGGATAGCGCCGCTGAACGTGTGCAGGTGCTTCTGATCAGGGGGGCGCCGCACATCCTGAATCGTCACGCCATGCGCGTCACGGGCGGCCACGAACTCAGGATCGTCTCCGAGAAACTCGTGCAGACCGCTTACCACGTTCATGCCGTGTTGGATCGCATCGAGCGTGGCCGTGCGTTGCGCGGGGGTGAGCAGCCCGCTGGACGGTGCGATCCCAAAGATGAAGTAGTCGGGAACACTGCCCGCCGCAGCAAGTGCCGAGGCCAGGTCGGCGACGATGGAAATGCCGTTGCGAGTTCCGTCGAGGACTTCGCCGGCGTCGAGGCCGGCCTGCGTGCTGTCGATGACCGAGAGGATCCGATACTTCTCGGAATGCCTGACCAGGCCGTTGGCGGTCTTGCCGTCGATGGAGCCGAAGTTGCCCTCGCAGTAGACGATCGCCGTGATGTCGGCTTGCTCAGGGTCACGGCTGAATTCGAGTTCTTGGACCACGGGCGTCGGCCCCATTTCGTTTTGTATGTAGCTACGGCATCCGGCGATTCCCACCGACCGAACTCTCCCGCATCCAGCGCGCGAGCGGTCATAGGTCAGGCACGCGTGAATTGCGCACCGTAGGGTGTATTCCCATGACGCGCCCCTGACGCGCGCCGAGTGCATGCGGTCAGAATGCAACGCCTGAATCTCCGTCGCGATCAGTGGTCGACATGAACTCGGCTTGGGGATACTGAGGGAATCGATCAATCGCACAAGGAGCCGCACATGAACCCCACGCTCGAACTACTCGACCGCCGCCAATCCACGAGGGTCTACGCCCCCACACCCATCACCGACGCCGAGAAGGACGCAATCCTCTCGGCTACGTTCCGCGCGCCCACCGGCGGCAACATGATGCTCTACACGATCATTGATGTGCAGGACCAGTCGATGAAAGATCGCCTCGTGGTGACCTGCGATGACCAGCCGTTCATCGCCAAGGCGCCGTGGGTGCTGGTCTTTGTCGCGGACTTCCAGAAATGGGTCGACCTGTTCGAGTACGCGGACGTCGCTTCGATCGCAGACGGTGGGCAGCCGCGCACACCCGGCGTGGGCGATCTCATGCTCGCGTGTTCGGATGCGCTCATCGCGGCGCAGAATGCCGTTGTCGCAGCGGAGTCGCTCGGCATCGGGTCGTGCTACATCGGAGACATCCTCGAGAATGCCGAGGAGCACATCTCGATGTTCGACCTGCCGCCGCATACGCTACCAATCGCGATGCTGTGCTTTGGACGCGCGGCGGTTGAGCGGCCGCGGGTTCCTCGGCAGACTGCGCACATGGTGCACACGGACCGCTACCGGCGGCTGACAGAGACCGACCTCGCGGCGGCGTTGGCCGAGCTCGAGACCGAGTACGCGCCTCACGGCCACAAGCCCGGCATTGCCAACTACGGGCAAGCAATTTACCAGCGCAAGTACGCGTCTGACTTCATGGCCGAGATGAACCGCTCCGTCGAGGCGTGGCTCGAGCGCTGGCAGGGGAGATAGCCGGCCCGATTGCGCCATCAGCCGGCGGCGAACCTGACCCAAAAGCGGTGCGTGCGTCTTCGTGTCAGACCCGCGTGCTAGTACTTAGATGATCTTTCGAGTGGACGCCGACGCACTCGACCGGGTTCGTCTCGGCGACCTCGACGTGAGCTACCTACGCTACGACGTGTCGCGTCAGCGGGTCGATCGCGCACGGGAGCTGCCGCTCGAGATTCCGTAGACACTGGCGGAGGTTAGGCTAATGCGCACCAAAGGTAAGCTCCGGGTTTGCCTGCGGTCAGACCTGCGCGCTACGCTGCGTCGACCGCACGCGCGGGATCGACTAACGCACCGCGACCCGCAACGTACCCGAGAGGCCTCACGGTATGCCGCTTCGGACCACATCGATCACCGACACACTTGCACAGGTATTCGGTTACCACGAATTCCGGCCGCACCAGCGCGAGATCATGGAGCACGTCATCGGCGGAGGCGATGCCTTCGTCTTGATGCCCACCGGCGGCGGCAAGTCGCTCACGTTCCAGATACCTGCACTGCAACGTGCGGGTACCGCGATCGTGGTCTCGCCGCTGATCTCGCTCATGAAAGACCAAGTCGACGCGCTCGTCGCAAACGGCGTCTCGGCCGCGTATCTGAACTCGTCGCTCGACACCGCGACAGCGTCGGCCGTTCTCGGCGATCTGCGCGCGGGACGCCTCGACCTGCTCTACGTCGCGCCGGAGCGGCTCATGCTCGACGGCTTCCTCGACATGATCGCGGCGATGTCGATCTCGCTGTTCGCGATCGACGAGGCACACTGCGTCAGTCAGTGGGGTCACGACTTCCGCCCTGAGTACGTGCGACTTGGCGAGTTGCGCGACCGATTCCCCGGCATCCCCCTCATTGCGCTCACCGCCACGGCCGACGACCAGACGCGCGAGGACGTTCGTGTGCGACTTCACATCGGCCATGCGCCGGTCTTCTCGGCAGGGTTCGACCGTCCCAACATCCGCTACACCGTCGTCGACAAGCGTTCGGGCATCGAGCAGCTCAAGAAGTTCATCACGGCGCGGCCGGAGGGCGACTCGGGCATCGTCTACTGTCTGTCGCGCAAGCGCGTCGAAGAGGTCGCGAAGAAACTGCGGACCGCTGGCGTGAAGGCGAAGGCCTACCACGCCGGGCTGCCAGCTGAAACGCGTTCGCGTGTGCAAGATGATTTCCTGCAAGACAAGGTGCGGGTGGTCGTCGCGACGGTCGCTTTTGGGATGGGGATCGACAAGCCCGACGTGCGCTACGTCGTCCACTACGACATGCCCAAGAACATCGAGGGTTACTACCAAGAGACCGGGCGCTCCGGCCGAGACGGTCTTCCCGCCGAGGCGTTCATGCTCTTCGGTCTCCAAGACGCCGTCACCGCGCGCATGCTCATCGAGCGAGGCAACAACGCCGAGCAGATCCGCATCGAGCTGCACAAGCTCCAGGCGATGGTCGCGTTCGCCGAGGCGACCACGTGTCGTCGCCGCGTTCTGCTCGGCTACTTTGGCGAGCGACTCGAGGAGGACTGCGGCAACTGCGACGTCTGTCTCGACCCGCCGGAGCTCTTCGATGCGACGGTGCAGTCGCAGAAGGTCCTCTCGGCGGTGTTCCGCACGGGGGAGCGCTTTGGGATCGGCCACGTGATCGACGTGCTCAAGGGAGCCGACACCGAGAAGGTCCGCCAGTGGGATCACGGCGAGCTTTCGGTCTACGGAATCGGCGACGAACTGTCGCGCGACGACTGGACGAGCGTGATCCGGCAGCTGATTCACCGCGGCTTCCTGAGGCAAGACATTGCGGCCTACTCGGCGCTGAAGTTCGAGGACGGTGCCCGTGACGTGCTGCGTGGCGACGTTGAGATGATGCTGGCTCGACCGCGCGCGGTCGTGCACGCGCCTGCGGAGAAGCGCTCGCGACGCAAGGGTGGGGCCGCGACCATCGAGCTGGAGGGCGCCGACGAGGAGCTCTTCGAGCGGTTGCGTGAGCTACGACGCGAGATCGCCGCCGAGCAGCAAGTGCCGGCGTACGTGGTCTTTGGCGACAAGTCGCTGGCCGATATGGCGGCCAGGCGTCCCACGTCGCGCGAGGAGTTCCTCGACGTCCACGGAGTGGGCGATGCGAAACTCGAGCGGTATGGGGAAGTATTCTTAGAGGCCATTGCAGCCGAGTGACCCGAAACCGACTCCTCGCACGACAGGCGGAACCACATGTGCAACCGTTTCACGCTCACGATGCTCGTTCTCGCACTCGCTGTTGTGGGCGCATTCTCGGCTGGCTGCTCAGCCGACTCCGCTCAGGACACACCGGCTCCAAACACCGTCCAGGCAGCAGGCGCCGGCGGCATGGGCGGGGGAATGGGGGGCTCGGGCGGGGAATCCGGCGGGATGGTCAACGGTGTGGTCGCTGCGCGCAACAACGCCGACCTGAAGGAGGAAGACGTTCGCGGAACCTCCGCGGGCATCATGGTCGACAGGGTACTTGCGCCGCGGGACGGCTGGCTGGTGGTCAGATCCGCGACGCCGCCGTACTCGGTGTTGGGAACCGCGTCGATTGCAAAGGGTGAGAGTACGAATCAGCTCATCAAACTCACCGCTGCCGACTCGGCAGATGCGTATGTCGCCCTTCACGTCGATCGCGGCACGCCGGGGATGTTCGAGTTCAACCCAGATCGACCTCGGCAGAGCCAGGATGCTGTGGTGTACGTTGACGCCGCCCCCGTTCAGGTTCCCGTGAAGCTGACGGGTTTTGGCGCCGCTGTGATAGCGAACAGGGTCCTGGTGATGGTGAATGACCAGAGAATCTTGAACCGCTCACTCGTAGTCGATTATCTGCTCGCGCCCGAACCGGTGTGGATACGCGTGAGTCTGCTCGAGGACGGGCTGCCGGGTAAGCAACTAGCACTGGTGCGTCGTCCGCTGGGAGAACAGCAGTCGATTATCGTGCCGTTGAACCAAGCTGTGGAGCCAGGCGACACACTTGTGGTGACGATTCACGCCGACAAGGGGCTTGCGGGAACCTTCGAGTTCGACCCGGGCAACCCACTCTCCGGTATCGATCAACCATTCGTCGCCGCGGGGGTAATGGTGTCGCAGCGGATCATCGGGAAGTGACGGCCTCAATATGACTCCGCCCAGCGCGCCCCAGCAGCCGCTTATCGCTTCGATTCAGGAAGAGGCGTCTCAGATCCTTTTAGGCGTTACGGTCTTCTCATCGGAGGGTATCTTTCTGAATGCTTAGGTGATGCTAAGCATTAGTCGAAGCTTTAGCGAAATAGGTTGTCTGCCAGTTGTCGCAAAAAGGAGGAGCGGGATATGGAACGACCAAAAGCGAGATACATGCACAAAGGGGTGCTAGCCGCGTCGGTGGTCTTGGTAGCCTTGCTTGCAACTGCGGCATTCGCAGTGGCGAGTGGGACCAAGAAGGCTGAAGCGGTGGACCCCGTTAAGGCGAAAATCGCGAGGATCGTCCGCAGCGCCCCGGTCACGCAGGAGCAGCGCGAGGCTGCGGCTGCGAAGATGAAGGCGATGCGGGGCCTTCCAGAGACCGGCGTTGGCTCCACATTCTCAGCGGGTCGAGGCTTGGCTGCGGTGCAGACAACAACTGGCCCGGGAGGTATTCCCGACTATTTTGGGACAACGCCCAACTGGGCTTACAGCCCGCTCCTGCGTAAGTTCAAGGACGGCTTGCCCGGGGTTGGCGCTGCCAATGCCAACAATCTCGGTCAGTACCTGTCAATCGCGAAGCCCGATACGACGACGTATCCCGGCTCGGACTACTACGAAATAAGCGTGCGCGAGTACTCGGAGAAGATGCACTCGGATCTACCTCCGACCAGACTGCGCGGCTATGTACAGACGAACATGGGGACTGACAGCAACGGGAACAACACCCTGGTCCCCGACCCGATTCACTACCTCGGCGCGAGTATCGTCGCTCAGAAGGATCGGCCCGTTCGCCTCAAGTTCACCAATGAACTGCCGACCGGCACCGCGGGCGACCTCTTCGTCCCGGTGGATACGACCATCATGGGCTCCGGCGAAGGCCCGGACGGCGGTATGTATACGCAGAACCGTGCCCTCCTGCACCTCCACGGAGGGTTCACCCCGTGGATCAGTGACGGCACGCCTCACCAGTGGATCACTCCTGCTGGTGAAGTCACCACGTATACCGTGGGGGCCAGTACCAAGAACGTCCCGGACATGCCGGACCCCGGCCCCGGGTCATCCACGTACTACTACACCAACAATCAGACCGCGCGACTGATGTTCTATCACGATCACTCGTACGGCATCACTCGCCTCAATGTCTATGTAGGAGAAGCTGCGGCTTACCTGCTCAAGGACGAGGTGGAGAAGAAGCTGGTCGATGACAAGATTCTGCCCGCTGATGAGATTCCTCTCGTCATTCAGGACAAGACGTTCGTCGATGCGAGCACTATTTCGACGACCGATCCCACGTGGAACTGGGGCACTACGCCCGGCACTCCCCGCACGGGCGACCTGTGGGTCCCGCATGTGTATGTGCCCGCGCAGAACCCTGCGATGCCCGACGGCATCAATCCCACCGGCCGCTGGCACTACGGCCCGTGGTTCTGGCCGCCGGTGACCAATATCACGAATCCTCCGATCCCGAATCCCTGGTACGACCCGGTCAACGCACCGTGGGAAAACTACCTCATGCCCTCGACGCCTCAGCCGTCCGTCGGCATGGAGGCCTACAACGACACGCCGATAGTCAATGGCACCGCCTATCCGGTACTCAAGGTCGACCCCAAGTCGTACCGTTTTCGGATTCTGAACACGGCCAACGACAGGTTCTTCAACCTTCAGTTGTATGAGGCTCACGCAAGCGCGGTTGCCAACAAGACGGTCGTTCGCCGCAACGGCAGGACTCGGTATGACGTGGCCGTCAGTTCCGCGCTGGCCGCCTATCCCAAGTGGACAGGCGTAACCGACGTGGTGATCGCCAGCGGCGTCGATCGCGCTCAGCCTGACGCGCTGACGGCAGCCGGGCTCGCGGGAGCGCTCGACGCGCCTCTGCTTCTCATCCAGCCGTCCACGCTCAACTCGCAGGTTCGCGATGCGCTGAACCAGATGCCCGCAGGCGTCAACGTCCACATCGTGGGCGGAACGGTCTCCGTCTCTCCAGGCGTGATGTCGCAGATTGATGCGCTCCCCAATGTTGGAACGGTTGACCGCACCAACGGCATGAACCGTTATGGAACAGCCGCAGCAGTCGCCACGCGTATGAGCGTCGAACTGGGCGCAGCCATGCCTGGGACGGCGCTCTTCGTCAACGGCAACCTGCCCGCCGCCATGTTTGACGCCTTGACCGCGTCGGCAGTCTCGGCGAAGCAGCACTTCCCGGTGTTGCTTGTCACCGATACCTCTGTGCCCGCAGAAACCGCATCGGTCCTTAGGGATATCTCGCTCACCGATCGCTACATCGTCGGTGGACCGGTGCCGGTCAGTTCGGCAGTGCAGACCGCACTTGGCGTGCCTTCGAGCAAGCGGATATTTGGCGCCAACCGCTACGCGACCGCATCCGCGGTGGCAAAGCGCGCGAAGACCGAGGGCTGGCTCTCATCCGCACTGACCGGGTTCGCGGCCAAGATTCCGGACGCAGCCACCGGTGGCGTGTACATGGGCAAGAAGAACGGCCCGGTACTCTTCATCGATCCGCTCAAGGTGCCTAAGGACACCGAGGATTGGATTGTAGCCAACCGTACGGATATCAATTCCGGCGTGGTCTTTGGTGGTGAACTGGTGGTTAACGAGGGCACGCGCCTCGCCCTCCAGGCCCTCATCCAGACGCCGGTCTCGGCCCTTCTCCAGGGCGAAGTCAAGATGGTGCCGGCCGTGCAGACCGCGGGCTTCCCTGAGCTGTGGCCGACTGACGGTCGTGCGGGTGGCGCGCCGGATCCTGCAACTGCAGGGCCACAGTGGATTCAGGTCGGCACAGAGGGTGGATTCCTGCCCAAGCCGGCTGTCGTCCCCAATCAGCCGATCACCTGGAACATGGATCCCACGATGTTCAACGTGGGCAACGTTCAGGACCACAGTTTGTTGCTCGGCAACGCTGAGCGTGCTGACGTGGTCGTCGACTTCTCCAAGTATGCTGGCAAGACACTCATCCTCTACAACGATGCACCGACCGCATTCCCTGCACTCGATGCGCGCACGGACTACTACACGGGCAACGGGGACTTCACCGACACCGGTGGAACTATGTCGACCATGCCCGGCTACGGTCCCAATACCCGCACGATCATGCAGATCAAGGTCGCCGCAACGACTCCCGCGCCCGAGTTCGATCTGAACAAGCTGAACGCGGCGTTCGCATCGACCGACACCACCAAGGGCGTCTTCGC
>JBBRWO010000074.1:0-9891 GCA_038249135.1 Coriobacteriia bacterium
CTGATGGTCAACTACATCACCGCCGAGGGGTTCATCGCATTTGCCGCCATCGGTGGCGTCGATGCGGCGATTCTCCCCGGCATGCGTGTCCGTTTGCACACAGCTGACGGCGAGTTGCTCGGCGTCATGGGCCGTAAGCCCATCCACCTCATCGAGGACGATGAGCGCAAGAACGTCACCAAGATCGAGAAGCTCTTCATCGACCTCGGTATGTCCGCCGAGGAGGTCAAGAAGCGCGTACGCATCGGTGATCCGATCACCTTCGACGTCGGACTCGAGACCTTTGGCGACGGCATGGCCGTCAGCCGCGCGTTCGACGACAAGATGGGCGCCTGGATCGCGGCCCGCGTGCTCGAGGAGGTCAAGGCCGCCGGTGGCGCGCCCGGAGACATCATCGCTGCGGCCACCGTGCAGGAAGAGATCGGCATGCGCGGCGGCCACACCTCGGCGTACGGCGTGAACCCGGTCGTCGGCATCGCGGTCGAGGTCGGCCACGCTACCGACTATCCCGACATCGACAAGCGCAAGCACGGCGAGGCGGACTGCGGCAAGGGCCCGATCATCGCCCGCGGTCCCAACTGCAATACGATGCTGTTCGACCTGCTGGTCGCAGCTGCCGAGAAGGCCAAGGTGCCCTACCAGATCGGCGCCGAGCCCCGCGGCACGGGTACCGATGCCAACGCCATCCAGCTCTCGCGCGGCGGCAAGGTCGCAGGGCTCATCTCGATTCCGCTTCGTTACATGCACACGCCAACGGAAGTTCTCGCGCTCTCAGACCTCGATGCCGCGGTTTCCTTGCTGACGCAGTTTCTGCTCGACCTTGCGCCCGATACCGACTTCACCCCGTAAGCGACGGATCCCATGGCCCGCGAAGAGAAGCTCATATCCAACAATAAGAAGGCCTACCACGACTACTTCGTGGAGGAGACCTTCGAGTGCGGCATCGAACTGACCGGCACCGAGGTCAAGTCGTTGCGTGACAACCGTGCATCACTTCGCGACACCTATGCCAACGTCAGGCAGGGCGAGGTGTGGCTACATGGCGTTCACATCGCACCCTATAGCCACGGCAACCGCGGGAACGTCGAGCCCAACCGCCCGCGTAAGTTGCTGCTGCACAAGAAGGAGATCCGCTATCTGGTCGGCAAGACCAAGGAACGCGGTTCGACGCTCATCCCGCTCAAGATGTACTTTACACCCAGCAACCTGGTGAAGGTCGAGTTGGGCCTCTGCCACGGCAAGAAGCTCTACGACAAGCGAGCCGACATCGCCGAGAAGGACCAGAAGCGTGATGTCGAGCGCGCACTGCGTGAGCGGCAAAAGGACACCGGCCGATGACGCCTGCCGTGCCGATGGCACCCCCTGCCGCGCCGACGACGCGCACAGGTGCTGTGCTCGCGTGCTTCGCTGCGCTGGCGCTTGGCGGCTTTGTCTCGTTGTTCTCGGCGGGAATCGCATTGTTCGGTGACGGCTCATTCTCAGAGCGTCCGCCGATACTTGCGGGATCCGTTGTCGTGTTCGGGCTGTTGGGCCTCGGGCTGGGCGCCGTTGCTCCCGGGGCGTGGAAGCCGGTCGCCGTTTGCCTCGCATTCTCGGGGATTCCGGTAGTCGCGTTCTTTGGCCGCGATTCATTTGGGCAGATTCCGATGATGGTGCTTGCGGGCGGGTTCGTACTCGGCGACGCCGCGGCTGGTGCGTTCGGCGCGTGGGCCGGTGCTCGGCTCCGGGCACGACGTTCGCTCTAGATTGTTCAGCACCGTGTCATACGGTGCGGGTATACTCTCCCAACGGTCGAGCTGACCGAATGGCACCTTCACACGTCGATGCCACCCTCACGTGGGGGCGACTGGATTCGACACGATAGCTCTTCTGAGAGGAAGCAGGCCGCGGTCTCCTCACCGCGTTAAACAGGGGTACCCGCCTATAACTGGCGAAAATAACTACGCTCTCGCTGCCTAAATAGCCAGCGACGCTGACCCGTTGCATGTCTCCGGCATCGGTAAAGCGCAACTTAGGAGACTGCCGCTCCGGACGTAGTCGGTATGCCGTAGCGAAAGACTGAACCAACTGGGAAGGGGCGCGCTTGTCACCGCGCGTCGCCCCGACCGAGACCCAAACGGTGACTGAGCCTGGAGATGCCTCTCAGGGCGCTATTGTGGACCGGAGTTCGATTCTCCGCGCCTCCACCAGCCACGTACTCGGGCGGCCGCCACGCTGCGGTCGTCCGTCATGCAGCCCGTCAGCCTCCGCTGGCGGGCTGTTTCTGTGGATAGGGAATAGTAGTCGTATGAGTCTCGGCGCGACGAGTGGCATGCCGGGGGGTTCGATGAAGACGAGGCGAACATGATGCGGGATTACGAGCGCCTTCTCGAGGGGTTCGTCCTACCTTCCGTGATTCTGACGACGGAAGGCAGCGTGGTGTTTTCCAATGCCGCGTGGCGTGTGGCGTGTGGCGAGTCTTCGGACGAGGCGTGGGCGTGGTTGGACGCCGTGGTGGTTGAGGAACGTACGCGTGTCCTTCAAGAAATCAAGCGCGTGCTGGGTTCAGGACAACCCGCCGAGGTGGAGTTCGACGTGCACGGTCGGTCAGGCATGCAGCAGACGCTGTGTGTCGCTTTTGGTTGCGTGCCGGTTGACGATGCCGACGGGCTTCTCGGCATCGCGCGCGATGTTTCGGCTTCACGCAGGCGCGAGAAGCGCCTCGTGTTCATGGCTGGGCACGATCCGCTCACGGGACTGGCGAATCGGCACACCTTCACGGAGGCACTGGAGCGTTCAGCGTCACTCGCGACGACGCGCGGCGTCACCAGCGTGCTCGTGATGCTCGACATGGACAACCTCAAGAAATACAACGACGCATTCGGGCACCTCGAGGGAGATCAGGCACTGGTGAACCTGTCCATGTTGCTACGCTCCCACATCCGCGCATCGGATCTGGCGGCACGGATCGGTGGCGACGAGTTCGCGCTCCTGCTCAACGGCGCGACGCTCGTAGATGCGGATGAAATCGCGTCGCGGATATGCAAGGCAGCCCGAGGTGAGTTCGTTGCAGGCGCGCGACAGGTGCAACTCGGCGTGAGTGGCGGCATTGCGGTCGTCGAGCCAGCCACGGGTTCTCGGGTCATCATCGATCGCGCGGACGCGGCGCTGTACGCGTCGAAGCAAAATGGTCGTCACCGCATCATGACGTGGGATGCCGAGCTCGGTGAACTTGCGACCAATGACCTCACCGCGCGTCGAGTCAGAGAGGCGCTCAGTAGCGATGCCGGACTTTCGTTGGTGTTCCAGCCCGTCGTTTCCCTTAAGGACGGCTCTGTCAGCTACTACGAGTCGCTCGCGCGCTTAGAGGTGGAGAACGGGGAGCGTCTGATGCCTCGCGACTTCTTGCCGACGGTCGAACATCTCGGCATGACGAAACAGCTGACGCTGCGAGTGCTCGATCTGGCGTTGGAGGCGATCGCGGAGCACCCGGGTGTCTCCCTGTCGGTGAACCTCTCTGCGGCTGACATCACTGATGGCGGCCTGATCGAGGACATCGAGGCCAGACTGCGCCGTGCAGGCGTTGAATCGTCCGCGCTGGCGTTCGAGATTCCCGAGAACACGCTCCTTTCAAATCTTGCCGAGGGCAGGGCATGGATCGAGCGTATGGCGAATGTGGGGTGTCGATTTGTGCTCGACGATTTTGATGCCGGCCTGGGTGTGTTCGTTCTTCTCAACGAGGAGCATATCGAGCAGGTCAAACTGTCAGTGACCGTCATCGATTCGCTCAGGCACTCTCGAGAATCCCGTCGGTTTATCGAAGCGGTGCGGGAGCTCATCGAGTCGCAAGGAAAGTCGACCGTCGCGGCGTTCATCGAGACCGATGCCATGCTGGCCGATGTGATCGGGGCCGGGTTCTCCTACAGCCAAGGCTATGCGTTACATGAGCCCGAGGCTGACCTGTCCCGATTGATTGAGTTGATGGACAGCGTTGCTGGCGTCTGACCTCAGGTACACTCGCTCGACTGCAGCATCGCGAAAGGGAATCGCATGTCCGTGCGTACGTGGGGCTTCTCGCCCGACGAGTGGGCGTCGGCCCGCGGCCGTCTCATGAATCTACTCGCCGAGGTGGCTGCGGCACGCTCGACCGTCACATATGGTGAGGTCGCTCAGCGCGTCTTTGACGGGCGCGTCAGCGCCAGATCCGGTGCGTTGATGGACCTGCTGGGCGACATCGACCTCATGGCTGAGCGCTCCCGCGGCATCATCATCGCCTCCCTGGTGGTTCGCGCCGACTCCGGAATCCCCGGCGAGGGCTACTTCATCTTTGCTCAGGAAGAACTCGGACGCGCCATCACCGATCGCCGAGAGTTCTGGTGCGGAGAGGTCGAGCGGGTCTGGGACTCGTTCGCTGCCGAGAAGGCGACCACCACGTGAGCCGCCGATCGGTACCGGCCGCTCTAGCCGGTCGCGATGTGGGATTCGTGTGCGGCCTGACGTGGCTCTTGCCCGATGTTGTCGGCGCACTGCTCAGCGATGCGGCCTCGGTCCCACCGGCGGAGGCGCTCGCATCCGTAGCCGTGGCTGCGGGCGTGGACTTCGTGTTTGTGCCCGCAGGTGAATTGTGGGCAGCGGAAGCGGCTTCGATTCTCGCAGCATCCGACATCGCGACAATCTGGTCGGTGACCGGTGTGTTCGGTCGCGTGGCGCTCAGCCTCGGCTGGGTCGAGGCACTCCGCCTGACTGCGGCAGAGCCCGGTGCGCTCGCCAGTGCGCTGGCGGAGGCTCTTCACGACGCCCTCGTGGAGATGCGTGCAGGGATCGCCGCTGGCGTCGAGGCCGTCTTGGTCGCTGACGACCTCGCTGGCGCCACCGGGCCGCTCGTCGCACCCGACTACGCGCTCGACGCCCTCATTCCTTGCTACCGCAGTATCGCGCGCACAGCGAGGGTGGACGGCGTCCCGAGCATCTTCCACTCCGACGGAGACGTGCGGGTGCTCATGCCTTCGCTGGTACGTGCGGGCTTCTCGGCGATTCACCTGGCGGGAATCGGAGAGGATGCTTGGGGTGCGTGCTACACGGCAGCGCGCAGCGAAGGGCTCGCGGTACTCGGAGGGCTCGAGGCGATGTCGGTTGTTCACGGCGCGCGTCGAGCGGGGGAGCGGGCTGGCAGAATCGCACTCGCCGACGGGCTTCTAGTGTGTGACGATGGTGGCATCACATCTGCCGAGGAGGTCGTGGCGCTCACTGCCGCCATCGATGTCGCACGCGAGGTATTCGCGGCCGGCACCACCGTCTGACACCGACCGAGGAGCCACCCGATGACCCACTCGATGCGCCGCCACGACTGCGAGATCACCGATCCGTCGACTATCGACGAGATCCTCTCGGCGGGTCGCTTCGCCACGGTGGCGCTTTGCGACGGCAACGAACCCTACGTCGTCACGCTGTCGTGCGGCTACGATGTGGCGCTCAACCGCCTCTGTTTCCACGTCGCAACCGCGGGACGCAAGCTCGACATCATCGCCAAGAACCCGCGGGCGTGCGCAACGATCATCGACGACCTGGGCTACAAGTACGGAGCGTGCGCGCACCCGTTCCGCTCGGTGGTTCTGGGCGGGACGATGAGGCTTGTCGAGGATCCCGATGACATTCGCGCCGGAATGCGCTCCCTGATCGACCAGCTCGAAACGCCAGCCGACGCCGAGGCGATCTTCGAGCGGCACAACCTCGAAACCGACGAGGGACTGCGACGATTCAGGCTGCTGGTGCTCGACATCGATCATGTGAGCGCCAAGCAAGACGAGTGACGACCGTCCGACACACCCGCCTTTCGCCGCCGCAGAACTCGCTGAAGCGCCGAACCTTCGCACGCCGCGTTCAAATCATGTTCACACCCTGTCTCCACACTTGTCGTGAACGTTCATACACGAATCGAGGGAGCAGCGTCGATGAGCACAACCGAAGAGCCAACATCCGCGGAGCCGATGGATACGAATGACGGGGTCGACAAGGAGCGCTCCACTGATGAGGTCGCGCCTCGTGCGCAAAGAAGCGACCGTGTTGCGCAGAAGCGCTCGCGTGGCATTCGGCTCGGTGTACTCACGGCGATTCTCGTCGCGATAACCTCGATCGGCATCCTCCATCAGACCGGCACGGTAATCAAGACGGTCGGCGTGGACGCGTTGTGCCCGTTCGGCGGCATCGAGACACTGTGGTCGCTCGTCACCGGCGCGGGTCTCGTGCGGCGCATCGCGGTGTCGAGCGTGGTGCTGCTGGCGATGACCGTGCTGATCGCCGTGCTATTCCGTCGAGCGTTCTGTGGCTACCTGTGTCCTCTTGGTGCGGTCCAGGAGCTGTTCGGCAAGATTGGTAAGGCCATCTGGCCCAAGAACCGCCCGGTGATGCCGACTGCGATTGATAAGCCGGCGCGGCTGCTCAAGTACGGGGTGCTCGTCTTCTTCACCGTGTGGACGTGGCAGGCCGCAACGCTGGTCATTCGTCCCTACGATCCCTGGGTTGCGTGGATGCACCTGACGTCCGCCGAGCTCTTCGCCGAGTTCGGCATCGGTCTTGCAATCCTCGGGATAGCCCTCGTTGGTTCGATCGTCTACGACCGCTTCTTCTGCAAGTACCTCTGCCCCATGGGCGGCTTCCTTGGCGCCATCGCGCGGTTCTCGCTCTTCAAGGTTCGCCGCGTTGAGGACACCTGCATCGACTGCAAACTGTGCGATCACGCGTGTCCGGTCAACGTCACCGTATCGACGGTCGATGTAGTCCGAGATGCCGAATGCATCAATTGCAATGAATGCGTGAACGTATGTCCCGTCGCCGACACGCTCGTCGTCTCGACATCATCAGCCCACGGGACCGCTACCAAGTTTGGCGCCACTCAGATGATGTGGCTCGTATTCGCGCTGGCCGCGATCATGATCGGTGTGACGACCATCTCCGGTGCCTTTGCGTGGACGATGCCGACCCTCAGCTCCACGGTCGAGCAGACCGGCGGAACGCTCAACGTCGAGGACATCAAGGGCAGCATGACGTTTGCCGAGGTGTCCGCTGCGAGCGGTATTCCGACTGAGGTGTTCAAGCAGCAGTACGGAATCAGCGATGCGGACCTGAACGTCAAGATCAAGGACCTCATGCCGGTCTACGGGTTCGACGTACACACGGACGTCCGCGAGTTCGTAGCCTCGCAGATGGCTGCTGGTGCGACTGTGCCCGCTAGCGGTACCCAGCCAGCGCCCGCATGCGGCGAAGAAGGCTCGGATTGCGGCAACTAGCCACCTGATCAGTTGGTTAGGATGCGCATAAGGGAGGGTCCGCCAAGCGCGGGTCCTCCCTTATGGTGTTGATGCGGTTCGTGCCGGGCGGATCGTTGCTAGTGTCCCGAGCAGACGTGGTCCCCGCCGAAGGGAGCGAGCCCGCCGGCAAGATACGCCGCGACCGCTGCCTCGGGGGTCGATGAGTCGCCGTCGAACAAGGGGGTCATCCCCGCGGACTGCATCATCGAGAGCGGGCCTCGGCCCATGCCGACAACGATAGCGACGCTCACATCGGCCTGGGCAAGTAGTTGCACCGTAGCGCCACAGCCTCCCTGGGAGTGCGGCGGATTGACGAGCGTGGTCGTGCCAGTGATCTGTCCGTCGACGACTTCGACAATCGTGAACGACGGCGCGTGCCCAAAATGTGCCGAGCGGGGAGAGGTGAGCCCACCCGGGTCCTCCGTGGGTACAGCGATTCTGAGTGAAGTGCTCAACACGAGACCTCCTGAAGGTCGGTTGAATGAGGGTCAATGATACCACAGGATACCCCAAGGGGTATACGCGCGCTGAGTGGACCATCTCGTCAAGAGCTAGACGAAGGCTACACCGGGAGGAAAAATCCCACCGTCGTGCCGACTCCGACCTCGCTTCGCGCGAACATGTCCCCGCCGTGATCGCGAATGATGCTGCGAGAGATCGCGAGTCCCAGCCCAGCGCCCCCGGTATCTGAAGCGCGTGCGGTGTCGGCGCGGAAGAACCGCTCGAAGATGTGCGGGAGCTCCTCGGCGGGGATGCCTTCGCCGGTGTCAGTCACCGACAGCCGAACCTCACCGGGGCTCGTGGCGATCGTGACCCGGATTGAGCCGTTCGTGGTGTGACGGACCGCGTTTGACAGCAGGTTGCGCATCACCTGTGCGAGTCGACGCTCGTCGCCGAGGATCGGCGTACCCACTGCGTCGGGCAAGGGCTCCACATCCACGTTCGGCGGCGCTGCGTCGGCCGCGCGCATCAGTTCGCCTCGGGCGATATCGGCAAGGTCCATCGGGCCCATCTGGTAGCTGAGATGGCCCGCCTCCGCAACTGCGAGTTCCTGCAGATCCTCGACCAACACCGAGAGGTGCACCAGGTCGTCGACGACCGAATCGAGCCGCGCCTGGTCTGCGACGATTACGCCTTCCGCCATCCCCTCCGCCTGTGCACGCGCGGCTGCGAGCGGGTTTCGCAGTTCGTGTGCGACATCCGCGACGAGGCGCCGCCTGAGCCCCTCGGCTTCTTCGAGTGAGTCGGCCATGCGATTGAAGGCGTCGCCGAGTCGTGCGACCTCGAGCGGTCCCTGCACGGAGACCCGATGGGTGAGTTCGCCCTGCGAAAGCTCGTCGGCCGCCGTCTCAAGCCGCTTAAGGGGTCGGCTCAGGTACGCGGCAAGAAGCACCGCAACGATCGTGGCGGCGGCGACGGCAATCAGCGCGGCGATGTAGACGCTCTTGTCCACGCTTGCGATGAAGCTCTGCTCAGCAGCGCCCAGCATGACGCGACCCATGTGCGGGCGTCCGCCGCTGCCAGGGGTCGGAATCCCGGAAAGGTAGCGGTCGAACGCGGAACTCAATGCGAATCGCGCGAACAGCCCTACGGTGAGCGCGGTTCCCAGCGCCACCAGAAGAATCGAGATGAACATCTGGAACGTCAGGCTGGCGCGTTTCACGACTCAGCCCTCCAGTTTGTATCCGACGCCGAACACCGTGCGCACGTAACGCGGCTCTTTCGAGCTGTCGTTGAGCTTGCGTCGGATGTTCTTGACGTGCGCGTCGATCGTCCGCTCGTAGCCCTCGAACGCGTCACCCGACGCAGCCTCCATGAGCTGGAGCCGCGTGTAGACGCGTCCGGGATGCGAGGCCATCGTCGCGAGGATGTCGAACTCTGTGCGGGTCAGGTCCGCAACATGGTCGCCGACACGTACTTCTCGGCGCTCGCGATCAATCGTGAGATCGCCCACGTGAATCGCCGAGAGCCCGCCGGCCTCTCGCATGCAGCGTCGCAGCACTGCCTTGACGCGCGCGACGACCTCGCGTGGCGAGAACGGTTTGGTGATGTAGTCGTCGGCGCCGATCTGGAGGCCGACCAGCCGATCCACTTCATCGCTGCGAGCGGTCACCAAGATCACCGGGATGCCGTCTGTCTGGAATCGGCGCGTGAGTTCGAGACCATCGATGCCCGGAAGCATCACGTCGACGAGGGCGAGGTCGGGATGATGCTGAGAGGCCGCTGCAACGGCGCCGGGACCGTCGATTGCGGTCACCGTCTGGTATCCGTCCGCCTGAAGGTACTCGGCGAGCACGGATACGATCTTCTCGTTGTCGTCCACCACCAGGATCGTGGGCATCTGACTCTCCTCGCTGTTCGGGCTGTGGCTGAGTATCTCACGCGCACGACAAAACGCGCGTCGTCTTCACAACGCCGAACGGGAAGGGCGTGATCGCCCCTCCCGCATCGTGCGTGTGGTGACTTTGGACTACTGCGTAGCGGTAGTGGTGCCGGTGCAACCCGCGCCGCCCATACCGCGACCCTGGCCGCCGCCCTGACCGCGACCCCGGCCTGCGCCCATGCCGCCGCCCTGACCGTGACCGCCGCCACCGGCGCCGGTGCA
>JBBRWO010000075.1:0-9884 GCA_038249135.1 Coriobacteriia bacterium
CGATGTCGGGACTCAGGCCCCAGAACTCGTGGACCATGATGACGACGGGGTGCGGACCGGGCGTGGCGGGCGTGACGACGTAGGCCTTCACGTCCGGACCGGCCGCGCCCGGGATAGTGGTGTTGGTGACCGAGTCGAGCCGCGTCGAGGAGCCCCGCCCGTCGAGAGCAATGGTTACCGCGAGGATCAGCACCGCGAGCAGTACGACTCCCACCAGAGCGCCCAGCACCCGCGCGATGATTCGAAGCGCTTTTCGCCCGGGGCTCATGGCGTGTCCTTTCCCGGGTTGCTCGGCTGGTCTGGCTTTTGGGAGGTGATCCAGCCGTAGTCCATCTGCATCATCCTCATGACGTCGTCTGGATCTTTGAGGTGGCCGCTTCGTCGGCCGTCAACGTACTGCCGGATCTCACTCGTGTACGAGCCGAAAAAGACCGCGTTCGCGGCGACCGCCCAGGCCACGCCCCACGCACCGAGGCCTGCCAGCCATACCCACGGGATGAAGAGCACCTGCCCTCAATCCGAACCGCCGAGGTCTCGCAGTCAGCCACGGCGAGAGAGCCGTCGTTCAGTGATGCCAGGCCGGTCGGCTGTGCGAGCGCCGCCTCCAGCGACGGGCCGTCGTAGAGCTCCTCGGCACCGCGGCCTGCGAACAGCGAGAGCGTGCCGCTTGCCGGGTCGAGCTCCCAGATTTGGTGCGAGCCGGCCATGGCGATCGCGAGACGCTGGCCGTGTGCGGCGAGGCCCCACGGGGAGCGCAGCTCCGACTCGAGTGCTGGCCCGGGCGCAACCGCGCGCTCGCCCATGGCGCCGGTGCCGGCGACGCGGACGCGTTCGCCGGCGCTCGCGCCCCCGCCACTGCTCGCGCCCCCGCCGCCCGCGCCACCCCCACCGCTGAGGCCGAGTCGCCAGATCGAGTGCCCGGCGCGATCCGCGACGTAGATGTTGCCGCCCAGCTCAGCCAGGCCGCGCGGTTCGGCGAAGCCGGTGTGCTCAGCGAGGATGGTCGCGGTGTTCTCGGCGGGGCTCCAGCTGCACTCGAGGACTCGGCCGTGACCGGTGTCGGCGACCCAAAGCCGGTCGCCGACGACGATCGCGCGGGTGGGGAAGCGCAGCGTGCCCTCGTGGCGACGCGGGTGCGGCGCGGTGGGGTCGGGGCCGCGTACGAGTGTGCCGCGCTCAGCCGATCGGTGCTCGATCTCGCGCAGCGCGCTGGCCATCGTCTCGACAGACACCTCGCCTGGTGACACCAGTGCGATGTACCCCTCGGGATCGATCACGACGAGCGTGGGCCACGCGTTGACCGCGTAGTCACGCCAGACGCGGTACTGGCGATCGTTGACGACTGCGTGCACCACGCCCAGACGGTCGCATGCCTCGGCGATGCGGTCGGTCTTGCGCTCGGTCACGAACTTGCCGGAATGCACGCCGATGACGGTCAGGCTATCCGAGAAGAGTTCTTCCAGCTCCCGTACACGCGGGAGTACATGCATGCAGTTGATTCAACCGTAGGTCCAGAAGTCGAGCAGGACGATGCGACCTCGGAGGTCCGAGAGATGGACGGGTCCGTCCACGCCGATCCAGTCCAGTCCGGTGCGGAACTCGGACGCGTGAACCGTGTGCTTGGGGAACCAACTCACTCCGACCACCTCCGACGTACGCGGAATACCGCGAACGCCACCAGCGCGCCCACAACGAGCACCAGCGGCACCACCGCGATTGAGCCAAGGTGCACCGGCGCGCCGCCGTAGGCGCCAAACCAGATCCTCGGCAGCACCGCGAACGTCTCCGCTGTGTCGGCAGAATCGAACTGCTCGGGTCCTCCAAAGACGATCACGTAGCGGCCCGACTGCGAGCCGGCGCCCGGTTCGACGCTCAGCAGGTAGCGCGTGCCGGGCGTGAAGCCGATCTCACTCTCGGCGCCCGACCAGAAACTCGTGAGTGAGAACGGTTCGAACGAGGCCGCGCGAGGGACCGTGCCGGGATCGACGATCGTGACGTCGGGTTGTCCCTCGGCACGTACCACGAGGGTCGGGCGGAAGTCGGCGTGCTCGGGGTAGGCCGGGACGATGAGGCCGATGGTGCGCGTCACCGGCTCCGAGACCGTGAACGCGAAGGTATCAGCCGTCTCGCCCGGAGCGAGGTACCCGTAGATCGCGCGGGAGACTTCGGGGCCGCCGATCGGTCGAGCAGCGTCTGGCGCAGCGACCCCCGCAGGTTCCAGCGCAGGGACGTGGGCGCTCGCGGTCGCTACGGGCATACACAGTGAGAGAGCCCCGCACGCGAGAGCGAGCCCTACGGTCGCGAGACGGAGGGCAAGCGGGTACGGAGGATTGATTCGCATGTCAGCTGCCATAGCGGCATGACTCCCTTGTCGGCCGAATACTGAGAGGATACCCATGGCTTGGACATCCGCCGACATCCCTGACCTGGCCGGGCGCACTGCACTCGTCACCGGTGCCAACAGCGGCCTCGGCTTCGAGACCGCCAAAGCGCTCGCCGAGCATGGTGCATCCGTCGTCATGGCGTGCCGAGACAAAGACCGCTGCGCGACGGCAGCGTCTCAGATTCGCACGCTCGTGCCCGGCGCGACGATCGAGTCCGCCGTGCTCGACCTCGCGGACCTCGACTCCGTGCGCGCATTCGCCGAGGAGTTCGTGTCGCGGCATGATTCCCTCGGCATCCTCGTCAACAACGCAGGCGTCATGGCGCCGCCTGATCGCCTCGAAACCAAGCAGGGCTTCGAGCTGCAGCTGGGCACCAACCATCTGGGGCACTTTGCACTGACGGGACTTCTGCTTCCGTTGCTCATGGAAACGCCAGCGTCGCGAATCGTGACCGTGAGTAGCTTTGCGCATGAGCCCGGGCGCATCGCCTTCGACGACCTGCAGTGCGAGCGCGGGTACACGCCGTACGGCGCATACAGCCAGTCGAAGCTCGCCAACATCCTGTTCATGCTGGAGCTGGACCGCAGACTGCGTGCAACCGGCGCAACCACCCTGAGCGTCGGCGCGCACCCCGGGTTTGCCAGCACGAACCTGCAGGCCGCGGGTCCGTTCACCGGCCGCGCGCCGCTGAGATCGCGGATGGTGCTCGCGGGTGTGCGGCTTATCGGCCAGTCGCCCGAGCGGGGGGCACAGTCGCAGCTGTTCGCGGCAACGGCCGATGAGGTCGTGGGCGGCGGCTACTACGGTCCTAAGCACAGGGGCTGGGGTCACGTGGCCGACTCGTCGATGGCGCCGCAAGCTCGCGATGAGGCGGTGGCCGCGAAGCTGTGGGCCGTGTCGGAGCAGCTGACCGGGGTCGCGTATCTCGGCGTGGAGCACTGAGCGGGGGTTTCGTTGCGCGCGGCCTCGGCAAAGTACATCTGGCCGAGGAAATCAGCCGATCACGGGAGGCCCCGATGCCGCATGCACCGCACCGCTCTCTATCAGGCGCATAACCTCGTGTGGATGGCCGGCGTGCTCGCCGAGAACACCTGCCCGACCAACCTACGGGATCTCGATGCGAGGGGTATCGCGATCAGCGACGACTGAGCCGCTAGCCGATCAGAGGAAGTTCCCGAACGGCCGCTCCACTAACGTCTTGACGCTACAACGTCACAACGTTACGCTCGGCATCGAGGTGATTTCCATGGCAGAGAACCGTCGCACCACCGTATACCTGGAGCCCGATCTGCACCGCGCCCTGCGGCTGAAGTCTGCCGAGGGTGACTGCAGCATCTCGGACCTCGTGAACGGCGCAGTTCGCCGCTCGCTGGTCGAAGATGCCGAGGACCTCGCCGCGTTCGAGGAACGCGCAGCTGAGGCGACCATTCCGTACGGCGACTTCGTGATGGCGCTGAAGCGCGACGGCAAGTTGTAGCCGCCGGTGTATTCGATCGAGATCAAGAAGTCGGCGACGCGTGAGATCGAGGCACTACCGCTGCCCGCGCGCAGGCGGATCGTCGAACGAATCGGACGACTTGCCGAGAATCCTCGTCCTCGCGGATGCGAGAAGCTCGCCGGTGGTGAGCGCTACCGTGTCCGGCAGGGCGATTATCGGATCGTCTACTCGGTCGAGGATGCGCTGCTTGTCGTGTGGGTCGTGAAGGTCGGGAACAGGCGAGACGTCTATCGCGGCCTCTAGTTCGAGGGACGCGCCGGCGACGGAAACTCCTTGACATCTGAGTTTCCGTGGAGGAAACTGACGGCGTTGAGAGTTTCCACCGCCACCGCCACCGCCACCGCCACCGCCACCCCCGCGAGGCCGACAGCTGCTGAGGAGTCGCCGTGTCCCAGAAGGACCAAATCGCCGAGACGTTCGAGCGCCACGTGGCCCGTGTCGGCTACGCCAAGGCGAATCTCGACGACATCGCGAAGGAACTCCACATCAGCAAGAAGACGATCTACGTCCACTTCGACGGCAAGCGCGAGATCTACAGCACGATCGTCGAGCGGCAGGCCGCGACCGAGCAGCGCAAGTTGCGAGCGATGGTCGCCGATCTGCCGAACCATCGGGGAAAAGCGGAGGCGCTATTGAAGCTGGTCATCGCGAGCGCCCGCGCACACATCGCCGCCACGAGCGAGGCCGAGTGGCTCGCCGAGTACGAGATTGCTGCCGACGCATTCGCCAAGGCCAACGGCGACCTGATCCGCGAGATCGTCGCCGAGGGTATCTCGGCCGGCGAGTTCGCCCAGGGTGACCCCGCCCTGGTCGAGCAGATGTGCCGGGCGATGCTGCTCGAGTACACGCAGTTGGTCAACGCGCAGCCGGGGTACGACCGCGACGCCGAGCTCGTCGAGCGGGTGTTGCGTTTCATCGGATAGCTGGACCGCGGGCCTCGCCGCGATGGACTGGCGCAGGCCATTGTTATGCCCTATGGAAACTGGAAACCAAATGAGTTTCCACGAACGAAGGAGAGATGAAATGGAAACAACGAGAACAGCGATCATGGCGACGGAGACGACCGCCTCGGTGGTCCGCGGATTCGCCGAGCAGACCCCGGGCGAGCAGCTCTTCAGCCTCGCGATCTTTGGCCTGGGCGCGGCCGTGAGCGGCGCGATGGTGTACTACCTGATCACGAACCCAGCTCGGCTCGTCGAGTTGTGGGAGTGGACACGCTCGCTGCCGCTGGTGGTGCAGGGCGTGATCTGGCTGCTGTTCCTGCCGTGGATGATCTGCTTGTGGATATGGGTGCTGCCGTGGGCGATGCCGGTCCGGCTCGTGCTCGTGGTTGCGGCGTTGGCGTGGACCAACTGGCTACTGTGGCCGTGGAAGTAGCGGACGCTCAATCTGCTAGACTCTTAGGAGATTAGTCCGATAATCTCCTAACGGGGGATTGCATGTACCGGTTTGCTCTCACGCCGCAGATCACGCGAGACGTTGCATGGCTCGAGGCGGCGCAGCTGAGGCTCGGCCGTAGGGGTGTGGTTCCGCGCAGGTGGGCCGGGCGGCTCAGGCGTGAGTTGCAGGCAAGCGCCGTCGCTGCATCGTCGTGGATGGAAGGCGTTGCTGTGGACGCCGAGCAGACCAGGCGCATCCTGGCCGGCGACCGCCCTGCGTCGGTGACTCCCGGAGATGCTGCGCTGGTCGAGGGCTATCGTGCTGCCATCGCGTACGCGCTCGCGCAAGCCGCGGCTCCCGAGTTCTCGTGGTCGAGGCGTCTTGTGCTCGAAGTGCACGCAATCGCGATGGCGGCCTCCGAGCCTGCGCGCGCAGGCAACTTTCGGTCCGGGCCGGTCTGCGTGGTCGACGGCACAGGAATCGTGATCTACTCGGCGCCGATGGCGGTGCTGGTGCCGGAGCTCGTCGACGACCTCTGCGACTGGCTGAACGCATCGCGTGATCTTCCGGGGCCGGTCGTCTCGGCGGTGGTGCATGCGCGTGTGGCGGGCATCCATCCCTTCTCGGATGGCAACGGGCGCACCGCGCGCATCCTCGCGACCCTTGCAATGGTGTGCGGCGGGTACGCGATGCCCGAGTTCACCAGTCTGGAGGAGTGGTGGGGGACGCATCTGCGCAGCTACTACGGCTCGTTCGCGAGTCTCGGAGCCGAGTGGACCTCTGACGCGGACGTCACCCGGTTCGTCTCGACTCATGTGCGGGCGCAGCGTAGGCAGGTCGCGGCGCTGACCGGGCGCCTTGCTGTCGAGCGAAACGTGTGGACAGCGCTCGAGGACATCGTCGCCGAAGATGTGGGAATGGCGCCCCGGGCGACCGAGGCGCTCTTCGACGCGTTCCTCGGGCGCGCGATCACCAACCGCTACTACCGGAGCGTGGCGGGGGTGTCGGTGGCGACCGCGACCAATGACCTCGCGGCGCTCGAGGCGGCGGGCCTGCTTGCGGCCAGCGGCGAAGGACGCGGGCGCTCCTACTCGGGCACCTTCAGGCTGATCGCGATGGTCGCCAGCGCAGCCAACGCTCCCGTCTTGGCGAGCCCGGACGCGTCTCTGGCCGAGCAGCGCGCTGTGGTGCTGGACGATCTACGCGATCAAATGTCGATTGCCGGCGTTCTGCGATAATGAGCACGCACCGTCCGTCAGAGGTCGCCTAGACCTCCGCGCCGAAAGGCCTCGCCTCATGATCCCTCGCTACTCTCGTCCTGACATGGCTCGCATCTGGGAGCTCCAGAACAAGTTCGCCATCTGGCAGGAGATCGAGGTCCTCGCATGTGAGGCGCAGGCGCAGCTGGGCCAGGCCGGAATCACCGCCGAGGAAGCCGCGCACATCCGCGCGACCGCTGCATTCGAGGTCGAGCGCATCGACGAGATCGAGCGCGTCACCAACCACGACGTCATCGCGTTCCTCACCAACATGGCGGAGCACATCGACGCCGGCATCCCCGACGGCGACCCCAAACCCAGCCGCTGGGTCCACTACGGCATGACCAGCTCGGACCTGGGCGACACGGCGCTCTGCTACCAGATGACGCAGGCGTTCGACATCATCCTGACCGACGTCCGACGCATCGGCGCGATCTGCCAGCGCCGCGCACTCGAGACGCGCGATCTGCTCTGTGTGGGCCGCACGCACGGTATCCACGCCGAGCCGATGACGATGGGCATGAAGTTTGGCCGCTGGGCATTCTCGATGAAGCGCGCCGAGACCCGCCTGATCGCCACCCGCAAGATGATCGCCGTCGGCGCCATCTCCGGAGCCGTGGGCAGCTACTCCAACATCGACCCGTTCGTCGAGGAGCACGTCTGCGCCAAGCTCGGCCTCGAGCCCGAGCCGATGTCCACGCAGGTCATCCCGCGCGACCGCCACGCGCAGTTCCTCGCCGTGCTCGCGATCATCGCCGCCTCCGCCGAGGAGATCGCGACTGAGATCCGCGCGCTGCAGAAGTCCGACACCCTCGAGGCCGAGGAGCCGTTCACTGCTGGCCAGAAGGGGTCCTCGGCGATGCCGCACAAGCGCAACCCGATCACCGCGGAGCGCGTCTGTGGCCTGGCCCGCGTCATCAAGGCCAACGCGCAGGTGGGCTTCGACAACGTGGCGCTGTGGCACGAGCGCGACATCAGCCACAGCTCGGCCGAGCGCGTGGTGCTCGCGGACTCGACGATCGCGCTCGACTACATCCTCGGCAAGCTCGAGTGGATCCTCGACGGGCTGGTGCTCTATCCCGATCGCATGATGGCGAACCTCGAGTCCACGCGCGGACTCATATATAGCTCGCGCGTGCTGCTCGCGCTGGTCGACACCGGCATGCTGCGCGAGGATGCGTACGTGGTCGTGCAGACGGCCGCGATGAAGGTGTGGGACGACATCCAGAACGCTGTGCCCGGGCCCGGCTTCCGCGACTACCTCGAGGGTGGAGCGCACGACTTCCCGCTCGACTTCGCGACCATCGAGAACTGCTTCGACCCGCGCGAGTTCCTGACGCGGACCGGCGTGCTGTTCGATCGGGTCGAGGCGCTGGAGTTCTAGGGCTTGCGCCGACTCGCCTCCTCCCGAACTCGCGCTCCGTCTCCCCATCTCGCGACCCCTACTGCGCGTTGTCCGCGAACCGCAACGTCACCATCGTCGCAGCGACGCCGGCGGCGAACGTCGCGGCGAGCACCACATAGCTGGCGGCCGGAAGTGTGTCGACCGGTGTGCCGACCATCCCGATCATCAGCGGCACGATCGACCACGGGAAGAATACCGCCCAGCCTGTCTTGCCAAAGAGGTTTCCCAGCGCCATCATCGCGATCGCGAACGCAATCGGACTCGTGGAGCTCTTCGACCACACGGTGATCCAGGCGACCGGGGGCACAAGCAGATACGAGATCGCAGCAGCCAGCAGCGCTCGGGCGATTCCGGTAGCGGCAAGTCCCGCCGAGAACCCCGGCAACCCCAGCAGCGCACCGATGACCATCGCCTCGGCGAGGACGGCGACGACGAGCGACGCCCACCACACCGCCGCAACGACGAGCTTGCCGACCACGAACCAGTGGCGCGCGACAGGCACGGTGAGCAGGGATTTCACGGTGCCGTCGTCGTACTCTCGGCCAAACAGGTACGCGACGATGAAGGCGAGCAGCAGCACGCCGCCGATACCCACGATGAGCGTCAGCATCGCAAAGTATGCGGGCCAGGTCGCCTCGATGCCGGCCAGGTTCGCTTTGGTGCCGAGCAGCCCAAGCTCAGACGCTCGGCCGGGCTCACGCACGATCCACATGAACAGCGCGATGCCGAGCGGCCCCATCGAGAGCCCGGCGAGCGTCGCCCACGGGACCTTGGAGCGGCGCAGTTTCATGAACTCGGTTGCGATGACCTGGGTCAGCATCATGCATCACCTCTCGGGTGCTTCCCTGCCGCGTCGGGTGAGGCCGCCTGCACCGGTGAGTCGGTGCGCGCCAGGAAGTAGCGCTCCAGGTCCAGCGTCAGCAGCGCCTGCTCGCGTTCTTCGGGCGTGTAGGCGTCCGCGGCGAACGTGCGCGCCTTGGCGGCGAACTCCTCGCGCGACGACTCCTCGATCAGACGACCGACATGGACGATGCCGATGCGATCGGCGAGGTGCGCGACCTCGGCAAGGATGTGGCTGCTCATGAAGACGGTCACGCCTCGCTCGCGGGCGAGCGTTCGCAGCAGCGTGCGTATCTCCACGATCCCGGCGGGGTCCAGAGCGTTCGCGGGCTCGTCGAGCACGAGGAGGTCGGGCGCGTGCAGGAGTGCGCGCGCCAGCGAGAGCCGCTGCTTGTTGCCAAGGGACAGCCGCCCGGCACGCCGGTCCGCGTACTCGTTGAGGTGCAGGAGGTCGATCGCCTCGGCCACGGCGCCGCGCGGTGCGCCGGTGAGGCGGCGGGCCAGGTCGAGGTTCTCGCGCACGGTGAGGTTGGGGTAGGCGGTCGCCGACTCCACAAGGCAGCCGACGCGAGCGAACACACCCGTCTCACCAGGCACGATGCGCTTGCCCAGCACGGTGACCTCGCCACCGCTGGGGCGAATGAGGCCGAGCAGCATGCGGATGGTGGTCGTCTTCCCCGCGCCGTTGCGCCCGAGAAGGCCATAGATCTCGCCTCGGCGGACGCTCAGGTCGAGCGAGTCGACGGCGGTGACATCTCCGTAGACCTTGGTGAGGGCGCGGGTTGTGATCGCGGTGTCGGTAACGCTGCTCATGCGGTGACCTCCCGGTAGCCGAGTGCGCGAAGCGCCAGATGGGTCGCGGCCTCGATCGCGGCCGGCATCTCGATGGCCGGGGTACCCGAGAGCTCGATGCTCTGCAGTCCGCCCATCGCGAACCAGGCGGCGGCGCGCGCGTCGGGCACGTCGAAGACCCCCTCGGCGACGCCTTGGGCGACGATGGATTCGACAAGCGGCATCAGCGCCGGCACGAGGTTCTCGGCGAGTCGGTCATGGAGGGGGCGGTTCTCAGGGCGGTGGATGAAGTCGGCGAGCTCGAGAGAGACGGCGTCCTCGTCGAA
>JBBRWO010000076.1:0-9790 GCA_038249135.1 Coriobacteriia bacterium
CGCGATTCTTCGCCCACAACGTACTCCCACGCGAATCCGGCCTGCTGTAGCACGATGCTCGCGCCCAGAAGGGGGACGATTGCGACGATCTTGGGGTCGTTGCGGTGCATCCGCAGAATCTGCGTGTAGCTGGCCAGACGCCTCCCGATGGTGCCGCCCGCTGGCACGCGTCGCGAGAACTGGTAGGCGGCTCGGCCTCGGCGGAAGAACCACCGCGTGAACTCCGGAAGGCTGCTGCGCGCATCGTGCTCCACCAGTGCCGACGGCTGAAACTTCACGCGCAGCCCCGCCGAGGAGATTCGATGCGACAGCTCACCATCCTCCCCGCCAAAGACCAGTGATTCATCGAACTGGCCTACGAGGACGAACGTGTCCTCGCGCAGCGCGCAGTTGAGGGTAGAGAGATGGGTGGTGAATCCTGCGTCGTCGACAGGGAACATGACCGCGAACCCGGCGCTACCGCCCGCGGGGAAGCCGAGAGCCGATATCGAGTCGCCCAGAAACGTTGACGGCCGAATGTGCACGTTGCCCATGACGGCTTGGATCGTGGGATCCGCGAGAGGCGCGAGGAGCTCGCCCAGCCAGTCGTCGGCAGGCCAACAGTCGTCGTCCACGAACACGACGGTGTCTCCGGTGGCGGCCTCAAGCGCTCGGTTACGGTTGTAGCCCAGTCCCTGCGTTGCGGGGATGCTCACCAGGGCGATTCCGTCGCCGAGGAGCTCTCGCCCGACCACCTCGAACACCAGGGGGTTCTCGGCGATGATAAGGACCTCGCCGGTGAGGGCGTCTGAACGAGCGGCGCCGAGGAGGTCGGAGAGACGGCGTGCGAGCGCATGAACCGCGGGCGTCATGCCTCGCGTGACGATGAGCATGCTGACGTTCACGCGAGACCTCCCTTGATCGCGGCGATGTCGTCACGCGTGATCGCGCCCGTCAGGAAGAGCATCCCCGCGAAGGCCGCCGCGAACATCGCGTACCACGCGAAGAGCCATGCATTCGCAGCGGGATGGATCGCCCAGGCTGCGACGCCGACCACGACGGCCGGGGCCAGGAGTCGCGTGAACGTCGAGACCAGCCGAAACGTTATGTGCTTGCGCATCGCACCGAATGCCAGCACGGTGCCCGCCACGTACGCGACCATCACGGCGGTCGCCGTACCGGTGGCTCCGACCCGCGGGGTGAGGGCGACCGCCGCACCGATCTCGGCAGCGAGGATCGACAGCGCGCCGACTAGCACACCGCGAGCACGCCCTTCGATGAGCAGCAGCGGGGCCATCGCGACGCCGAGCATGCCGACCCCCATCCCGGCTCCGAGGATCGCCAGCACCGTCCCACCCGGAGCGTACTCGGCCGAGAAGATGAAGGTCATCAGCGAGTTTGCGGTCGGGACGATGACGGCAATCCAGATTCCTCCGGCGGCGACCAAGAGCCGCGTCACTTGGCTGACGTAGTGACGCATGCGCGCGGTGTCTCCTCGGCGATGAGCGTCGCTGTAGGCGGCGTACATACCCCAGACGATGCCGGACGACAGCATGATGGGGACGTGCGCGAAGAGGCCGGCCGCTCGGTAGAACCCGGCGTCGGCGGCGGGCAATATCGCCTTCACGACCCAAAGGTCCGCCGAGACGGCGAGGGACTGCGACAGAATCAGCACTGCGGGAACCACGGATCCGCGGATGGCGTCGCCGGTGGTATGAGCCGCAGTCGCGGTGCCTTTTCCGACGAGTTTGCGCCCGCCAAACCGCCACGCGATGAGCGCAAAGGCCAGCGACGCTCCCACCACTGAAGCCGTGAGGCTGCCCATGATCGCGCCCATCACGGCGAGACCGGAGCCGACTAGAAGCACGGTCGCGCCGAGCTTCGCAAGTGAGTAGCCGATGTCAGTGGTCGCCTGCAGCACGTAGGCGCGGCTTCCCAGTATCACGCCCTGGAGGAGAGTGAACAGCGCGAACAGTGGTAGATCCAGCGCGGCGACACGGAAGAGCAGCATGTCGTCGGGAGTGCCGAAGAGCCGCGCGAGCAGCGGCGTGATCACGAACAGCACTGCCCCAAGAACGAGCGAGAGTCCAAGCTGTGCGTACAGATACGATCGGGGAATGAGCGGTCCGTCGGAGTCGGAGTCCACGATACGTACGACCCACAGCGGTAGGGCCTCAGCCACGAAGAGCTCGAACCAGGCGAGTACCGTGATGACGACCGCGAGGAGGCCGAAGAGGTCGGGCCCGAGCCGGCGCGCGAGGAACACATTGAGCGCGTACGCGATGCCCACAGTAACGACGCGGCTGGCGGTGAGAACCACACTGCCGCGGGTAAGTGACGCGCTCTTCTTGGGTGTTACCACGCGGCGGGTCCTTTGGCAGGGAACAAGAAACATCGGGTCGCTCCGTACTACTCTAGCCCACCGCCGGGCACCCTGCACCTTTCCGGAGGGGTATAAACACTCTATGCGCGCCGATCTGATCACGGATGAGCGGGAGTTCTTTGCTCTGCAGCCCGAGTGGGATGCGGTGCTGTCTGCGTCGCATCAGAACGCGCCGTTCCTGCGTCACGAATGGTTGCTACAGTGGTGGCGTGCGTTTGGTCGCGGGGAGCTCGCGATAGTTACGTGCCGCGACGAAGGCACCGGCGAGCTTTTAGGCGTGCTGCCGGCGTATCGGTCGAGAGTGGGTGCGGTGTGGTCGGCGCGAACGCTGCGGCTGTTGGGCGAAGGCCGGTGCGGGAGCTCGGGGCTCGGGGCATTCGCGCTGTGCGATGCCGAGAAGCCGGTGTTTGAGCGGCTTGCGCGAGCAATACTCAACGAGACCGGAAGGTGGGACGCGCTCGAGCTGCGCTACGTGCGACCCGAGGCGGTCTTCGCGCGCGCGGTGACAGACGAACTTCGGGGTCGCGGCAGACACGCAACCGTCACCGTGAAGACCGACCTTTTCGCCCGCCCCCGCATCGATCTGCCGGACAGCTGGGATGCATACCTCGCGCATTTCCTGTCACACGCCATGCGCCAGGATATCCGTCGATGTCAGCGTCGTGCCCAAGAAGCGGGTATGACCGTCGAGCGAATCACCGCACCGGAGATGCTCGAATCTGCGCTGGATGAGGCACTCGACATTCACGAGATCAGGATGCGCGTTGTGGTGAGTCCTCAGTTCACCGTGACGACCGCGCAACGTCAGTTCTGGCACGCCACATGTCGCTCGCTCATGGCCGAGGACAGGTTGAGGCTCAGCTTTCTGGTAGCCGATGGGAGGCGTGTGGCATGTGAATGCCAGATGCGTTATCGAGAGACCCGGTACGCGATGTGGGGAGGGTTTCTGAGCGAGTGGGCGCATGCGAGTGTGGCCAAGGTGCTGTTCTGCGCGTCGCTGCAAGATGCACTCGCCGAGGGATGCGTGTCACTCGACTTTGGCCTAGGGGATTCGGGCTACAAGTCGAGTTGGGGCGCTACTAGAATCGAACGATTCGGGGCCGTGCTCGCTTTCCGCACCACGCTCCACGGTCAGCTCGCGCGGGGCCGGGGCACCACGGTCATAGCGGCGCAGCGCGCGATCGAGTCCGCTCCCGAGGGGCTGCGCAGACCGCTGTGGGACCTTGCTCAGGCAGCGAAAGGGCTGCTTCGCGCACGCTAGATGTCGGGGGAGCCTGAATCCGCGTGCATCGCCCGGGCGTACCGCGCCCAAGTCGCATCCACGAAGCTCGCCTCACTATGCCGCACAGCGATGTCGGCGCGTCCGGCCTCCGCGAGTTTGCGCGTGCGGGTCGGGTCGCCGAGAAGCCTCAGCATCGCCTCCGCGATCGCGCCCGCGTCACCGGGAGCCACCAGCGTTCCTGTCGCGCCGTCGGTCACCACGTCGGTCGAGCCTCCCACAACCGTGGCGATCACCGGCACGCCGAGCGCCATCGCCTGCGCGGTCGCGGTGCCCAGGCCTTCCGTGAGCGATGGGGACGCGTGCAGGTCGAGCGCGGCCAAGAACGGTGCCGGCTCGTCCACATAGCCGAGAAGATGCACGCGGTCCGCGACGCCGAGCTGCTCGGCCAGTGCGGCGAGCAGCTCGCGCTGCGAGCCTTCGCCGGCGATGAGGAGCGTTGCCTGGGGATAAGAGACCGTGATGCGCGCGAACGCTCGCACGAGCACGTCAACGCCCTTGAGCGACTCGAGTTGGCCGACGGCTGAGCCGATTCGCGGCGCACCCGGCGGAAGCGTGATCGGGGTCAGTGCGCGGCGCGCAAGATCCTCGACGTCCACGGCGGCCCCGCCGATCGTGACCACGCCGCGCACTCCTAGGCGCTGCAGGCTGGCGCGAACCGGGTCGGACACCGCGAACACGCCATCGAGGGAAGTGCTGATGCGCGCCAGCATGCGGTTGCGAAGCGCGGTGACTGCGGGCCGAGAGCGTCCGTCGGCGAACACCGAGGCAGAGGCCGGATCCACCACGACGCTCACGAAGCGAGCCGTCGGGCCGTCCGCGGGCCGCCCGAGCAGGAGGCTCGGCTCGGCAAGTACCAGCGGCGCGGCGCTCATGGCGTGCACGATGTCGGGTCGCCACTCGGCAAGTATGCGTTGAAGCTCGCGTCGTCCCTTCACGCTCGCCGAGAACCCTGCTGCCGCGAACTCGAGGCCTCGGGCCGCCGCCGCGCGCTCGAGCGCGGAATCGCCAGGGCCGACGATGACCGCGCTGGCGCCGCGAGCTGAAGCTCCGGCGGCAAGCGTCAAGGCACGGGCCGCCGCGCCGGTGAGGTGTGGGCGAGGGGCGTTTACCAGGTACGCGATGCGCATCGGTTGGCTCCTTCGCTGGTCCGGGCGGACTGGTCGGGTTGCGAGCAGGTGCATATCGTAGGATAGGATGATGCGAGGTGCACAGACAGCGTAACGCACCCGGGGGTGACTGCGAATGTCGGTGTGGCACTCGACGGCGAGAGGCCAGAAGGAGGGTCTGAGGTGGACGAGCGCACCATGAGCGATCCCAAGCTGCTCCTCTATCACGACCTCACTCGGCGAGACTCGATTCCCGCCGAGCAGGCTGCCGAGCGATTCGAGGTGCAACTCTCACGCATCGCCGCGATGGGGTTTCGTTTCGCGACCATGCCGGAGTATCTCGCCGGCGAGCTGGGTCCCCGCGACGTCGTCGTCACTTTTGACGACGCGCTTCGCAGCTTCTACGACGTCGCGTGGCCGGTCTTGCATCGGCTCGCGATTCTCCCCACGCTGTACGTGGTCTCGGAGTTCGCGGCTCGCACCGACGCACGCCGTACGCTCATGAACTGGGACGACGTACGTGAGGTCGCCGCCGCCGGCGTCACCGTCGGCTGTCACGCGGCCAGTCATGTGCCGCTCGACCAGATTCCGCCGGAGCGGATGCGCGACGAGATATCGCGCTCGCTCGCTGCGTTTGCGGAGCAAGGTCTCGCGCCAACGACGCTCGCGTATCCCTTTGGCCGCTACAACCTCGAGGTGAAGGCCGCAACGGAGGCCGCAGGTTTCGAGGCGGCTTTCACGGTGATGAAGGGCGGCGCCGACCGATTCGAGATCCGTCGACGACTCCTGACCGGTGCCGAGAATGCCGCGATCATGAAACTCACGCTCGCCGACAACTTCTTTGCACTGCGTGACACCGCGCGCGCACTGGTTCCGCGGCGCTATCTCAAGCAGGAGCAGCCCATAGCGCAGTCACGCTGGGGTGCGCAGGCACTCGGCCTGTCCGACGAACCCGCCGCCGGCCCGAGCATTCGGACTCGCCGCGACGGCTGAACCCGCCACCGGACCGACCGCCAGCCCGGCTACGGAGCCGCGTCGACCTTGATGAGAACCGCCGCCCCGAGCTTTGCCGGCTGCGGCGATAGCGGGTTCTGATCGAACACGAGCCCCGTAGTGGTGTGCAGCTCATAGACCACGTTGGCCACGAACCCCGCCTTCACCAGCGCCGATCTCGCGTCGGCCTCGTTCATGCCGATCACGTCTGGCACCGCGGCCGACGCAGGTCCCGAAGACACGGTGATCGTCACGGTCGATCCCTTGGGCACCGATCCGCCGCTCGGGTTCTGGCTGATGACGTCGCCCTTCTTCACGGTGTCGCTGTTCTCGGTCTTGATCGTCACCGCGAAGCCAGCCTTCTTGAGCGATGCGGTAGCCGATGACTGGCTCTTGTCGGTCACGGAAGGCACCATCACAAGCTCGGCGCCACGCGATACCACGTAGTTGACGACGGTGCCCTTTTTGACCTTGTCGCCTGCGGGGGGCTCCTGATTGAAGACTTTGCCCGATTCAATTTCCTTGCTGAACTCCGGAGCCAGCGGTTGCGGGCTGAATCCCGCCTCGGTCAGCAGTTTGAACGCGTCTGTCTCGGTCATGCCGATGACGCTGGGAACGATTGCGACGTCCGCGCCCTTGCTGACCTCGAGATCGACGGGAACACCCTTGCCCGCAGGCTCGCCCGCCTTGGGAGTTTGGCTGGTAACCAGCCCCACTTCTACGTTGTCCGAGAAGACCGGAGTGACTGCACCGAGCACGAACCCGGCATTGTTAAGTAGCTTGGTTGCCTCGGCGGTGGTCCGCCCGGTCACATCCGGAACCGGAGTCGTGCGTGCGCCGAGCAGATCCATGTTCCATGCGACGCCTAGCCCTGCGAGCACGAGCAGTACGCCAAGCAAGATCCACGGCCAGATCGGCTTCTTCTTGGGGGCGGGGCGGCGATTGGTCTGACCGTATGGCGTGGTCGGACCACCAACGGCGGGCATGACCGCCGTTTCGTCCATGCCGCCGGCCATCGCGGCACCGGCGCCCGCAGCGCTCACCGATAATCCCTGGGCGACGCGCAGGAGGTCCTTGCGCATCTCATCTGCCGAGGGGTAGCGGTCGGTCGGGCGCTTCGAGAGCGCCTTCATGATCACGGCCTCGAGCGAGGGGTCAATGTTGGGGTTCACCTCTGAGGCGCGTCGCGGCATCTCGTTGACCTGCTTGAGTGCCACGGCCACGGGGGTGTCAGCGTCGAAGGGAAGCTCGCCCGTCGCTGACTCGTAGAGCACGACACCCAGCGAGTAGAGGTCGCTCGTGGCGGTCAGCGGCTTGCCCTGCGCCTGCTCAGGCGAGACGTAGTGAGCGGTCCCCAGCACCGAGCCGGTCTGTGTCATCGTCGAGTTTCCGGCGCGTGCGATGCCGAAGTCCATGACCTTCACCGAGCCATCCGGCTGCACCATGATGTTGTGCGGTTTGATGTCGCGGTGAATGATGTCGTACCCGTGAGCGACACTCAGTGCCGAGCAGACCTGGGCGCCCACGTCCGCGACCTTACGGCCGGGGATGGCACCCTTCTGCTCGATGATCGACTTGAGGTCGGTGCCGCGGACGTACTCCATAACGATGTAGTACGTGTCGCCGTCCTGGCCCCAGTCGTACATGTTGACGATGTTGGGCGAGACGAGGTTGGCCGCCGCCTGGGCCTCCTGGCGGAAGCGCGCGGCGAACGCAGGATCGACAGCGTAGCGGGCATGCATCACCTTCACGGCAACGGTTCTGCCCAGCGTTTCATCGACGGCCTTGTACACATCCGCCATGCCCCCGGTACCGATCTTCTCGGTAGCGCGGTACCTGCGTCCGAATACCAACTCTTCCACGTGTAGCTCCCCGTGCTCGTCACCTGCGGGAAAGATTCCCGACTGTCTGCATTCTAGACCACTTAGTACTCATACCCGCCGAGTAGAGACCGCCGTTTGTGGGGCGTTACTCCGCGGTGACGTCCTGAGCCGTGCCGGCGGTTCTCATTTGGCCGCTTTCTGTGCGGCGATTGCCGCAGCTAGCACGGACTGCGCCGCGGGTGCTGCGACACGCCCACCGACTCCGCCGCCCTCGATCATGATCGCCATCGCCACGGTCGGGTTCTCGGCGGGAGCGAAGGCTATGAACCATGCGTTGGTCGCTTTGCCCTTGGAGACTTCGGCGGTGCCGGTCTTGCCGGCGACTCGGACCCCGGGAACCTGCGCGCGGGCGCCAGAGCCGTTTCGTACGACGGCCTCCATGACAGCGGTGACCTGGCCGGCGGTGACCACATCGGTCGCCGTGCGATACACGCTGCTGCTGGTCAGACCCAGTTGGGACCCCACCGTGTTCTGTATCGAGCCGACCACATGTGGCTGCATGACGATGCCGTCGTTTGCGATGCCCGCGGCTACCAGGGCCATCTGCAGCACGGTGGCTTGGGGGCCGGCCGGGCTTTTGTGCTCGCCGACCGGCTGGCCGACGCCAGCCCACGCGGTCTCCCACTCGGTCATCTCGGCGGGGTCCGGCATCAGGGACGGCTTCATCGGGAGTTCGAGGTCCGGCTTGCTGTCGAAGCCGAAGAGGTCGGCCTGCTTCACGAGAGCGGGCGCGCCAATGTCCACTGCGAGCTGTGCGAAGACGGTGTTGATGGAGCTGACGGTCGCCTTGGTGAGCGTGACCTTGCCGTAGCTGCCGCCTTCGAAGTTGCGGACGGGCGCACCGCCGATCTCGAGTGTGCCGGGTCCGGGATAGGTGGTTTGCGTGGTCGCAATGCCGCCCGCCAGTGCACCGGTGAGCGTCACCACCTTGAACGTCGAGCCGGGTGCGAAGAGCGCCGCGCGTGAGCGGTCGATGAGCGGTGCGCCGCTGCCAGGCGCGTTGAGCTTCTCCCAGTCCGCATCCACGGTCGCCGGGTTGAAGCCGGGGTTGGCTGCCATAGCGAGCACGGCGCCATCGCGCGGATCGAGTACCACGACCGCACCATCGCGTCCGTCCAGCGCGCGCTCGGCCGCCTTCTGCACGCGGCTGTCGAGCGTGAGCACGACATCGTTGCCGGGCACCGACCGACCTGCCGCCGAGTCGATGACGTCGGCCCACGTCGCGAATGCGCGCGTTCCGCCAGCGAGTGCGTCGTTCTCGGCGGCTTCGATGCCGTCCCGACCGTAGCGCGAGCTGTAGTAACCGACCACGTGCGAGGCCATCGTGCCCTTGGGGTAGGTGCGTTTGAAGGTGCCGCGGCCCGTGGGCTCGGACTCTGCGAGCACGACGCCGTCGCGAGTGAGGATCGACCCACGGTCCTGTCGCGCGGCTTCTGCGAGTCCGCGCGAGTTGGCGGCGTGATTCCGCAGCGTGCGCGCGTCGACGACCTGGATCCAGGTGAGGTTGACGATCAGGGCGACCAGCAGCACCGAGAGAACCATCGCGATGCCGGTCAGACGACGTCCCAGCGCGAGACGTCCGAGTACACCCAAGTCGGTCGAGGTGGCTACCATCTCGGTCTCCACACCGGTGCCCTCGTCGCCCGCGCGCAGCAGCAGCGCCAGGGCGATGAAGCTGGACAGGAGCGACGAGCCACCGTAGCTCACGAAGGGCAGCGTCACGCCGGTGAGCGGGATCAGTCGGCTGACGCCGCCGATGATGACGAACGCCTGAACCGCGATCGCCCCGACCAGACCGACCGCGGTGAACGCCGCCATGTCGGTCTTGGCGCGCGAGGCCGTGGCCAGTCCCCGCAGAGTGAATGCGATGAAGCACAACACGATCGCCGCGCCACCCAACAGTCCCATCTCCTCGCCGATCGCCGAGAAGATGAAGTCGGTGGATACGAACGGGATGCGTGTCGGCAGCCCTTGGCCGAGCCCCGTGCCGATCAAACCACCCGCGGCGAGAGCGAACAGCGACTGCACCAGCTGATAGCCCTTGCCGGCGGCGTCTGCGAACGGGTGCAACCATATGTCCACGCGTGTCTGCACGTGCGTGAAGAAGAAGTAGGCCGTCGTCGCGCCGGCCCCAAACAACCCAAGGCCGACGACCACGTACGCG
>JBBRWO010000077.1:0-9719 GCA_038249135.1 Coriobacteriia bacterium
CGACGACATCCTCGCTGAGATGCGAGCCAACGCCGGCGCCACTACGCTCGAGACGCGCCGCGCCTGCGCCACCGCCGTCTTCGCCAAGACCAGCGCGTACGACTCGGCGATCTGGATGTACCTCTCGGGATACAAGGCCACTCAGTTCCCCGAGGAAGTGCGCTTTCGCCTCGAGAAGGTGCAGGATCTGCGCTACGGAGAGAACCCGCACCAGGGCGCCGCGTTCTACCGCTTCATCGACGCCAAGGACAACACGCTCGCACGCGCCGAGCAGCTCCAGGGCAAGGAGCTCAGCTACAACAACATCCTCGACACCGACGCCTGCTGGACCGCCGTGCGCGAGTTCACGGAGAAGCCGGCCGTCGTCATCGTCAAGCACACCAACCCCTGCGGCACCGCCATCAGCGACGACCTCACCGAGGCCTACAAGCTCGCGCAGGCCGCCGACCCCATCAGCGCGTTCGGTGGCGTCATGGCGTTCAACCGCCCCGTCCCCGCGAGCCTCATCGAGGCCATCTACGAGCGTGGTCAGTTCGTCGAGGTCATGATCGCGCCGGAGTTCGAGCCCGCCGCCCTCACCCTGCTGGCCGAGAAGCCCAACATCCGCGTCCTGCGTACGGGCGGCCTCCGCACCGTGGGCGGTCACTACGAGTCCCGCGCGGTCGAAGGCGGCATGCTCATCCAGGCGAGCGACACCATCGCCGAGGACCCCGCCACCTTCACCGTCCCCACCAAGCGCCAGCCCACGCCTGAGGAGATGGAGCAGCTACTCTTCGCCTGGAAGGTCGCCAAGTCGGTCAAGAGCAACGCCATCCTGCTCGCCAAGGACTTCGTGAGCGTGGGCGTGGGCGCCGGGCAGATGAACCGTGTGAACTCCGCGCGCATCGCGTGTGAGCAGGCCGGCGAGAACGCCAAGGGCGCCGTTGCCGCGAGCGACGCGTTCATGCCGTTCCCGGACTCACTCGAGGTCTGCGCTGCAGCCGGCGTGACAGCCGTCATTCAGCCCGGTGGCTCCATGCGCGACTCCGAGTGCATCGAAGCCGCCGACCGCCTGGGCGTCGCGATGGTGTTCACCGGCCACCGCCACTTCCGCCACTAATCCTCGCGCGGCCTCGCGTCGCGCCACGAAAGGCTCACGCACATGCACATGAACGACTTCGACTGGGAGGGCTTCCGCGTCCTTGTCGGCAGGCTGGACGGACTCCTGACGGGTGAACTCGCCGACCCGGAGACGTTTGCCGAGGACTGCCGTCGCACGCTCACGTTCCTCTACACCGCCGGCGTCTCCATGCCCACGGCCGGCGACATCTTCGAGGAGGCCGGCGGCGACGCGTTCTGGGAGCGCGCCATCGCGTCCGTCGCGACCACGCTGGACCCCGCCGAGACGGAGGAGCGCATCACCGCACTCGCCGAGAAGATCGGCGTGTCCGTGGACGCGTTGCAGCCAGACGAGGTCGATGAGGACGCCGACGAGGAGATGCTGTTCGCGGCCTCCAATCTCTGGGAGGTGCACCTGAGCCTCTCTGTGGGTGCCGCGCACTACGACGCCAAGCGGCTGAACGAGGCAGCGTGGGAGTGGTCGTTCGGTTTCGACGACTGGGGTGGACAGGCGCTCCTCGCGCTCACCGGTCTTCACGATGTTTTGTGGGGCGTCCGGTAGAGCACTCGGCCATGCGGTCGGGCGAGGGGTAGACTAGGTGCGCGGAGGGGGGTCTCCCATGATGGTCGAGCGGAATCTATCTGAATCGCCCGGTACGCTGAAGGGAGGCGTGCCGCTGCAAGCCGTCATCATCGGCGCGTCTGCGGGAGGCCCTGGCCAGGTGCAGGCGCTTCTGGAGCAGCTGCCCGCCGACTTCCCGGTGCCCATCGCCGTGTGTCAGCACATGACCGCTGGCGCGACCGAGCCGTGGGCCGAGCGACTCGACGAGCGCACGCCGTTTCGCGTCGTCGAGGCGACCCCTGGCGCCAAGTTCGAGGCCGGCACCGTCTACATCGCACCCAGCGGCAAGCACATGCGTTTACTTGGTCCCGCGCGCAAGCCGCGAATCTCGCTTCTGGGCGACTTCGCCGACGCGCTTCACGTACCTTCCATCGACTTTCTGATGTCGTCGGCCGCGGACGTGTTTGGCAGCCGCGTCCTAGGCGTGATTCTGACCGGTCTTGGCTCCGACGGCGCCCTCGGGATGCTCGCGATCCGCCGAGCAGGCGGCCCAACGATCATCGAGTCCGTGGATTCGGCGCAGTTCACCAGCATGCCGCTAGCCGCAGCGGAGCTTGGAGCCGCGAGCGAACAGGTGCACCTCGACCAGATGGGTGAACTCATCCAAGCGCGCGTTGCGGGGACGATCTAGGCCGACTGGCGCCTCAGAGCGCCAAGGTACCCTCGCCAAAGCGGATACCCTCGGCGGCGAACTCACTGTGCAGCGCGGTGACAACCGCATCGACAATGGGCAGCCTGTCCTGGTAACGGACGACGCGGATGGTCACCCAGCCCTCTACGCCTTGCGGCTGGAAGACGGTGAAGCGACAGGTCGGCTCGAAGTCTGCGATGGCGTTGGGCTGCGAATCTCGCACATCGGTGGCGACTTTCTGGGCGATAGACTTCGCGAGCACGAGGTCGGAGCCGTAGGCGACGGTGAACGAGACGACCGCCGTATGCTCCTCGTCGGCCGCCGAGTAATTGACCATGAGTTCTTTGGCGATGAGCGAGTTGGGGACGATGATCTGGTCGCCGGAGACCGAGTTCAGCGTCGTGTTGCGCCAGGTGACGTCGTAGGCGGTGCCCTCTTCTCCCGTGCCGAGACGGACGTAATCACCGGGCTGTATCTGCCGAGACAGCGTGATCTGCAGTCCGCTGAAGAAGTTCGCGAGGGTGTCTTGCAGTCCGAGCGAGACCGCCAGACCGACCACGCCGAGTGACGCCATCAACGGCCCGATCTGCACGCCGAGAACACCGAGCGTGATAGTGACGCCAAACGCCCAGATCACGAGTCGGGCGAGGTTTACGAAGATGGTTCCGGAAGGAGCAGTAACGCTGTCCTGGCCCAGATAGACGCGGATCATCCAGCCCGCAAGGCGTGCGGCGAAGAGGGTGATCGAGAGCACGGCTAGGACGCTGACGGCCTTGTTCACGTTTGCGACCGCTTCGGGGCCGAGGAACTCAAAGGGGGAGATTATCCAGAGCGCGACGAGGGCCGTCCAGACCTCAGGTTGGCCGCGCAGCGCACCGGCCATGGAACGGCGAATGTTGTGGCCGGACCCGGCCTCGTGGCGCAGAGTCCACACGAGGATAGCGTCGAGAATCACGCCGAAGAACAGCGCGCCCAAGATCACGGCGATCGCGTAGAACCACTCGCCAAACAGCTCGCTCATACGGGCCCGTCCTCCTTAGTAGCCGGCGCTTATGGTACCAGAGGCGGCGCCGTCGACTGGCGGCCCCGGACGCGTTGTTGCGCCCCGGTTTGACCCGTTCCCAGCCAGCAGCTAGACTATCGCGTGCCCTGCGGCAGTGTGCGTAGCGGCTGAGTTCGGGCCGTTAGCTCAGTTGGTAGAGCAGGGGACTTTTAATCCCAAGGTCGCTGGTTCGAAACCAGCACGGCCCACCAGAAGTTATTACGCCCCCATCGTCTAGCGGCCAAGGACTCCGCCCTTTCAAGGCGGCAACAGGGATTCGAATTCCCTTGGGGGCACCAGATTCTTAGTAGGCCCGTCTGTGGAAACAGGCGGGCCTACCTGCGTCTTTAGGCCAGAGGGGCTCCACGGGCGAATGGTCAAGGAGTCGAAAGTGTGCCATTCGCGTGCCTTGTGTGCCCAAAACGCGTTGAGACGGGCTGCGACAAGCGGACACTTTCGGCTACTCAGCGGCACATTCGGCGCCGTGAGTCGGTTGGCGGTCAGGCGCTACTTCGCGCCAATCGCAGCGGCAAAGCCGTCCGCTGCTTCGCGCTGCTGGCCAGGCAGCACCCAACCGTAGACCTGCAGCGTGAAGGCGACTGAAGCGTGTCCGAGCCGCTTGGAAACCACATGCGGCGGCACGCTGGTCTTGAGAAGGATCGTGGCGTGCGTGTGGCGCAGGTCGTGGAAGCGGAGTCCTTCAAGTTGCACAGCACCTGCGATTGCGCGCGTTGTGGACGACGCACGGGCTCGGTTCGCAGTACCTCGGCCTGGGTAAGCGGTAGAGTGCGCTCAACCTTGAAGGGGGGATCGGCAGATGGGCATCAAATTGAAGCGCATCTACGAACCGTTTTCCGAAGCCGATGGATACCGGATCCTGGTGGACCGGCTGTGGCCGCGGGGGGTGTCGGGGGAGTCGGCTCACGTCGACCTCTGGCTTCGTCGCATCGCCCCTACGACCGAGCTTCGCACGTGGTACGGCCACGACTTAGAGAAGTGGCCTCAGTTCCAGGAGCTCTACGAGAAGGAGCTTTCATCACACGAAGAGTTGCTGGATCTGATCGGCGACATTGAACGTCACCGGAAGACGGTCACGATTCTGTTCGGCGCCAAGGACGAGCAGCATAACGAGGCTGATGTGCTGATCGAGGTTCTCGAGCAGAGGGCGAAGCACTCGCACGACAGTCATCCGGGGTAGGCGAGCGAAAGCCGGTCGAGCAGTTCATGAAAGGCCTCATGCCGGCCTTCCCCGACGATGTCGCGTTCTATGCGGTCGTACCCCTCGGTGAGCGTGTCTTGCACCGAAGCGGGCAGCTCACGGTCCGCCACGCTGAAGCAGTCGCGCTCTTCGCGGCGGACGTGATCGCGAAGCAGCTTCGTGTACTCCGCCATGGCCTGCGCGAGCTCGGCGCCCTTGAGGTCCCCTCCGCCGTCAGAACGATGATCGGCGGCCGCGGCGATCATGGCAACGAGCTCGCGCCCTTGGGCGTGCTCCGCAGTCAGAACGTCGAGGACCTCCTCGTGGGCGGTGGCGCTTCCTGCACGGAGCGCCGGGAAGAGCAGTTGCTCTTCCTTGGCGTGATGGCACTGGTCAACGAACACCTGAAGAAACTCGACCACCTGGGCGAGATCGCCCGCGCCCGTGTGAGAGCCCGCCCGGATTCGTTCGGTCATCACATCCATGATGCCGAGCATCCGACCGACGCCCACATGTTCCAATCGGAGATCCTCTGTCGCTGTCATCTCATCGCCTCCGTCACTTCATTGCGCGAACTTGGGTCTTGCCCAGCCTAGCTGCGGGGCAAACTCACGGCGAACACGTACGGCTGCCTCGCCCAAAGAGCCTCTGGGCATACTAGGAGTATGAGTCCCTCGATACATTACGCGTTCGATGATGCCATCTCAGTCGCGCTCGCCAACGCCGACCCTGCGCTCGGCGCCCTGATCAGCCGCGTAGGCGTGGTCAGCCTTTCGCCCCCGTCGGATCCCTTCGTGGCATTGGTTCGCTCGGTCGTTGGCCAGCAGCTGTCCGAGCGAGCGGCTCGCGCGATATTCGGCAGGCTGTCGACCGCGTTCGATATCACCCCCGAGGCCCTCGCTTCAGCCGACGATGGTGAACTCCAAGAGGCAGGGCTGTCCCGCCAGAAGGCGTCGTACGTTCGCGACATCGCCCGACGATTCCTCAGCGGGGAGTTCGATCCGGAGGGACTCGAGGAGCTCAGTGACGAGCAAGCCAAGTCCGAGCTGATGCGGCGTCGCGGTGTGGGACCGTGGTCGGCCGAGATGTTCCTCTTGTTCGCGCTGGCTCGGCCTGACAACCTCGCTGCCGATGATCTGGGCGTCCGGGCTGCTGCGGGGAAGATGATGGGTCTGGGACGGTCCGCGAGCCGGGAGGAGCTAGTTGAGCGTGCCGAGGTGTGGCGGCCTTATCGCTCCGCAGCGAGCCTCTACCTCATGGCTTCCCGAGCAGCTGACGAGAGCCGAGGATAGAGTGGCTCGACCCGTTGCCGATGAGTGCGAAGGCATAGGGGAATAGACAGGTTCAAATCCACACAACGGAGAGGAGGGATCATGGCGGGTCGTTCACCAGCAGGACCGCTCATGAAGGAGCACCGCGTCAGAGCGCATGATCTCGGTAATCAAGTCCGAACTGGAATCGATTGCAGACACGCATCGCACGGATCCCGCTCTGGTCGCCGTGGCGGTTGACTTCATCCGCACCTACGCCGACCGCTGTCACCATGGCAAAGAAGAGGACATCCTGTTCCGTCGGCTTGCAGAGAAGGATGTTGATCCGCAACTTGCGAAGGAAATGCAGGAGTTGATCGATGACCATGTGTACGCGCGGGGTGTCACACGCCGTCTGGTCGATGCAAACAATCGATATGCGGCTGGGAGCGAAGCGGCCCTAGACGAGATCGAGTCGTCGCTGCGGACGCTGATCGAGTTCTATCCCGTGCATATCGCGAAAGAAGACAAGCACTTCTTCAAGCCGTGTATGGCCTATTTCGGTGACTCCGAGCAGACCAAGATGCTCGTTGATTTCGACGAGTTCGACCGAGCCCTCATTCATGAGAAGTACCAAGGACTCGTCGAGCAGCTGGAGCTGTCGATGAAGTAGCAGACCGTGGGGCGGCCCCGGTCGCCAAAGAAGGTAGTTGGCGGCGGCGGGGGGGTATGCGGACTAGTGGTCAGATTCTGGTGACCAATGTGTCACCAGAGGGGGCACCTGGTGGTACCAACGGCCGTGATGTCCGCCACCGGCGCCCCTTCACATCGTTGCGGACGGTCTCTCGGCGGAGCTCCGTGCGGGCCCGATTTGTTGCCCAAATACATGGTCGCTGTTGGACTTTCCCGACCACAGGTGGGCTTGTTGCGTGGCACGGTCGGGCAGATCGCCCTTCCGCCGCCGGCACGGGCGGGTTGGTCCCGACGAAGCGGTGAGTGGGTATGGTCTCCACACAACCGTCTCCTGAGTGCGGAGGTAGCAAGGTGAAGAAGCTGCGACCGTTCAGCTCGCTCTTGGTACTGCTACTGGGAACGACACTCGTAGCGGGGTGTTCCAGCCCACCGGGAACGACCACCCCAGCGCGTCCGCTCGCAGAGGCTCCGGTGCAGACTGCCACGCAAACACCCGGCGCCTCAACGCAAGACTCCTCCCGTGCGTGGCTGGACGCTGAGCTCACGGACGTTTCCTCGGGCAAGAAGTTTCGGCTCTCCGACTTCAAGGGCAGACCTGTTCTACTCCACGCATTCGCCGTGTGGTGAAGCGTCTGCAAGGGCCAGCAGGAGATCATGAACGGTCTCCAGTTGGACGAGGGCCGCGGGCCGGTCCTGGTAGCAATAGACACTGATACAAATGAAGACGCCGGTCTCGTGAAGAACGCCGTGGCCGACCGTGGCAACAAGGGGTACTTCGTGATTGCCCCGAACGGCATGACCGAGCAGCTCGTCGCGGAGTTCGGTCCGTCCATAGTCACCCCGCCGACCGCGCCGATCGTGATCATCGACTCCGAGCAGTCCGCGCCCACGCTCCTGCCACGCGGCACCAAGTCCCTGAAGGACCTACAGCGCGCTGTCGAGTCAGCACGCTAGCGTGGGCACGCTCAGATTCGTCGGCGAGAGCTACATCCTAGGGCTTCTCACCCCGCTCACCGCTTTGTGCGTGATTCCGCTGTACCCGGCCTTCCTGGTTCGAATGGCCAGGTTCGCAGGTAAGAATCGTGAGGATCGTGCCACGCTTGCATGGATCGGCGTGGCGGTTTCGGCGGGTGTCATCTCGTTCATGGCGGTGCTGGGTCTCGTGTTCACGACGTTCTTACAGTCGTCGCTGCAGACCGTCATCGGCGTGGTCTCTCCAATTGCTTTTGCAGTTCTCGTAGTCATCGGTGTTCTCCTGATGTCCGGCGTGCACCTGTATCAGAAGGTGCGCCTGCCCGAGGCCAAGAACCCACTCGTGGGTTCGTTCGTGTACGGCTTCTTCTTCGGGGCGATCGTCATCCCGTGCAACCCGCTGTTCATCGCGGCCTTCTTCGCCCGGGTGGCGACCGTGGGGGAGGCGCTCGCGAACTTCGCGAACTTCATCGCGTTCGGAGTAGGCATCGCGACACCGCTGCTTGTGCTCGCCCTCGTGTCGCGTGCATCGAGTCGCTGGCTGATCAACGCGCTCGTTCGTTGGTCAAGACCCCTCGAGTTTGTCGCGGGGGCAATCATGACCGGCGTCGCGCTGTACTACCTGTTTGTCATCTTCCGAGTCCAGGAAGCCCTGCTGGCCGGAGGCTAGTCATATGCGCGATGGCGGCCTGAGGTAGTCCGAGACGCCCCCGGCCGGGCCCCCCACACGGGTCCCGGCCGTTTTTGCTTCGCGAAGCGGTGCGGAGTCGCGTGTATCGCACCGCATCCCTGTTGTGAGCATCCCGAGCGGCCAATCATGGGACTTCTGGCCTCGTCGAGTTGAAGCGCAGGCCGTCGCCTCACCGCATGTCGCAAGCGCTACAATCAGTCGTGCCCGACGAAAGGGAGGCCGTTGAGCGAACCAAGATCGGTGCCGGGCTCGGATGGGCGCGTCGTTGAATTTGACTATCTGCGCATCGCGGCGGCTGCGGCCGTCGTCTTCATTCATGCTGCCGCAACGGCGGTCACCGGGCTAGGACGCACCTCTCACTGGAACCCGCTCCTTCTGCTTCGCGCGTACTCATCGGTGGCAGTTCCCGCATTCATATTCATCACGGGGGCACTGGTTTGGACACGCAGGCCCTTTGACGGCCCGCGTGAGTACGGACGATTCATGAGTCGTCGCTTGCGCGCGGTCTTGCCCGCATACGTCACGTTCTCCGCGATCTATTGGCTCATCAAGTACTCGGGCTATGCATGGTTCCCCCGTGGAACCGGTAAGACCGCAGGCATCGGCGGTTTCTTGCGGCAGCTGATCACGGGCGGCGCGTGGGTACACCTCTACTTCGTGCCGTTGATTGTTCTCGTGTACGTGCTGACACCTGTTGGCGCGTGGGCGATCAAGCGTTCGCCGAGTGTGACTTTCGTTGCGAGCGTGGGGCTATCGATCCTGTGGAGTGCTACTGCGCACTCGTTCGCAGGAGTGCCCGGCATCGCCGTTGTCGGCAGGTTCTTCGCGTATCTACCGTTTGTCGTTGGTGGCGCATGGTATGCCGTCAGGATGGAGCGGCTCGGCGGGGCATCCAAGATTTCGCTGCGCGCATGGCTCCCGCTTCTCATCGCGGGATTGGCGCTTGAGACGCTCATCACAACCAGAATGCTAGGCATTCCGACCGGCTCACTCGCGGTCGTGCTCGGGATTGCGTGGGGGATGGCAGTTATCCTCGGTGCTGCGGGAGGGTTTGCCCATCTGGCAGTTTCAGCCACTCCCACCATCAGATATGCGGCCGCACTTGCGCCGTTAACCTACGTGGTCTATCTCGCGCATCCAGCGGTGCTGGTCTTCTACTTCGGTTTGACCCGGGTTGCTCATATGCCGCTCCTCTGGTCGGATCCTCGCTTTTTGGTCTTCAAGTGGGGATTTGCTCTTGTGGCGGCGTTCATTCTCGCTTGGACTGTGAAGTTTCTCGGAGAGAGGCTCAGCCGCCGGAACCGCCCGGGTTCGCTCAAGCGTGACTCGGGGCGTCTCGTTACACCTCGAGGGGACCGAGAATCAGTTGACGCCGCGAGGGCGAATATTGGCCTTGGCACTCATCACAGAACCTGAGACGCGCAACCTGCTATCCTTTCTGCGCCCCCATCGTCTAGTGGCCAAGGATGCCAGCCTCTCAGGTTGGAGACGGAGATTCGAATTCTCCTGGGGGCACCATCGC
>JBBRWO010000078.1:0-9623 GCA_038249135.1 Coriobacteriia bacterium
CGGAGAAGCTCACGGGGAAGTGCCGGGAGTGTCACGACAACCCAGTGGTCGGGTGGCACGGAGTCGACATCACCCCGTTACACAGGACCTCCAGCTCGATTCAGGCGTGCGCGTCGTGCCACCTGAACTACCTGGATCTTGAGCACGCGAATCACTCGAACGCGAACGGCGTGATGTACGACTGCGCGACGTGCCACGAGAGCTCCGACGGCTCAGTTCGCGATGCGATCGTCACTGGCGACACGAGTTGCGGCGCGTGCCATAGCGCCGACGCGCTGCGCCACATGGAATTGCACGACGCGCAGCTTGATCCTGACTGTGCGGACTGTCACGACATTAATCTCGTTACGCAGCACGCCGAGGCTGGATTCTCTTGCGAGACGTGCCACGACAGCACCCGGCAAGACGTGGTGGACGCGATCGCTACTCACAACCGCGACTGCGACGCGTGCCACGTTCTGCACGGGGTGGGCGCGACGCTGTGCCTCGGTTGTCACACCACTTCCCTGCTGTCTGGCGCGTATCCGGGTGCGTCTGTTGCACAAGGCTCCAAACACCAGACGACCTCTGCGTCGACGGTTGCAGCAACGGCATGGCCGGGGGTCACCGCATCAACGCCCTGCACTAACTGCCACGCCGGCCATCAGGGTCTGCGTGCGCAGGGCACTTCACTGTGCTTCACCTGCCACGACGCCGCCGGGACGTCGAAGCCGGCGATGTACGCCTATCGCAGCGCAATCACTTTCACCGGATCTGAACACGGAGCCAGGGGTGGAGCAGGCGGTTCGTCGGGCTCGTGTCTGACCTGCCACGCGGTCCACGATGCTCCGGGTCTGGCGGATACCGCGGCGCTCAAACAGGCTGAGGCGGACGGCTGCTTCAACTGCCACAACTCCGCTTCGAACTCGGCCAATGGTGTGAACATCCAGGCGAAGATCACGGCCGGTGCCACCGACCGGACGCGCCACGATGTGGATGCCACGGCTCAGGTCGCGAGCGGAGCGAAGACCCCGTGTTCGGCATGTCACAACGTGCATGCCGATACGCGCGCGCTGCCGCTGGCGAATCCCGACGACATCGCTCAGGGGGTCGCGCTGAGCGCTGATCCGTTCACGAGCGCTCCGACTGCGGCCAACCCATGGTGCCTGCAGTGCCACGATGGCACCGTGCCAGCTGGGGTCACGAATCGCGCTGGCATCAGGGTGATCTCGTCCTCGTGGACGAGCGACTATCACGGGCAGACCGCTGGCAACGGTGCTGGAGGGACGATGCTCGCCCCGTATGTGCGAGGCGGAAGCAACGCGGTGTCGTGCGCGGCCTGTCACGACTCTCACGGATCAGCGAGCGTCAATCACGTCCCCGCGTCTGTGAACGGTCGGGCCGTGGCGACAGTCGCCGGCGGCAACGACTACAAGTATCTGTGTGCCGCCTGCCATTCGGGGACAGGGACCAACCCGACGCTGGACCAGAAGATCGACACGTGGCACGCGGCCTGCGTGAACTGCCACGGGGAGTCCCACAGCTTCCTCAAGACTGCGAACTGCGACGACTGCCACAAGCATGGAGAAACGTTCGAGCACGACACTTGGGGCTGTTACGGCTGGGGGTCCTGCCACTCGTACCCGGACTGGGTCGGCGTGTACGTCTGGAAGGCGTTCTAGCCCACATGCATCAGTCGATTGTCTTCACTGGGGCCCGGCAGAACGCCGGGCCCCAGTCACTTCCCACCCGCCGAAGCCCGCTCCAAGACACCGCGCATCGCCTGAGCTTCCTCGGGGGAGAGGCTGAAGTCGAGCGCTTGTCTCGCGTACTGCTCCGCCGCGAGAGACCTGCCCAGTCGCTCTGCCTCGAGGGCGGCAAGGAAGTCCCAGATGCCGCTCGCAGGATCGGCTGCGCGACCGTCGGTAACAGCTTGTTGGAACTCGGTCCACGTGTCTTCGCCCCTTTGGACGGAGAGGGACTGATACAGGAAGAGCGATCTGATGGTCAGGTCGACATGCCAGACCCTCTGGCCCGACCACTGTGTGGCGAGGTCGCGGGCGAGGTTCGCCGACTGGTCAGATGTGGATACGGTCTTCGTCAGCTCAGCGAGTGCCTGCGCTGCGTAGGCAGGCTCCGGCCAAGCTTCGTACAGATCGACGAGTTGCTGGGGCGTCATGGTGCCCGCCGCGTTGCCGACGGCCCATTGGTACTCTGAGCGCACCCCGGGCACGGTCAGAACGGCAACGGCGATTCCCGCGATGATGAGAACTCCTGCAACAGCGAACGCCAGCGGTCGAGTTCGATGTGAGGCGTTGGCGCCCGGACTCGTTGCGGCCAGAAGTAGACCGCACAAAACGGCGGCGGAGATCACGGCAGCGGGCGCGAGCCACGAGAAGAGCGACGATCCAATGACTGCACCGAGTGCTGCAACGATAGCAAGCAGTGCTCTTGGGCGTCGAGAGGAGTTGAGACGAACGATGACAAGTCGCAGAAGCCACCAGAGAGCGGCGACCCACAGCGTCAAACCAAACAGGCCAGCTCCAACGAGGACCGAAAGGATCACGTTATGTGGATCATAGGTCGCGTTGAAATCCAGCCCCCGTGACGCGCTGAATGACCACTGCACCCATGCCGAGAACTGCTCCAGTCCAGAACCGGCGACTCGGGAGTTCTCAAGGAAGTGCACCCATGCCGATGACCAGATGGCGTCGCGCAAGTTACCCGTGCTGGCTGCGACTCGGCGCGCGCCAGCGCCCAGGGAACCAGCGCCCGCGAGTCCCGCCGCAAGTCCGCTCGCGACCACGGCTGCCATGATGGACGTCGCGAGTGCGGTCGCCGTCCTTCGTCCGTAGGGCGCGACGTAGATGGCTCCGGCGGCCAAGCCTCCCAGCGCGAGCCCAGTCATTCCCGAGCGTGATCCCGCCACCACGAGTCCCAGCCCGGCGAGAACCGCGCTCGCCGCCGCGCTTGCCCGTACCAGCCGGTTGCGCGAAGCGAGCGCGAGACCCACAGACACCGCGACGGCCATCGCGAGGAACTGGCCAAGGCTGGAGGAGTTCTCGAAAGGGCCTGCCACCGAGCCCCAGCGCCGGGCTGGGCCAGAAAGTAGCGCCTCCGCAACTGCTAGCACGCTGTAGATTGCGCCTGCCCCGCTGATCACGGCCATCCCCTGATAGAGCACCCGACGGCTGCCGCCCATCAGGCCGCATGCAAGCCACAGCGCGGCCGAGATCCACAATGCGGTGCCGTTGTGCTGACCAGGCGAGCCCCACCAGGCAACGAACGGGTTCACCGCGAAGCCGGCTCGTGCCGCGAACCACGCACCGGCTATCGTGTAACCCGACAGGGCGATTACGACAGAAGAATCAAGCCGCGGCGCGCGCTCCCATACGAGAAGAGAGGCTAGCAGCGCGGGCAGGCCCAGTCCGACCCACAAGGTCGCAGCCGGGCCGAGCGCGTTGGGGCCGAGGATTGCGACGCTGAGATTGAGTGCGAGCCCCCAGGGGAGCGCCTGGGCGGCGACTTCGGCGACACGCTTCAACGTGCATCGCTCCTCGACTGTAGTGGGCCGGTGATTTTCCTAGAATGATACTCTCTCCTCGCACGGGGCTTTGAAGGGGGCACATTGAAGGCCTCGGGAGTCGATGGATTTGAGCCCGGGACGTCGCCTTTCAGCGGTGGTACGCTATTTGCTCGCTTCGAGACGTTCAGTCCGGTTAATGTTGCGAAGGGAGCACCCCTGAATGAGTGACCACTCCTCGGCGCCGATTGACGGCGGCCCCGGGATGCCTGAGATCCCGTCGGACCCGGTTGCGAGGTTCATGAAGTTCGCCATTGGCGCGGTGATCGTTGTCGCGCTTACGGCGGTCTTGTACTTCGTGATTGCCGTAGTGCTCAGCCCGTCGGCGCCCCGCACCGCGCTCGAGGCCCAGCTCGTGACCATCCAAGAGGCGGTTCGCCAGACGCCACAGTCCGGGTTGGCATGGGCTGACTATGTCCGTACGTTGACCGGTCTGGGCGACTATGCGGGAGCACACACTCAGTTAGACAACGCTCGGAGCATTTTGAAGGGCGATGAGCTGGTGTACGTGGATATCGCGGGCGTGGACCTGCTGCTCACGGAGAAGAAGTATCCGGAGGCCTACAAGGCCGCGCAGAAGCTCTCCAAGGACTCGGACACGCAGCGCGAGAAGGCCATCGAGGCAGTTGCCGACAAGGGTGTGACGATGAACCCGAAGCTTGTTGCACCGGATCTGGCGATTCAGGTCCGGATTACTCGCGCGCGCGCTGCGGCGAACGTCAAGCAATGGGACGATGCCATCGCCGCGCTGACCAGCGCGCTCGAGTTCGACGCCAACGCGGCCGATGTGCTCTACCTTCGCGGCGAAGCCTATTTCGCCAAGGGCGACAAGGCAAATGCCGTCACGGACTTCAAGAAAGCACTCAAGTTTGCCCCAGACTACGAGCCTGCGAAGAAGGCGCTAGAGAAGGCCGGTGAGAAGTAGTGTCGGAGAACATTAATCCGCAAGGAGAGTATCGCACCGAGACGGTCATCGAGGTCGTTGACACCAGCAGGCAGCGGCGGGTCCTCTCCATCGCGCTCATCGTACTCCTGATCTTGATCGCCGCCGTCGGTTACTACGCACTACAGTTCACGAAGGCACCGGGTGCGCCGAGCGCGGGCGACATTGGTGGTATCGAGTGGGTACGTTCGATCTACGGGTGGGGCGAGTCTCCCAACCAGCTTCTTGGTGCGGTCGTCGATGTCGCTGTGGCCCCTGACGGCTCGATCTGGACCGTATCGAACAAGACCACGGTTGTCGCGTTCAACCCCGACGGCACGACCAAGAACGTGTTCGCATTCGAGCGTGGGGGCAAGGAGGGTCAGGTTGGCTCGATCGAGGGCCTCGATGTTGGAGACGATGGGCTGATTTACCTCGCGGACTTCGGCAACGACCAGATTCATGTCATGGACGCGAGCGGCAGATTCGTTCGCCATATCAAGGTCCAGCGTCCGAGCGAGGTGGCGGTCCGAGACGGTCGCATCGCCGTAGCGGCCATCGCCGGCATCGGTGTGCTCGACACCCAGGGCAATCTGATCTCGCAGTGGGGCTCCCGCGGGGCGGGCAAGGATCAGGTGGACATTCCTCACGGAATCGCCTGGGGAGCCGATGGGAACGTCTACGTGAGCGATTCGCAGAATCGGCGGATCAAGGCCTACACCCCTGAGGGCCGCCTCATCTACATTCAGCCGGCTGCACTTGAAGAGGGTACTCGGATAGGCGACTTCAGGGAGACATCCAAAGAGTCGACGTCGACGCTTCCGTATCAGCTACCTGCCGGCATGACCGTCGATGCTGCTGGACGCGTTGTGCTGGTCGATCCATTCGAGTTCGCGATAATCGCCCAGGACCCCAAGACCGGCAATGTCACGGGTCGATGGGGAGAGTTCGGTAGGCAGGACGGCATGTTCGCCTATCCGACAGGCATCTCCTACGATCAGGTGCGCGACTACTACGTAGTTGCCGATACCGCGAATAATCGACTCCAGGTCGTTCGGCTCCCTGGCAGCGGCGGCAATGTTCTGACCACGCTTCGCCGTAATCTGACGGGCCCCATCTGGATCTGCGCGATCCCGCTGATCCTCCTGCTGCTCGCGCTGGTGATTGCCGTGATCCGGCGTCGAAACAAGCGTCGTTCGGGCAGCTCGGGCGTGGATAGGTGAGCCGAGTGCCTGAATCTGATTCGTGCGCGGGCGGGGTGGATGTTGAGCATGCGGCGCCCGCGGGCTGCCTTCGGAGTTTGATCCAAGAGAACCGCCGAAATCGCTTGACGTATCAAGAAGTCCTCATCTAAGATTATCTCGACTAAGAAAGCCTCATATATCTGAGAGACCCGGCTCCATCAAGTAGTAGGCTACCGAGGCTCAGAGCCTCGAGTTGTCAAATCCAGTCAGGGAAGGAGGTGCTGTGCATATGACTAATCTGATTGCAAACGCTCATCACAAGGAGACTAAAACTATGAAGAAGACCCTGCTCGTCCTCTGCCTCTCTCTGGTTCTCGTCTTCGCCTTCAGCGCTACTGCCATGGCGAAGATCACTAACGGCTACATCTCGTGGGACGCAACTGGCACAAACGCTGCCGTTCCGACCCCGCACAAGGGTTACGCCGTCGCGACCGACAAGTGTGCTGTCTGCCACTCCGTCCATAATGCAGCAGTGGCTGGCACCGCTTGGAATGGTACGGGCCCCTCCGACCCCTCCACGTGGACCGCTCGCTCGGGTGAAGAGACCCAGATGCTTCTCCGTTCGTCCGTCGCCAACGCCTGCATCTACTGCCACATCACCACCAACCTCGGTGGCGTGCAGCTGTACGGTGGCAACGAGGTTGCCTGGACGACCCCGGGCACCATCAGCTCGCTGCAGGAGAACGCTTCGCACAACCGCACCTCGGCCAACTGCGTGAACTGCCACTCGGTTCACGGTGCTGTGACCTACAATGGTGCCGCGAGCAACAAGATCCTGAAGTACGACGCTGCCAAGATCCAGGTCGAGGCCATCGGTGGAGCGGACTCGCTCTACGCCACCTCTGCCGCCGCTCGTGCCGGTATCGTCAAGGACGAGCAGGTCACGATCTTCTGCACGCAGTGCCACGCGAACTGGTCCGCCTCTTCTGAGACCACGCTCAACGCTGCTGGCAACTACCTCTACGGCGATGCCGCGTATGTCGATGGCGATCCGACTGCCAACAAGCAGTACAAGTCGCACCCGATGAAGGCTGTTGAGGCTAAGTTCCTCGCCGCTGGCTCGACCGTGGCCTCCACGACGGCAGTTGCGTTCGTCGGTTCCGAGACCTGCCGTTCGTGCCACGACGCTGGCAAGACCGACGAGGCTATCGGTTCGGGCGGCCTCGGTGGAGTCACCGACAGCAACTTCCCGCACTACACCGCTGGCGCGTTCAACTTCGTGAACGTCGCTGCTAGCGCTGCCGGCGCCACCGTTCCGGGCAACCACGATGCTGGCCAGGACGGCATGTGCCTCAAGTGCCATATCAACGCTGCCGGCGACGCCGGTGTTGGCATCAACTTCTAGTCTTCACTCAGCTATCTGAGCGAGACGCTAGAAATCGGAGGGGCTCCCGGAATCCGGGGGCCCCTTCTGTGCTGCACGAGCGGGGAGGAATCTGTGCAAAAGCTGGCATGGCAATTGCGGTTCAAGCGGCATGATCAAGCTGAACGAACCTTGTGTTCGTTCGAGTGACAGGTAAGCTGGACGTACGGATCCCCTGAGCCTCCCTCCAGAGACGAGAGCGGCCTGAAAGGCGACTGCATGCGCGACGATACCCGCACCAGGTCTCGCATCCGGTGGGCAGGCGGAATCATCCTGCTGACCGGAGCCATAATTCTGGCTGCTGTGACAGTTGCGGGCTCTCGCCAGGCCGCCTGTACTTCATGCCACGAGCCCTACGCCGCTGAGCTTGCCGCTTCCGGGCACGCTGCGGTTGGTTGCTACGATTGCCACCTCGCGGCGGGCGCTTGGAGTTATCCTGCATTCAAACTCAACGAGCTGGCCTCGATGTATCCGGCGGCACTTCTGGGTCGTGAAGTGAGCGGGCCGACTGCTAGCACTTCAGCTGCGGCATGCTTGCAGTGCCACACGGATACCTATGAACAGACCAGTCCCGTCGAGCGGGATGGCCTGAGGATTGTCCACAAGTTCTGTGCTGCGGACTCGGCGACGTGTGACGGTTGCCACTCCACCACTGCTCACGGAGCTTCCACTCGCAACAAACGTGGACCGGTTATGGAAGACTGCACATCCTGCCATATCGAGAAGGATGCCGTTCGCGAATGCGACGCATGTCATGCCGGGAAGCGGAAGAACGATCGGCTGGTTAAGAGCCCATTCCAAGTGACACACGGTCCTGACTGGCGAAAGACGCACGGGCTCGGTGAACTGGACGGCTGCATCGTATGCCACGAGACTGACAAGTGCCAGAAGTGCCATGGGATACCGGTTCCGCACCCCACCAGTTTCGGCGGGACCCACGGCACGTGGGCCATCAAAGTGCCTGACTCCTGTGGCACCTGCCACAGGTCGAAGACCTTCTGCACGGATTGTCACGGCGACACGCCAATGCCACATCCAAAGTCGTTCCTGGCTAAGCACTCCAAGGTCGCCAAGTCGATTGACGACCCGAACTGCGTGCGTTGTCATAGCGTGCCGGACTGCGAACGCTGCCACACGCGGCACATTCACCCCGGTGGGGCCGCGGGGATTCCAGTCCCCGATCCATTCACCCAGCCCAACAAGACCTCTCCCAATCCGGCTGGAGGTGGGTCGAAGTGACAGGACTCGATCTTCAGGTGACTGGGAGAACGCTGCTCAACGCCTTGCAGAACCCGGCGACGAACCCGAGACTGGCGGCCATCGTTATCGCTGCTTTGGTGGTGTTCGTTCTCCTCGTAGTGATCGTGTTCGCCTTGCTCTTCCCGCGCAAAACGCGGACTCGCAAGGTGATTCGCTATTACCCTGCCGGAGTTGCCCTGGAATCTGACGGTCCGGTCGCGGCCGAGTCGGTCACCCCGGGACAGGAAGCCGCAGAGAACGCTTCGCCCGACTCAGGCTCGGTCGAGTCGGCCGAGGAAACCACTGAGTCGCGGCCGGCTTCTGGTGCGCTCTCGCTACTGGGCGGTGCTCTCATTCCTGTACTGTTGATTGCTTCGATCGCGGCGGGCTACGTGGCCACTGGAACGAACGACTTCTGTGTCAGCAGCTGCCACTTTGCGCAGCCGGAGGTCATCTATGCAGTCGAGTCCGCTCACGCGGACTGTGTTGCGTGCCACGAAGCGTCGCCTGTGGCAGGGTTTGTTCCCAACGTGGTCGATCGCGCCCGCATGGCGGTCACCACCGCGGTTCCGGCAGGCAAGTCCGGGGCCCCCAGCAGTGCGCCGGTCGGTTCGTCACGATGCATGGCGTGCCACAAGGGAATCGATCAGAAGGTCGTTGTAGTCGCAGCCGCCAACGTCCGAATGAAGCACGCTGAGCCGCTGGCCGCAGGCATGAACTGCGTGGAGTGTCATGGTTCGGTTGGCCACGAAGCTCCGGACACCGTCCATCAAGTGAAGATGTCGAAGTGCCTGACCTGCCACGACGGGGCTGTGGCGTCGGCGAAATGCGATACCTGCCATACCTCTGATGTTTCCCTTGCAGGTCGCGAGGCGGTTGCAGTCGCGGCGAGCAAGAGCAGCGCGCTTCTCGGTTCCGGGAAGTACTCTTTCCCGGCGGTGGTCGTAGCGAATACGGACTGCGGCGGCTGTCACGACATGAAGAACACGTGTGACAAGTGTCACGGCCTGCATATGCCGCACAGCGATCGCTTCATAGAAGGCTATCACGCGAAGCAGGCGGCCTGGGAGAAGAAGGAGTTGTGCTATCGGTGCCATTCCAAGACAGACTGCGGCAGCTGCCACCAGAACTTCGACGGCGGTGCAGGACACGCCGCTGGCTGGAAACAGGAGCACCGGCGGTCACCTTGGGATTCAGGATGTTCCTGTCATGATCGCGGAAAGAACATCGGCAAGACGATGTGCATCTTCTGCCACGACAACGCGCCGACCGACAAGGTCAACCCGCTGCCCC
>JBBRWO010000079.1:0-9426 GCA_038249135.1 Coriobacteriia bacterium
CCTCGCTGCGAAAGCCAGCAAATACGGGCGCTCGGATCATCCCCGCATGCGCGGGGAACGCTCGGAGGCCCAATGCGCTACCTCGGCCCGTAGCGGATCATCCCCGCATGCGCGGGGAACGCTCTTACGCACAATACACTACGTACCAAGCACTTACCGTCCGCGCGCTTTGGTTACCGACGTTTAACCATCGGTCGGCGCATCAAACCGCACCAGCGTCAACCCATCAAAATCCACCGGCAACCGACGGTTGGGCCCCGCGGTGTCGAACTCGAATCCCGAGTCCGTCGAAGCGCTCCACGCGATCGCGGCCGAACCCGATCCAAGTAACTGCACAACTTCGATCCAGATGCGCTCACGCGTCCGCCGACTGTACACACCCACGTACACCCCTGCCCGAATCTCCGCCAACCACAACGACAAGCGCCCCCGAAGGCGAGGGGGCGCGTTCTCAACCACGATGACCATCATTGCCTGAAGTGACCTCCGGCAGCGCAGGCGGCTGCCCCTCGGGTGCTTCGTTCGGCGGATCGATCCCGCTCGCGGCCAGCACCTCGGCGATCGAAGGAATGATCCGCTCCAGAAAATTGGTCTGCCGAAACGCGTCGCGACACGCCATGCGCACCGTGCGCTCCACCAGGGCCGATTCCAGCCGGCCTTTCTCGTGACGGGCCGCGACTGTGAACGCAGCCGGTACGACCGTCTCGAACTTGAACAGGTCTGCAATATCGTATACGAAACTCAATGGCTTTCCGCGATGCAAGAACCCAATCGCCGGCGCATATCCCGCAGCCAGGACGGCCGCTTCGGTCAATCCGTACAGACACGACGTGGCCGACGACAAGCAGCGATTCGCGACGTCCGCGGCGTTCCATGTGTTTGCATCGTACCGTCGTCCGGTCCACGTCACGCCGTGCAGGGTCGCTAAATGGCGGTACGTCTGACGGACACGAGCACCTTCGATGCCGCGCAGTTGATCCACGGACCGTCGACCCGGTGCCTCTTCGCCGAACCGGAGCGCGTACATCTTCCGCACCACCTTCAGTCGCGCTGCCTCGTCGAGAGCGGCCTTGGCCTGATACAGCAACCGATCCGCCATCGCCCCTCCTGGTTGACCAGCCGCATACATGCGAACGCCGCCCTCGCCCACCCACACCAGCAGGCAGCCGACGCGCGCGGCAAGCATCACCGCTGCGTGCGTAATCCGCGTGCCAGGCTCCAGCATCAGACACGCGAGTCCACCCACCGGCACCTGAACCCGCACACCGTTCTTGTCGACGAGGACGAAGGCGTTGTCGATCACGTCGATCTGCCCGTATTCGAGGAACACGATCGCCGCGCGATCCTTGAGCGGAATCGGCCGTAACGGCACATACTCGTCGCTCATCTCGGCCTACGCGCGCCGAATGAGCATCAACCCACAACCAAACGCCTTCGCGCGTCCGAAGCCTGTCGACACGCTGGCCACGAATGCATTCGCATCCGTAATGGCGATCTCGCCACGCAGGTCGAGCACACCGAACCGCACCGCCGGCGCGCCACGCGAGCGATCCATCGTAATCGCCGAGTAGCTCATCACGAGCAATGTCGAAACCGTGAAGCCCGACATGCAGCCTTTCCGCGCCATCCACGCGCCCGCTACCTGATCGAGCACATCGGCCCGGCCGACGGCACGCTCTCCCGTTGGCAAACGGTGGATCGCATCCATCACGATGTCGCACGGTTTGCCTCGGACGCCGGGGACCCCCCCACGCGAAACGGTGGCGTTCACGCGCAGCTCGAAAGACAACCGGTCGCCCGGCACGAGAGCGGGGGCGAAGGACTTGGGCGGAGAGAGCTCGAACAGTCCGTGCACGTCGACGGGCGGGCGGCTGGACAGCAGATAGAATTCACCTGGCGAATGCTCCCGCCAAAGAAAATCGCGATCACGATCGGGAGTGTCGCCGAATAGCGTCCAGATCAGATGATGCGTCGTCGCGGCTCGCGCCGACTCACCCTCAGGCATCAACACTGCCCGGAGGGCGGATGCCGGGACGTCGCGCCTGAGCGTCGCGCGGGTGAATACCGGCGGCGTCACGGCGACGTCTCCGCAGCGGGCATCATGCCCACGTGCATTACCCGCTCCTCGAACAGCCAGCCAAGGCGATTGACGGGTGAATCGCGCCGAATGTGCCGGAGGAAAGGCTCAACCAACCCCGACTCGAAGCCGACACACGGATCGTGGGCAACCTCCCGTCCCCATCCCTCTCGAGGGCGCAGTGGTCGAAACTCCGCGAGCCCGCCGTCCGGCAACGGCGGTCGCCTCGCGAGTGCTGCGGCAAGCGATGAAGCCTCAACGACAGCGGGACTGACGGGCAGTCCAAGCGGATTCGATCGTCGCCCCGCGTACAAAGCAAAGACCGGCCGCCGCAGCGCCTCCGCAAGAGCATCGAGTGGCCAGCTCGCGGGTCCGGTCTGCCACACCGCAACGGTGAATACCACGTCCTCCCGATACTCACGCCGGGACAGGATTGTCTGCTTGTCAGCCACCGCCATCATATCCGCGCGTGTGCGAGCCGCACTTCGGCGCATCTCCACCCGAGACACTGACTGGGTGGTGTGATAATCCTGCATCGTGTTGCCCATCGCATCGTTCCGTACACCAACCCCGTAGCCCTCGGTCAGCGCCGTATGTGCCGCAGCGTCGTCCCGCAACAGGCCCAAGGCGGCACCGAGTAGACCAAGTATGGCGGAGCGACTTGGACGGTCCCAGCTGCCACGCCATTCACCCACGGCGATCTCGCCCCAGCTTGCCAGCGGCGCATGCAGTGTGAAAAGCAGGAAGGAGGTCACGTGATGCTCTCGGACGAGAACTCCAGGAGACCAGCCAGCGACCCTTGGACTTCGCGGTCACTCACGAACAGCTCGCAACGCGCATCCGCACAGGCGCCATACGCCGCATCCATGTTGTCGCGCAGCGTCACGAGGCGCGCTTTGGACGCTTGGAGCAGATCGCCTTGCGCCTCACCTGGACTCACTGGACGCAGGAATGCACCGGCAAGTGTACGCGGCTGCTGCGGTCCGCGTTCTACCATGACGTACGAGGCGCGTGCCCGCGACGCGAAACTGGCCTGCTTGCCGCGCGGCGCTACCGTAGCGGCCGATTCGATCAGAGCCGCCACGGCATCACGCGCAAGTGCCGAGTCTCCGGCGAGGTTCGATGTCAGCAGATTCGTATCGATGCATACGTACACGTAGAACAGCCCTGACCCAAATTCCTGCACGCCGATGAATGAGGTGCCGGCGTCGTCGCGATCGGCCGGATCTTTGAGATCGTCCACGGCCACATAATAGTCATCCTCGGTCGTGCTGCCGTGCGTCGTCATCGCGTGCGCGACCTGGACCGCCGCGTCGCGGTTGAACGTTGGGTCGTCAGCCAACATGCGACCGAACATCCCGATATCTGTAGCGGTGTCGGCGCGCTGCAGCACGTCGGCGGCAACAGGGTCGATCGTTTCACCAGCGAGGGCCTTGTCGGCGAGGGCCATAGCCCTTTTCCATTCGTCCGGCGAGATGAACGCAAGCTGCTTGATGAACGCATCTTTCTTCGGGTCGCCAAGATCGTTCAACTTGCCGAAGAGTTTCGCGATCTGCCGTGCCGTACTCAGCGCCGCGTCTTCCGGCATGCCTCGTTCCAGCAGATACGTCTGAATCTTGGTTCCTACACGCTGCGTCCTATCGCCCACCAGGCCATGTACACGATCGCGGAACACAGGCGAGGAACGCCACGCGCGCTTGAGGCTCTGGGAGGAAACGCGCAGTCGCTGCACACCGCCGAAGTCGACCGTCTTGGGGCGACCGGTATCGTCACGATTGAGATTGGAAGCCGGGTAGGCAGTGAGCAGGTGGAGCTGGAGGAATGTGGTCATGTGTTACCCTCGTCATCAGTGGAAGTATTGTTCGCGATCGATGCCGGCGTGCCGGCGGCGAAATAGTCGAAAGCCCATTTGCTGCGCACCCGTGCACCGCGCGTCGGGTGAGACCAGTTGAGAAAGTCCCACGCGAGCTCGGGAACATTCACCGTACCTTTCAGCTGTCGAACCAGTCGCACGAACGCCGCAACGAGTGGTTCCCCGGCCTCGGTGGTGAGCAGCCGACGGAACCGAATACCGGACAGCGCAGGCGCATCCTTGCCGGCGTCACTCTCGCGCCTGTCACCAGCGAAAGTCTGCCATCCGGCTTGCTCCATGACACGCTTCGCGCCGTCATGCGTTTTCACGTGCGCCAGTACGCGCGCCAGGTCGAGTGCCACGCCAATCTCCTCGTCGCTTGCGCGCGACGATTTCGACAATCGCCCGACGCGCTGCGCAAGCTGAATAGCTTTCGGTTCCATGAGGGCGTCTACCCGTGAGCGCGCACGCCTCAGTCGCGCACGGACTCCGGCATCGCCGCGCTGCAGCTCGACGAGCCATGAGAGGGCCGGGGATTCGCCGGAGGGGTGCTGCACTCGTCGGGATGAGTCTGTCGCTGCACCCCCCGAATCGGTCATCATTTGGCAACTCCGCGTTTTGTGGTGGCCTTCTTGCCTGACTTTGCTGCAACAGCCGGTGGCGTCATGTTCAGCGCGGCGTAAAGCTGCTGTCCGAACTTGCCGTATCCAGCGAATGTCCCGGTTAGCGAATGGCGCGCATTCACATGGCGGCGCAGTGCGGTAATCGGGGCGTTATCGATACGCGCCGTTTCGTCGAACAAGCGTAGCGAGATGTCGCGAAGCGGTTGGTGGAACCCGCGCCGTGCATCCGAAACCGATTCGAGAGACAGACCGCTCGTGAGTGCCGAGCGGATGGCGTTAAAAAAGCGTGGCTCGGTCTCCGCCCAGAGTCGTTGCTTCGGAACAGGGTAGTCGTTGGGGGCATCCTCGATGCGGTCGAACAGCGCGGTTTTGATGGCGATGCTCATGGCGGTGGCAGCCGTGCTGGCTGCCTCGACAAGGGTTCTCGACAGCGTTGCCAGCCACTCTTGCGACTCTGCGCTATCGTCGACGAGCGAGAACAGTGGCTGCATCACTGTGAGCCAGCCGCGCGCTTTCATGTTGTCCATATCGTAGCCGAACACATGCAGGCGTACCTCCGGCCGGTGCAGCGCTTTGGCGCGAACGGCTGCCTGTACGATCACCGCCGCCGGTTCTCGGCCCTCCGTGGCGTTAAGCAACGAGAGCTGCGGCCAGTCGCGCCACGTCAGGCCAGCGGGCTGCGGGTGCACTGGGAGCCACTCACCTTTGCTCTCGTAGTGTGGTGAGAGCGGATGTTTCCAGGTCGCATACTCGACACCGAAGTTTTTCATCCGAAATCCCGCTACCGTGTGCTCATCGTGCTGTCCGGTGAGTTCGCAGAGACCCGCGTCACCGAACTCCAGCCGGATACGCCGGGGCATGCCAAAATACGCCTGCACTGGGTGTGCGTCGGCCGGCGTAACAGGAGGGCGCTTGCTGTCGGAGACGCGGGTGGGCGCAAGCCACGGAAATAGGAGAGCATCGGCCTTTGTTCGCCGAGTGGCCGTCCGCTCGCTCCACGCCTCCCTACTTTCAACGTTCATCCAGAGACGCTCCCACAGCGGCTGCTCGTCGGCCGCAACGGACCCCTGCGAGACCCGTGGGTCGGCCAACGTGGTCATAGGTCCACCGCCACGCATCGACGTGCGGTTTCCTTGGCCGCCGGCCGGTGCGTATGTCTGCATGGTGATGAGCGCCATCGCCGCCGCTGGGCGACCAAGCTGCTCGAAGCGAGCCGGTTTCACGAAAAGCGTCTTGCCGAGCTTGATGCTTTGCTCACCCGGTGAGTCCATGGCCAAACGGTCGATGGGGAGCACTTCCTGCGACGCCAAGTCGGCTGCCGAGTAGTCCTGCAGAAATCGCGGACCGTCGGCGGCATCGAGGTCGAATGCTGCCGGCAGCGCGTCGAGCGCGCGCTGCAACTCGTCCGGAGTCGGCGGATCATCCCACCGCTCCCTCCACGCATCCTCGTCGGCCACCGCGAACGCCACGGTGAGCATGCCGATGAGAAACTCCTGAAGCGCCGCGTCGAAATCCCCGCGCGGTGCGGCGGTCGCGACGACCGGATTGGCCCCGCCGACATTGTCGGTGAGCATGGCGATTGGCCCCCATGTGACGCTACCGTCACGGCGACGCCAAGGGATCCATGACGTACTGCGCAAGTCATAGCTCACAAAAGTCCGTTGCGAAGAGGTGATGACAGATTGGCGGTCACTCAAACATCATGACGCTCGACTACGGCCAGTTCCGACTGCGTGGTCCAGTGAGAGTATGAGGAGGGTCTGACAGTCCTTGCTACGTTCCGTACTCGACCCCCCGATCCAGGCTATATCGCAACGAGACAACGCCCGTACCGCTGGTTGCCGGCAGCTCCCCGCTCCAACCACCCGTCGCGTCTCGCTCCAGCACGAGCACCGGTGTCTCCTGCTCGAACCGCTTCCACCCCTGTCGGATCGACTCAACCTGCGACCCCCACTTCCCGCGTGGCGCCGCAGTCGCGGAGATCCGTCTTCCACTTACTTTTACTTCGGAAAGCAGCCAGCGCTTCCACTCGGGCGCTGCATCGTCTTCGTGCCAAGGCAACAGCGTATTGCCCTGCACCTTTGCGAGACGAACGGCTACTTGCTCCTCGCCAAGTCTCGTACGTGCGCGCAAATCGTCGCTCCATGCACGGCCGGGGGCATAGCCTGGTCGAAGCTTGACCGACACATACGTCGCAATACCCTCCTGCGAGAGCTGATCTCCCTCCGCTGAGTTCACGGTAGACTGCAACGCGTCGGGAACGTCCTCGACCTCGTATACCTCCCGTATGAGAGCCCGGAGATTATGCGGTGCGTCGATCGCATGGCCCAGTCGGAGCAGCTCCGCCGTCCGCCAGAGCACGCCGACATGAGGGTATACGTATTTCAGCTTTGGAAACAGTGGACCCGGCCAGCTTGCATCGACGTCGACCGTCTCCGCCGGGCACAGGACAACCAGCTCCCTATGGAGACCCGCCGGACGCACACCCTCCCCGCGCAAATGACGCCAGAGTCGTCCGGCGCGCTGCACGAGGAGGTCGATCGGCGCGAGATCGCTGACCATGGCATCAAAGTCCAGATCGAGCGATTGCTCTACGACCTGTGTGGCGATCAGCACGCTACCCGTACGGTCTGCTTGAGTCGACTTTTTGCCAAATCGACGCATGACGCCGGTCTCGATCCGCTGACGGTCACCCTGCGCGAATCGGGCATGAAACACTATCGGCACGATACCCTGCTCTTCCACGTCACGCGCCGCCCCGAGACATTCGTCAACGGTATTGCGAATCCATACCACGGCGCCCCCTCGCCGAGCGACATCAAGCACATGCGCGAGCGCGTCTGTCACGGAATGCACTCGACGCGTGGGCACGCGCCGTACCGTCCACGAAGCGGCGCTCGGTGCATTTTGCCTTACCTCGGCGGAGGCAGCAGACAGCAGAGTCGCAAGCGGGTACGGCGATGCCTCGTTTGAGACCGAAGGCGCGTCCATCTCCTCGAGTTCCGGCGCCTGCCACGATTCCTCGAGGGCACGACGTTTCCGTTCGGGCAGCGTCGCCGACAGCAGGATCGCGGAGCCGCCCAGCGCAGAGTGAAAGCGCAGCAGATTCCGCGTTTCCGCCGACATGTACGCATCGAACGCATGCACCTCGTCGAGTACAAGAACCTTCTCGGCGAGCGCGAATAAGCGCACGGCGTTGAACCGCGCGGGCAGCACGCCCAACAGCGCCTGGTCTACAGTGCCAGCTCCCATGTCAGCGAGCAGGGCGGCGCGGCGATCGTCGGCAAGAAACGCCGAGCAGGCGACGGACGCTGCTTGGTCCCCATCTGCGGTACGCCATGTGGCCGACACTTCAGATGGTGCTTCGACCGTGTCGGTGCGGCTGTCGTCCGACAGCACGGTTGCGCGATAGCCTTCATGCAGCTTCGCTTGCCCATGTCCGAGCGTTAGCGAAGGCATTCGGTTGCGTGTGACAGGAAACAGGGCCGCGATCGCATCGCGTTGCCGTGCATACATTGCGTTCGCCGTCGCCTGCGTAGGCATAGCCCAGTAGGCACCGCTTGCACGGCCGGCGGTCATCAGTCGATGTACCAACATCTGCGCTGCCTCGGTCTTACCGGCGCCCGTGGCGTCCTCAATAATGGCGAGCAAGGGGCCACCCGGAAGATCAATCGCCGACGCCCATGCCTGCATTGGCGTCGGTGTCGATATGCCGGTCAGGTCGGCGAACGATCGCGTCACCCCAACTGGCATCGCGTCCATACCCGCTGATCTCACGGCATCGCGAGCAAGCGCCTTGGCTCGACTCCAGTACTCGGCGAGCGTGTCGTCACCCGCAATCGGTGCGTGATACGGAAACCATACCGTTCGCGAACCTATCCAGTCCGCGACCGTTGTGAATCCAGCCACCCACCAGGAGGCAATCCGCACCCGCGCGAGTTCGGGCTGAGGTGCTGTAATGGGTCGGGGCAGCACGCAACCCAGCACCAAATCAGCGCACTGCTCGGCCGCGCGTTTCGCGCCGTCGGGGAATCGTGTTGCGATATTGTCAGGATGCAGATCGACGGGGCGCCCGTGGTGTGCAAATATGGCACACTCCAACGCCTCGAGTGCCCGGCCGCCGCCAACCCAAATGCGCTCCGAGACCCGGTCACGAAGCACTCTATTCCAGAGGTGCAGACCGTCGGCGGTATGCACCGACCGCTCGAGACGTGTTGTATCAACATCCTCCAGTGCCGTTGGCCAGTTCCAATCATCGGGTGTTGCGAGCAATTGAAACTGCGGCGCAAACTTTCCGAGATCATGCAGCGCAATCAGGGCAACGAGCAGATGGTGCGCGTCGTCCTGCGGCAGGCCGAGCAACAAAGCAGCGCGCGCGCGCGTGACTGGACGCATCGACAACAACGCATCCGCGCTCGCCGCGACGTCAAGCAGATGATAGGCTACCGGATGCCACGAATGTTCGGCACCTTCGGTTGGCCGGGCCTTGCCCCAGAATTCGAGTACATGTGCGGTATCCACTCGATAAAACTCGCAATTCACTTGTGGAACAACCCGATGAATACGCTATCGTAACAGCGCCGACAGTGCGTGGCAACCTTATTCATTGCGTACTTTTCGGCTGTACCACGGCCGTCAGGCTCCGACACCGCCACCGCTCGCTCACCCAACCGGCGCACCACGTCGTCATCCCTGATCGCTGGCCGGCGCGCGGTTCAGATCCGACGCCGCATGCGGTTCAGATCCACCGCCGTACGCGACGGCAGTAGTCGGCGTACGCGTCGGGGAAGCGTTCGCGCAGATGCCGCTCCTCACGTCGGATCACCTGTGTGCGAACCAGCAGCAGTACGATTGGCAGCAGCACTACCGCCCAC
>JBBRWO010000080.1:0-9195 GCA_038249135.1 Coriobacteriia bacterium
CGGCGAGCGAGGGCTGTCTCGGATCGCCGTGGAGGATTCGCTACCGTGGTCCGTTGTCGAGAAGGCTCGCGCCGCTGTGACGGGAGAGGTCACACCCGTGGTCGATTGGGTCGAGGCGCTTCGCACGATCAAAGACGCCGAAGAGGTCGTGCGTACGGCGGCCGCTCAAGCACTGACGGACGAGGCGTTCGATCACATTCTGGGATTCGTGCAAGCGGGGATGACCGAGACTCAGATTGCGCTCGAGCTTGAGTTCTACATGCGCTCCCACGGTTCGGAAGGAGTGGCGTTCGCTCCAATCGTTGCGAGCGGGCCTAACTCGGCGTTGCCTCATGCGCATCCGGGGCTGCGATGTGTGCGCCGTGGGGACTTTCTGAAGATGGACTTTGGGGCTCGAGTTGGGGGTTATCGCGCCGACATGACGCGTACCGTCGTGATGGGAGCCGCGAGCGAGCAGCAGCGCGAGATCTATGACGCAGTGCTGGCCGCGAACAACGCTGGAATCGCCGCGGTACTTCCAGGGCGCACGGGCACTGAGATTGATGCGGCAGCACGCTCGGTCATCGAGCGAGCAGGGTATGGTGACCGATTCGGTCACGGCCTCGGTCACGGTGTGGGACTCGAGATTCACGAGGCCCCGAGCGTCGGGCCGCGTGGGATTGCCCCGATTCTGGAGGGAAGCGTCATCACCATCGAGCCGGGAATCTATGTGCCGGGACTCGGCGGTGTTAGAATCGAGGACTTGATAGTGGTCGAGCGCGCGGGTGCACGAGTTCTCACGCGTTCAGCGAAGAATCTCATCGAACTGTAATCGTGCCGCACGTGCGGCACTCTGGTGCAAAGAAGGAGTACGGCTGTGTCCATCAACACCGCGAACTTCAAGAACGGCATGTGCATTCTGTATGAAGGCAAGCGCTGGATCATCGTCGACTTCCAGCACGTGAAGCCCGGCAAGGGCGGCGCCTTCGTGCGCACCAAGCTCAAGGAACTCAAGAGCGGGCGCGTCGTGGAGTACACGTTCCGCGCAGGTGAGAAGTTTGACGATGTACGCATCAGCAATCAGAAGATGCAGTACCTGTATAACGACGGTGATATGTACTACTTCATGGATTCCCAGAGCTTCGAGCAGGTCGAACTCGCGGCGGACTTCATCGGCGACCAGTCGAAATGGCTTCGTGAGAATGACGAAGTCGAGGTCATGACCGCTGATGGCGAGTATCTCGGCGTCGAGCCGCCTATGTTTGTGGAGCTCGAGGTCACCGAGACCGATCCGGGATTCAAGGGTGACACCGTCCAAGGTGGCACGAAGCCTGCAACGCTCGAGACGGGCGCGGTCATCCAGGTCCCGATGTTCATCAATGTGGGCGAGCGACTCAAGGTTGATACGCGCGACGGTCGTTACATGACTCGCGTTTAGCGGTCCAGCACCAACACGACAGTCGTGGCCGGGCGCGGGCGAGTAGGAAGCCGCGTCCGGCCTCGTATATACTATGCGGACTACTCACGTTCTTCGCGGTGCGGCACCAATCGGCCCGCACCGTTTCGTTCTCGGACTGTATGCAAGGGGAGGCGCGATGCGGCCAGTGCACATCACCGATACCACACTGCGCGACGCGCACCAGTCGCTGTGGGCGACGCGGATGGAGATCGGCGACATGCTGCCGATCCTGCCTAAGATGGATTCGGTCGGCTACTGGTCGCTCGAGGTCTGGGGCGGGGCGACATTCGATTCCTGCCTGCGCTTCATGGATGAGAATCCGTGGGAGCGACTCCGCACCATCAAGCAGCACTGCCCCAATACGCCGCTGCAGATGCTCCTGCGCGGTCAGAACCTCGTCGGGTATCACCACTACTCGGATGAGATTGTCACGCGGTTCGTCGCGGCATCGAAGCGCAACGGCATCGACGTCTTCCGCGTTTTTGACGCCCTGAACGATATTCGCAATGTGATCGCGTCCGCGGAGGCGGTCAAGGAGTGTGGCGGCCTTTTCGAAGGCGCCATCTCATACACCGTGAGCCCCGTTCACACGATCGACTCGTATCTTGAGTACGCGCAGCAGCTCAAGGAGCTTGGTGCCGACACGATCTGCATCAAAGACATGGCGGGCATGCTGACGCCGTTCCGTACCGAGAAGATGGTTCGCGCGCTCAAGACGGAAATCGGCCTGCCGGTGCACGTCCACTGCCACTATATCGGTGGCATGGCTCCCATGAACTATGTGAAGGCCGCCGAGGCCGGCGCCGACATCGTGGATACCGCGGTCGTGGCATTGGCGTTTGGCAACAGCCAGCCTGCGGTCGAGACGATCGTTGCCGCGCTCAAAGAGTCGCCCTACGACACCGGGCTCGACCTCGACCTGCTCTTCGAAATCGCCGAGTACTGGGAAGATGTGCGCCGCCGTAAGGGCCTGAAGCGCGGCATCACCACGCTGCTGTCGATGGAGGTCTTCAGCCATCAGGTTCCCGGTGGCATGATGAGCAACCTGGTCAGTCAGCTCGAGATCCAGAAAGCGCTCGATCGCCTGCCGGATGTCCTCGCTGAGATTCCCAAGGTGCGTGCGGAAGTTGGCTATCCGCCACTCGTCACTCCGCTGTCGCAGATTGTCGGCACCCAGGCCGTCATGAACGTGTTGACCGGCAAGCGCTGGAATATCGTCCCGCAAGAAATGCGCGACTACGTCCGCGGCTACTACGGCAAGGCGCCGGGCCCCATGGACAAGGAGATCGTCGCCAAGGTTCTCGGCGACCTGGAACCCTTGGCTGACGACGTCAGGCCCGGTTCGCTCGTCACCACCACCTACGACGAGGTCGCTGCGGAGATCGGCGACCTTGCCAAGAGCGAAGAAGATGTACTCATGTACGCGCTGTTCCCCAACGAAGCCCGTCAATACCTCACCACTCATCAGGTCGGTGCCGAGAAGGCAGTGTTCCTGATGAGCGAGGAGTTGCACACCGTCAAGGAGGACGATTCCGTGGACGTCAATCAGATTCGCGAGCTGCTCAAGGTCATCGAGAACTCGGACATCTCCGAGATCGTCATCGAAGAGGGCGACACCAAGGTCTCGGTCCGCAAGGGCGGCTACACCTCCGCACCTGTCGGTCCTGCCGCCGCCGCCCCTGCCGCCACGAGTGCCGCCTCCGCGGCAGAGGCCGCACCCGTTCCCGGTGCGCGTCCCGCGTCGTGGAAGACGGTCACGGCACCCATGGTCGGCAGCTTCTACGAGGCCGGCTCGCCGGGTTCGGCAGCGTTCGTCGCAGTCGGCGACTCTTTCTCGGAGGGCGCTACGCTGTGCATTCTCGAAGCGATGAAGCTCATGAACGAGATCGTCGCCGAGGACTCGGGCATCATTCGCGAGATCGGCGTCAAGAACGGCGATCCCGTCGAGTACGGCACCGTGCTCTTCTACTACGAGGCCAACTAAGCCGGAGGTGCCCGTGTTCGATCGCATTCTCGTCGCTAACCGCGGCGAAATCGCGTTGCGCATCATCCGCGCAGCAAAAGAAATGGGTGTCGAGACCGTCATCGTCTACTCGGACGCCGACAAGGACTCACTGCCCGTCGCCATGGCCGACCATTCCGTGTGCATCGGTCCGGCGCAGGCTTCGCTGTCGTACCTCAACATGCCCAACATCATCTCGGCGGCTCTGACCACGGGAGCGCAGGCCGTTCATCCCGGCTACGGCTTCCTGGCAGAGAACTCGGCGTTTGCGCGCGCGTGCGCTGACTCCGGACTCGTCTTCATCGGCCCGTCACCCGACGCCATCGACCGGATGGGCGACAAGTCCGTTGCTCGCGAGACGATGATGGCCGCCGGTGTGCCCTGCGTTCCCGGCAGTGACGGTGCTGTAGAGACCGTCGAGGAGGCGCTTCGCTTCGCTGAGGCGGTCGGCTTCCCCGTTCTCATCAAGGCGAGTGCAGGCGGCGGTGGCAAGGGAATGCGTGTCGCGCAGAGCCGCGATGACCTCGAAGCCAATATGATGGCCGCCAAGACCGAGGCCGCTGCGGCCTTTGGCAACGACACGGTCTATATCGAGAAGTACCTCCTGCGCCCTCGTCACGTCGAGATGCAGATCCTTGCGGACTCGCACGGCAACGCCGTGCACCTCTACGAGCGTGACTGCTCGATCCAGCGCCGTCACCAGAAGCTTGTCGAGGAGGCTCCAAGCCCCGCGATGACTCCCGAGCTCCGTGAAGCCATGGGCGAGGCGGCGATGAAGGCGGTCCGTGCTGTGGACTACCAGAATGCCGGCACCATCGAGTTCCTGCTCGATACGGACGGCCGTTTCTACTTCATGGAGATGAACACGCGCGTCCAGGTGGAGCACCCGATCACCGAGCAGATCACGGGCGTCGACATCATCAAGGAGCAGATTCGTATCGCCGCCGGCGAGCCGATGCGCCACAAGACGCAGGCTGAGATCGTCAAGCGCGGACACGCCATCGAGTTTCGCATCAACGCCGAGGACCCTGCGCACAACTTCCGCCCGCATCCCGGTCTGGTCTCGGTGTTCAACCCTCCCGGGGGTTTCGGCGTGAGAATCGACAGCCATCTGTATTCCGGTTACTCGGTGCCCTCGACGTACGACTCACTCCTTGGCAAGCTGATCGTGTGGGGAGAGACGCGGGACGAGGCGATTGCTCGCGCACGACGCGCGCTCGATGAGTTCATCGTTGTCGGCATTCCGACGACCATTCCGTTCCACCAGATGGTCGTCGAGAACCCCGCCTTTGTGGCAGGCGAAGTCTATACTGACTTTATTGAGACTGAGATGAGCGACCTGTCCTAGTTCACGGGTTGTAGAAAGAGAGCGTGCCAGTATGTCTGATGAGATTCGCCTGGAAGGCCTCGGTGTCGCTCCGGCCGTGCTCGATACCATCGTTACGCTCGCCACTGAGAGTGTTGAAGGGGTCGCTGGTGTCGGTGCACCCGGACTCGCAGGACTCGTGCAGAAGGGCTCCCGCAAGGGTTCCGCACGCGCAGTCGACGTGTCCGTCGCCGATGACGGTGCGCTGAGCGTCACCATCCATGTGCAAATCGTGTACGGCTCGAAACTCAAGGCGGTCGCAAACGCCGTTCAGGTTTCCGTCGCCGATGCGATCACGAGCCAGGTCGGCGTAGCGGTTGAGGCTGTCGACGTGTATGTCGACGGCATCGTGTTCGTGGAGTAGCGCCGTATGCAACAGCGCAGCCGCGCGCGCCGTCAGGCGCTTCAAATTCTCTACCAGAGCGACATAACCGGAGAGTCCGCCGCCGAGATACTCGCGAACAGGACCTACTCGCTCGAGGACGGCGAGCCGGACGAGTTCTGCCGCCAGCTCGTCATCGCGGTGGCGGCTCGCATCGATGAACTCGACAGCACCATCGGTGAGGTCTCGGAGAACTGGGCCGTATCCCGCATGCCGTTGGTTGACCGCAACATTCTGCGCATCGCAACGTATGAGATCGAGAGCTCGGATGACGTTCCCGCCAGCGTCGCGATCAACGAAGCGGTCGAGTTGGCCAAGGTGTACGGTGGAGAGGATTCCTCGAAGTTCGTGAACGGTGTTCTCGGCCGGATTGCAAAGAACGATGAGGGGCACAACGAACAGGACGCAACCGATGACTGACGAGTCCTACAGCTTCACCGCCGCCAAGACGCGGCTCGATGAGATCGTGACGCAGGTCCGCAAGAAGGACACCTCGCTCGAGAAGAGCCTGGACCTGCTTGAGGAAGGCGTCCGCCTCGCCAACGTGTGCACGGAGCTGATCGACCACGCCGACTGGGCCAGCGCGCCCGGCGCCGTTGCGGTGGGGACGCCGAGCGCCATCGATGAGCAGGCGGATGACGCCGCCGTCGGCGCAGAAGAGTCTGAGACTATCGCGTCCGATGACGCGGCGGAGCCATCTGCCGAGAAGGGCGACGTCGACGCACGAGCCGACGACGCCGTAGGCGATGTATGGTCTGAGGATGAGGCATGGGCCGACGAGGCCGAAGACGATCCGTCCGACGGAGATGATGGGCACGGTGACTGAGCGGATTCTCGACACCATCGAGACGCCCTGTGACGTCAAGGACCTCACCGAGGTCCAGCTTGCGCAACTCGCCGCTGAGATCCGCGAGGAACTCGTCTCCACCGTTTCGCAGACCGGCGGCCACCTTGCTCCGAACCTCGGTGTGGTTGAGCTGACGCTTGGTATCCATCGTGCGCTGGACTGCCCGAAGGACCGCATCATCTTCGACGTGGGCCACCAGTCTTACGTACACAAGTTGCTCACAGGTCGTCTCAGCAGCTTCTCGACACTGCGTCAGTACGGCGGCATGTGCGGCTTCCCTAAACGCTCTGAGAGCCCGTTTGATGCCTTCGACGCCGGCCACGCGTCTGATTCCCTGTCCGTCGCACTCGGGCTTGCCCGTGCCCGCGACACGCGGGGGAGCGACGAGACTGTGGTCGTGGTCATCGGGGACGGCTCTCTGACCGGCGGCATGGCGTTCGAAGCGCTCAACCATATCGGGCATCTGGGGACGCCTCTGGTTATCGTGCTGAACGACAACGAGATGTCGATCTCCGAGAACGTGGGCGCGCTCGCCAGCTATCTTGCGCGGGTGCGGCTGGACCGCCGCTACACGAGACTGCGCGACGGCGTCGAATCACGGCTCGGCTCGACTTCCCTCGGCCGCATCATCGTCAACGCGGGCGAGGCCGTGAAGGGATCCTTCAAGCAGTTAGTCGTCCCGGGGATGTTGTTCGAGGAGCTTGGCGTCAAGTACGTCGGCCCGATAGACGGCCACGATGTGGCGCAGGTGCAAGGTGCTGTCGAGGCAGCCAAGGCGGCCGACGGCCCCGTCATCATCCATGCGGTCACTCGCAAGGGGTCAGGTTACGGGCACGCCGAGGACTCACCCGACGCCTTCCACGGAATCGCACCGTTCTCGATCGAGACGGGCAAGACTCACAAGAAAGACGGCGCCCCCAAGAGCTTCACGGAGGCCTTCTCCGTCGCGCTTGTGGCCGAGGCGGCTCGCGATGAGCGGATCGTCGCGATCACCGCTGCGATGCCGAGTGGTACCGGTCTGGATGGTTTCGCGCAGGCCTTCCCGGAGCGCTTTTACGACGTCGGAATCGCCGAGGAGCACGCGGTGGGAATGGCGGCCGGCTTAGCGCTGGGCGGCATGCTTCCGGTGGTCGCGGTGTACTCGACGTTCCTGCAACGGGCGTACGACCAGATGATCATGGACGTCGCACTTCAAAACCTGCACGTGGTGTTCTGTCTCGACCGCGCCGGGCTTGTCGGCGAGGACGGACCGACGCATCACGGTGTGTTCGATCTGACGTACCTGCGCTCGATTCCCAACATGATGGTCCTCGCGCCAGCAGACGAGGTCGAGCTTGCTGAGGCGCTCCACACCGCGTTGCTCGCAGACGGTCCGGTTGCGATTCGCTACCCGCGCGGTTCTGGGGCGGGGCTCCCAATCCCCGAGCTGCCCGAGGTCTGGGAAGCGGGGCGGGCGCAGATTCGACGACACGGCACCGACGTCGCACTCCTGGCGGTTGGTCGCATGGTCGCTACCGCCGAGAAGGCCGCTGTGCTTCTTGACGAGCGGGGTGTCTCGGCGAGCGTCGTCAATGCTCGGTGGGTCAAGCCTCTCGACCTTGAGATGGTCTCCGCTGTGGGTGCGAATCATCGCCTGGTCGTCACCATCGAGGAGAACACTTCGATGGGAGGGTTCAGCGGAGCCGTGTGCGAGGCACTCGCAGACCTTGGTGTGCTGGTGCCGGTGTTGCGACTCGCCGTGCCCGACTGCTTCGTCACGCACGGAGCCATGGATCGGCTGCTCTCTGACGTCGGGCTGAATGCCGACGGCGTGACCGCTGCGGTCCTCGGGCGTATCGAGGACATTGATTCGGTCGATTCCGTCGCTGCTCCCACTACTGGCGCCGCCTCACATTCCGCTTCTGATGAGGGGACGGCCCGTGAAACGGCGCCGCATCGACGCCGAGCTCGCTGATCGCGGACTGTTCACCTCCCGCGAGCGCGCACGCGCTGCGGTGCTCGCAGGTGACGTCAGGGTGGATGGCGAGGTGGTCACGAAGGCCGGCCATCCGATATCTGAGGACGCGGTCATCGAAGTCGCCGAGCGGCAACGATTTGTGTCGCGGGGTGGGGACAAACTTGCCGGCGCACTCGAGGTGTTCGATGTGGCCATCGAGGGTCGTCGTGCCGTCGACGTGGGCGCGTCCACGGGCGGGTTCACCGACTGTCTCCTCCAGCGAGGAGCTGCATCGGTGTGCGCGGTCGACGTCGGGTACGGACAGCTCGCGTGGTCGCTTCGCACCGATGACCGCGTCACCGTGTTCGAGCGGACCAACATCCGCCACGCAGACCCGGTTGAGCTCGGCGCACCCTTCGATATCGTCGTGATCGACGTGTCGTTTATTTCACTTCGGGTCGTGATGGGCCATCTGCTCGAGCTGCTGGGCGAATCCGGCGACCTGGTTGCGTTGGTAAAGCCTCAGTTCGAAGCGGGTAAGGGACGTGTGGGAAAACGGGGCGTGGTCAGGGACCCCGCAGTCCACATCGACGTGCTTGAGGCGGCCGTCGAAACTGCCCGTGAGGGTGGCCTGGTGATCCGAGGACTGACGTTCTCGCCCATCAAGGGCCCGGAGGGTAACATCGAGTTCTGGATGTGGGCAGCGCGCGATGGAGTACCTACAAAACTCGCGGCGCGCGATGTCGCGCTGAATGCACACGAGACACTGGGAGGCTAAGGCGTGCGCGTACTACTCGTTCCAAACATCTCGAATCCCTCGGCGGTGACCGCTACGGTCGAGATCGCCACGTGGCTGTGCGCGCAGGGCGCCACACCGATACTCTGTGCAGATGACGCCGCTGGTGTCGGCCTGCCGGACTTCGGGATTGCCGCGAGCGACATCGGGGAGCCGATTCTCGCGGTAGCGTTTGGGGGTGACGGCACCATCCTGAAAGCGGTACACCTGCTCGGCGACGTCGAGGTGCCACTACTTGGCGTCAAATACGGTCGTCTCGGCTTCCTGTCGGGAGCGACGCCGGGCGCGATGCGCAGCGCTATCGAGACGGCGCTCGCGGGTGAGGCCCGCGTCGAACGGCGTGCGACGTTGCGCGCGGAGGTGTTCATGGAAGGGCGCTCGGTGGGGGTGTACCGGGCACTGAATGAGGTCGTACTGTCCCGGGGAGC
>JBBRWO010000081.1:0-9017 GCA_038249135.1 Coriobacteriia bacterium
CGGACGGTAAGGGATACGAACCGCCTGCGGGACACCTGATGCCGTTTTCAGGGCGACAGCCGTTCCGAGGGCCGTTCAATCCCATGAACTGAGAGTAGACCCCCCAAATTCTTACGCGCTCGACATCGCGAATAGGGTTGCCCCGAAGCACCTCTGCGGGTACCATATCGCCTTGCCGCAAGTTGGCGTCGGGCTGTAGCGCAGTTTGGTAGCGCACTTGACTGGGGGTCAAGGGGTCGCAGGTTCAAATCCTGTCAGCCCGACCATTTGAACTGACACGGGACACCTTCGGGTGTCCCGTTTGGTTATGCGGGGGAAAACCTCTCGTGAACCACACCCGGGCGCCGTTTTTAGATGGATGCGGCGTGCCTGACCTTGCGGCACGGTCCGCCGGCCCGCGGACATAGTCCCCTTCAACGACGCGGCAAGATGCCCGTAGGAAAGGGCTCTGTGATTGCCTTTGCGGTGAAGCTGAGTGCGTTCCAGAAGACGTTCCGGATCGAATGCGATGGCAGACAGTACGAGCTCAGAGCGCGGTCGTTCTGGCGGCGGGAGTTGGTGTTGTGCGAAGGCGAAAAGGAGATTGGGTCCGTTGTCCCGGATAGCCTGTTCGGCAGACGCGCTCGAGTCAGTCTGCCAGAGGATCTAATGGTCGTTCTGCGCCTGTTCGTGGTCTGGCTTGCGATGGTGCTCTGGAAACGTGATTCGGACTCAGCGGCGAGTCCCGCCGCCTAGCTTCAAGTCCGAACCGCAGCATTTAGCCAAGCGTTCGCACAGGGACGACTGCTGCCCAAGGACCCAAGTGTATGAACTATACGGCAAACCGCATCGCGGAGGACCACACGCTCCTCACCGCGCACAGTCAACGGGTTCAGGCGATCCAATCGAGCACTCCATAGTTACAAACGCGTCCACCAAGTCCGACAATTCGCGTGAAACGCGGGGCACCTTCGGTTGCCCCGTTTCGTTTGCGCGTGTGGACTTCGGCGATCCCTCCGCTGCAAGTCCCAATGCGGCTGCAAAGAGGAGCACAAGAAGGAGCCTGAGCGCTCCGAGTAGGCACCGCCCAAGGCACCCCGTCCTCCTGAAACGGAAGACGGGGTGCCTTGGATTAGCGCGGTTCGCCACGTGCGGCTCCGCCTACGGCAGCGTGCGCACCTTCGGCTCGCGTGCCCACTGGCGCGTTTTCGCCGCCTTGATGAACGCTTTCGGATCGGCAGCGTCGATGACGCCCTCGTCGGCAGCGACGCCCGCGGCCTTGAGGAGCGACTTGGCACCCTCGTCGGCGCCGATTGCCTTGAGGTGGCCAAATGCATCTCGCACGAAGTCGATGGCGGCACCTTCCCTGGCGAGCTGCTTCGCGCCCGTGTCGGACAGGACCACCGCCACTGCGTCGAAGACGACTGACGGCGTCCCAGCGAGTTGGTTCGCGATGACCTCGTACTTGCCGCCGCCGAGCTTAACTTCTCCGATCTTGAGCGCGACCAGCTTGACGGTAGCCCCGGCAGCGTGTGCTGCCTTGCGAATCGCGTCAATCGCCGCGTTGTCGGATCCATCTGCAATCAGAATGCCCACGCATCGTCCCTTGAGCGTGTCCTTCATCTTGCCCACGAGGCCAAGCGCGGGTGATTCAGGCTGGTCCTGAATGTGGGCGGCGGCGTGAGGCGCCGCGGGTAGTTTGGCGACGCTCAGTCCGGCGGCGACCCGCTTGGCCAAGGAGGCGTCGATGTTGCGCAGATGTCCGAGAATCGCGTCTCGCACGTGGGAAGTCTCGACCTTGGACAGTTCGAACACGTACGCCGACACGATATGAGACTGTTCCCCAGGACCCTGACTGCGGAAGAACTGGCGCGGCTGGCTGTAGTGATCGGCGAAACTCCCAGGCCGGATGCGGCTCTTCAATCCGTGATCGATTGAAACCGCGGCGCTGGTGAATCCGTCGGTGGTTTCCAGTGGTAGGTCCGGCACGAGAGATTGCGGTTCGTAATTGACTCGGCCATGCGGGACCGCCATCTGCATGTGACCGTCGCGCTGGTTGTTGTTCAGGGCGCGCTTAGGCGCGTTGATCGGAATCTGGTGGAAGTTGACGCCGCCGAGCCGTGAAAGCTGCGTGTCGGTATAGGAGAAGAGCCGGCCCTGCAGCAGCGGGTCGTTGCTGAAGTCCATTCCGGGAACGATGTTGGCCGGACAGAACGCGACTTGCTCGGTCTCGGCGAAGAAGTTGTCCGGCCAACGGTCCAGTACCATTCGCCCGACCAACGTGAGGGGCACGATCTCTTCCGGAATCAGCTTAGTGGCGTCGAGGTGGTCGAAGGGGAACTCGTCTGCCTGCTCCTGTGAGAAGAGCTGAACAAAGAGCTCCCACTCCGGAAATGCGCCGGTTTCGATGGCGTCGAACATGTCGCGACGGTGGAAGTCCGAATCCGCACCTGCAATCTTGACCGCCTCATCCCAGAGAGTGGATTGCAGTCCGAGTTTGGGACGCCAGTGGAACTTTACGAAGGTGCTCTTGCCCGAGCGGTCGATGAACCGGAAGCTGTGGACGCCGAAGCCCTCCATCCTCCGCAGAGAGCGCGGCAGGGCACGGTCAGACATCGCCCAGATGACGGCGTGCATCGACTCGGGTGTCAGAGACACGAAGTCCCAGAACGTGTCGTGGGCACTCGCCGCTTGTGGAAAGCCTCGATCCGGCTCCATCTTCACCGCGTGCACGAAGTCTGGGAATTTGATCGCATCTTGGATGAAGAAGACGGGGATGTTGTTGCCTACAATGTCCAGGTTGCCTTCCTCAGTGTAGAACTTGACGGCGAAACCGCGAACGTCGCGCGGAGTGTCTGCCGATCCCGATCCGCCGGCCACGGTTGAGAAGCGGGCGAATACGGGGACCTTGACGCCCAACTGCGTGAAGATTTTCGCGGTCGTGACCTTGCTCAGCGACTTCTTGAGCTCGAAGAATCCGTGTACTCCGGTGCCACGCGCATGCACGATCCGCTCCGGAATGCGTTCGTGATCGAAGTGCATGATCTTCTCTCGGAGGACGAAGTCCTCGAGGAGCGTCGGCCCGTGTTCTCCCGCGTGAAGCGAGTTCTGGTCGTCTGAAATCGGCACGCCTTGGTTTGTCGTGAGCGCAGGATGTTCGCCTCCTGCGTGTTGGTGTAGCTCACCAGCATTACCCAACTCGTGGGCAGTTTTCCCGGACGCAGTGTGCTTGCCCTTGGCGGGTGCCTTCTTCTGTGCAGCCATCATGGTCTCCCTAGGTGTTGTAGCTGACGCAGGGTCACGCACCCCGCCAGTTATGCGTACCCACGAAAGACCAAGGAGAATCGCGGCGCATTAAGTCGAATAGCGAGGCGTGGGCGCAACGTACGGGGGCAGTGATGGCTGGCTATGGCCATCTCCTTAGCGCCGTCCGGCGAAGAGGTGATGTCGAGGCCAAGAACCACGTGGTCGCCGAGATGCCGCGTCGTGCCATCCTCGCGCATTGTGCGGCGCGACCCGGGATGAGTCAGTTCCGAGGGTGCGGCACGGCGCGCAGCCAGTCGATGACGTGCACCGATAGCGCGGGGTCTTTGTCGAGGAACAGCCGAGTGAGATCGGCATGCTCCTGCCACGGAGCGTGCACGACCTCGGCTCTGCCGGGCGCCAAGGTGTTTACGGCGGCGGCGAAATGCTCGGCAGCAACTGGCGCTACCAGCTCGTCGACCTCGCCCTGGACCAGCATCGTCTGCGGGATGGCGTCGGCAGAAAGTGGCTGCGCCGTTACCCACGTGAGCGCGTCGGCCTCGGGCCAAGGCGGCTTGTGGCCGGTCAACGATTCGATGGCACCCTTGCCCTCGGGCGTGTGGGCCGTGGGAAAGTCCAGCGGAGCGTTGATCAGGAGCAGTGCGTCAGCGTGGATGCGACGGTCGCCGGCTTCGGGCTTGAGCGCATCGCGCGCGATCTGCAGAGCCGAGAGGGCGACGAGATGTCCGCCTGCCGACGCGCCGGCGAGCACTGCCGGGCGACCCTCGATTCCCAGCTCTTCCGCATGAGCGAGAGCGAAGGAGAACCCCGCGAGCGCGTCGTCGAGCTGCTCCGGGAAGAGGTGATCCGGCGCCAGCCGATATCCGCCCAGAACAGCCGGAATCCCGTGGTGGGCGAACCAGTTGCCCGCCCACGACCACAGGCGCGGACTGCCATTCGTCCAGCCGCCGCCGAACAGGAAGTAGACCCACGGTCCTAGCTGCTCCTCTTTCGGGAGGAAGGCGATGAGGGTCTGATCAGGATCGTCACCGAAGGTCATCGAATGCTGGCGCACGCTCCCAGGGGACCACGACGCCGCCAACAGGTCGAGCCACGGGACGCCAGAGGTCTCGGGCGCGTCGCGTTGGGCCCCGGCGATGGGCTTTGGGTCGGCGGGAGTGGCCATCGGGGTTCACGGTTCCCTTCGCATCGGGTCGCGAAAATCGCGACCGCCGGCGCCTGATACGAAGCTTGTACCCAGAGGCCTCCCGTTGAGCGGAAACGCCGTGGCGCGGCCACTGAGGCGCGTGTCAATTCCGCCGCGGTGTGGCGCAGCGGAGTCTACTCAACGGCGCGACGAGAAGGGCCAATGTTTGGGTAGCCTTCAAGCAAGTCATAAAGCGGCAGTCCACGGTTCGCGCCGCGACGCGACCCTAGCTGAAGGGAAGTCGATGTCCCACGTCACGCTAAAGTCCGGCTATACGGAGCTTGTCGACCGTCTGAATCGGTTCCCGCAGGGTGCGCCGCCCTCCGAGACGCTTTACAAGATCCTCTCTGTGCTCTTCAGCGAGCGGGAAGCAGAAGTGGTCGCGCAGCTCCCCATCAAGCCGTTCACTGTGAGCAAGGCCGCCAAGATCCTGAAGATGGACGTCGCCGAGACCCGCAAGGTCCTCGACGAACTGGCGAGCCGCGCCATCCTCGTGGACATCGAGCACGACGGGGAAACCACCTACATCCTGCCGCCACCCATGGCGGGATTCTTCGAGTTCTCGATGATGCGGACTCGGGGCGACATCGACCAGGCATTGCTCGGCGAGCTGTTCTACCAATACATGAATGTCGAAGAAGAGTTCATCAGCGCGTTGTTCGCGGACGGCGAAACTCCGCTCGGCCGCGTCTTCGTCAACGAACCGGTGCTCACCAACGACAACGCGATACACGTGCTGGACTACGAACGAGCGAGCGAAGTCATCCGCACGGCTACTCACCGCGGCATCGGCATGTGCTACTGCCGACACAAGATGTCTCACGTCGGACGCAACTGCGACGCGCCCATGGACATCTGCATGACCTTCGGCAACACGGCAGGTGCACTCACCAGGCACGGGTATGCGCGGTCCGTCGACGTCAGCGAGGGGCTCGACCTGCTGCAGGAGGCCTATGAGCGCAACCTCGTGCAGTGCGGCGAGAACGTGCGCGAGGGCGTGAACTTCATCTGCAACTGCTGCGGGTGTTGCTGTGAGGCGATGATCGCCGCTCGCAGGTTCGGGATGCTTAACCCCGTGCACACCACCAACTTCCTGCCCCAGGTCGACGAAGCGCACTGCAACGGCTGCGGGAAGTGTGTAGCTGCGTGCCCGGTAGAGGCCATGACGCTGGTTTCGGCGAACGACCCGGCTCACCCGAATGCGAGGCGGGCGAAGGTTGACCAGGACGTCTGCCTAGGCTGTGGCGTGTGCGTGCGGACCTGCACTCGCAACGCCTTGGGCTTACGTTCACGTCCCGAGCGCGTCATAACGCCGCTGAACTCACTGCATCGAACGATCGTGATGGCGATCGAGCGCGGCGACCTGCAGGATCTGATCTTCGACAACCGCGTGCTGTGGAACCATCGCGCGCTGGCCGGGGTGCTTGGTGTGATTTTGCGTCTGCCGCCCATCAAGCAAGGCATGGCGAGCAAGCAGTTCAAGTCGCGCTACCTCGAGTACCTGCTAGCGCACGCCAACTACTAGGCGAACCGGCTCGTCCCCTACAAACTGCGAGGCCGTGGCATGGAACGCCTTGCGTCGTCGATTGTGTTCCGGGGTGTGGGAGCGCTATGATTAGTCGCAGTTTACTTCAGGCTAGCTTGAGACTTGCGAGGGAAGACGATGGAAGACGAGTCCGATGTCGGCGTCTACTCGATTCAGACCGTCGGCGACGCGACAGGCGTTCCACCGAGTACCTTGCGCTATTGGGAGAAGACGTACGGGCTAATCTCACCCCAACGTACTGAGGGGGGCCATCGGCTCTACAGCCGGTCGGACGTCGAGCGAATCAAGTGGCTCAAGCGCAAGATCGACGACGACGGGCTTCAGGCCGGAGCTGCCCACAATCTGCTCGCGCGTGAGATGAAGAAGATTGGCGCGGTCGTGGATGAGGCGGCCCGTACGGGCGCCATCCTGATCCTCGTGGCCGAGAAGGACCCCATCACCGCCGAACTGGAACAGTTCTTCCTGAACAAGCAGGGATACGACGTCCATATCGTGCTCGACGGTCGCAAGGCGGTCCAAAGCGCTGAGAAAGTGCGCCCGGATCTCATCATCTTGGATGTCATCCTGCCGGGCTTGAGCGGCCTGAAGGTGTGCCAGGCGCTCAGAGCCAATCCTGCAACGTCAGACGTCCCGATCCTGGTGTTCAGCGTGCTTGACGTCCGGGACCGCGCGCTTGACGCCGGCGCCGACGCCTTCTTGCTCAAGCCTATCGAGCAGCCCAAACTCATCGAGGCCGTCGCGACACTGTTGGCCAACAAGCAACCAAGGAGCGCCTGATGGACAGGATTAGCAGTGGCAATGGAGCGCTCGACTCCATCCTAGGCGGGGGCTTCCCGGTCAACTCCATCAACATCGTCATGGGCCTTCCCGGTACCGGCAAGACGATCCTTGCCGAGAAGGTCGTGTTCTGTAACGCATCTCCGGAAAGACCCGCGCTCTATATCGGCACGGTCTCTGAGCCGGTCGATAAGATGCTTCGCTATCTGCAGGAGTTCGACTATTTCGATGCAGAGATGATCGGCGATGCGATCATCTATGAGGACATGAGCGAGGTCCTTCGTTCCAATGATCTTGAAGCGTTTGTGAACGCCGTAGTCGCGCTCGTCAAGGAGCACAGTCCGTCGTTCCTCGTGATTGACAGTTTTAAGGCGCTGCACGCCTTCTCGACGTCAGCTGGTGAGTTCAGGCGCTTGCTGGCCGAGCTGATGACGACCCTGTCGACGCTCGCGATCACCTCCTTCCTAGTTGGCGAGTACGGACCGGATGAGTTCTCTTCCATGCCGGAGTTCGCAGTGGCAGACGGCGTGATCGAGCTTGTACTGAAGAAGGTCGGCGTCAAGGACGTTCGCTACTTACGAGTAGTCAAGGAGCGCGGGTCTTCGTTCCTGAGCGGCGAGCATGCCTTCAAGATCGCCGCGTCGGGTCTCGAGGTGTTCCCACGGCTCGTGACCCCTCCCAGCGCGGTCTCCTATGAGATCATTGACGAGCGACAGAAGACCGGCGTCGAGGTGTTTGACGAGATGGTGGCCGAAGGCTTCTGGCGGGGTGCTTCGACGGTAATCTTCGGACCTTCCGGGTGCGGCAAGACCCTCTTAGGCTTGCATTTCATCTTCAAGGGCATCGAGATGGGCGAGAAGGGCTTGATCGCTACGATGCAGGAGAACCCCACCCAGCTGAACCGCATCGCCGCTGGTTTCGGATGGGACCTGCAGAAGGCCATCGGCGACGGCATGCTCGAGCTCTTCTACGTCTCCCCGGTAGATATCTACATTGACGAGTTCATCAGCAGGGTGGGTACTACGGCGATGAACAGTGGGACCAAGCGCGTCATGATCGACAGTCTCGACGATCTGGCGGTGTCATCCCCAGACGTGCATCGCTTTCGCGACTTTACGTACTCCCTCGTTCAGGCACTGGCCATCCGTGGCATTTCCACGTGCATGACGAGCGAAGTGAAGAGCCTCTTTGCGACCAACGTTGAGCCCGAGTCCGGCATAAGCCATATGTCCGACAACGTGGTACTCCTTCACTACATCAGGCAGAACTCAGAGATAAAGCGTGCAATCTCGATCATCAAGACGCGTGCGAGCGATCATGATCCTCGCATCCGTCAGTTCGAGATTACGCCGGACGGGATTAGGATCGGTGACTCGTTCTCAGACGCGGATTTTGTCTGATCTGAAGGTCAGCACTTCGAGGGAGATGGCTGTGGCGGGGAAGGGCCGGCGGAGGCGATCTGCGATTATCGGTGCGCGTTCGGAGTCGCTCTCGGTCGCACTGGAGTCTTTGTTCTCGATAATCGAGACGCTCTCGCCGCGGGTGCGTCTGACGGTGCTGTGCCTTGACGACGGCATGCTTGAGATTGTCGGCTCGATGGGTGCGCATGCGCTGCCGCTGGGCACGACGCTCGAGTCGCCGGTGATGGCGACGTTTCGCTCACGCTTGCTCGATCATGGCTCGTTCGTCACGAGCATCGGTGGTGAAGGGCTGCCCGAGGACATTCGCGAGGCGCTTGCGCAGTTTGAGGTCGAGCGAGCCTTCATTGCACCGTTGCACTCAATTGAAGGTGTCACCGAGTGTGTAATCGTCGATGAGCCGGGAAGCAAGATGACCTTCGGGGCATCGAGACGCCGGCTTCTCGCGGCCGCGGTCGAACAAGCACGTGTCGCGCTGGAGAACGCCGATTTGCGAATGCAAGCCAAGGAGCGCGAGGTCACCATGGAGACCATCGTCCGACTAGGCATTGCCTTCGGGTCGGTTGTCGGGCTGGAGGAGACCGCGGCGCAAGTGGTCGATTACGCGGCGATGCTGCTCGATGTGCCCGCGTTTGTGCTGTTGTTCCGACGGGAGGGCGCACCCGACTTCGAGGTGCTCGCAGCCGAGGGCCTGCCCCACGGGGCGTCATGCCTCAGGGTGACGCCAATCGAATTGTCGGGGCTCGAGGCCAGCCGTCCCCGCGACCTCACCCTAGGCACTATTCCTCACAGCGCCACCGGCTCGCTGTTCGAGGCACTCCAAGGAGCGGGACTTACGCACGCCCTC
>JBBRWO010000082.1:0-8956 GCA_038249135.1 Coriobacteriia bacterium
TGCACCAGCTGATAGCCCTTGCCGGCGGCGTCTGCGAACGGGTGCAACCATATGTCCACGCGTGTCTGCACGTGCGTGAAGAAGAAGTAGGCCGTCGTCGCGCCGGCCCCAAACAACCCAAGGCCGACGACCACGTACGCGACGCGCCCGGTGGCCGCGTAGATCATCACGAGGAAGATGGCAAAGAAGAGCAGCGAGGAGCCGAGGTCGCGTTCGAACACGAGCACGAGCAGCGAGATGACCCACATGAGCAGCAGCGGACCCAGCGTGCGCGGCTCGGGAAGCCGTAGTCCCCAGATGCGGCGCGTGGAGACTGAGAGCAGCTCGCGGTTCTCGGCGAGGTAGGCGGCGAGGAACAAGACGATAAGGATCTTGGCGATTTCGCCCGGCTGGAACGACATGCCGGCGAAGTGGATCCACAGCTTGGCGCCGTTGATCTCCCGGCCGATTAAGGCGGGGAGCAGCAGCAGCACGAGGCCGGTCACCATGATGGTGTACTTGTAGCGCGCAAGTGATTCGAGCGACGGAACCAGCACCAGCGTCAGCACGAGAGCCGCCACACCGATGAACAGCCACATGACCTGGCTGGCTGCGAGCGCCGGGTCGAGTCGCGTCACGACCGCGAGACCCACGCCCGCCAGCACGAAGACGATGGGCAGCAGGCCGGGGTCGGCGTTGGGCGCGAAGCGACGCACAGTGAGGTGGGCGACGAAGAACGCGAGCAGCAGCGCGCCGGGCACGAGGAGTGCCGACCACTCGAACGCGTTGAGTCTCTGTGCGTCCACGAGCGCGAAGACCAGCAGCACCGGCGGCGTGGCCGCGAGCAGGAGCAGCAGTGCTGTAGTGCGGCGCGATCGCATGGCCGCCCCTATGGTGTCGGCACGGCGGCCGACGGCTCGGTCGACGGTTCAGCCGAGGGCGCGAAGCCGGGCGTCATCGAGGGCTGTTGCGAGCGCAGCTTCTCCTCGGCGGTGGCGCGGAGTTCAGCGACGAGCGCGTCGGCCTCGGTCATGTTGGCGACGGTGATCTTCTGGGCGAGGCGAGCCTGCTCGGCGGGGGAGAGTAGGGTGACGTTGATGGTGGTTTCCCCCGCGCGCCAGTTCCAGGTGAGGCCGGCGAAGGTGCCGGGCACGCCGCGGTAGATGACGACGGTGGTGATGGGCGCGGTGCTGCCGTCGGGTGCGGGCGTGGTGGGTGTGGCGGTCTCGCTGGTCACGAAGGCGCGGGATTGCGCGTAGTGATAGCTGCCGTAGCCGATGCCGCTCACGATGAGCGCGAAGAGCAGCAGCCAGCCGATGACGGCGAGCAAGCCGCGACCAGCACGGGCGCCGGACGCGTCGACGGTGGCCCCTGCGCGCGCGCTGCCGTCACCCTCGATATCGACGATGACGACGGAGATGTTGTCGTGGCCACCGGCATCGTTAGCCGCATCAATGAGCGTGCGCGCGGCAATCATGGGATCGCGGTATCCGCCGAGCATCTCGGCGATGGCGGCATCTTCGAGCATGCCGGTGAGGCCGTCGGAGCAGAGCAGGAGGCGGTCGCCGGAGTCGGCGTCGACCTCGTAGGTGTCGGCGACCATGTTGGGGTCGGTGCCCAGCGCGCGGGTGATGACGCTGCGGTTGGGGTGGTAGCGCGCCTCGGCCTCCGTGAGCTGGCCTCGGCGGATCATGTCGGCGACCATCGAGTGGTCGTCGGTGAGCTGGCGCAGGACGCCTGCGTGTAGCAAGTACGCGCGCGAGTCGCCCACGTGCGCGAGCACGATGCGGTTGCCCTCGACGATGGCGGCGGTCATGGTGGTGCCCATGCCGGCCTTGCCGTAGCCCTCGCGGGCGGCGCGGATGATTTCGCGGTTCGCGGCCTTTACCGCACGTGCGAGCGCCTTGGCGTCCGGGCGCCGGGGCGCGTGGTCGCGGAGCGTCTCGACCGCGAGTGCCGAGGCGACCTCGCCGGCTTCGTGCCCACCCAGGCCGTCGGCGACGACGAACAGTGGCGGCTGGGCCAGCACGCTGTCCTCGTTATGGGTGCGGACTCGTCCGATGTCGGAGAGCGCCGTCCACGACTGCTTGGTGCGCGGCGTCATGAGCGGTCCACCTTGAGCTTCACGGTGCCGATGTCGACCGCGTCACCCGGACGCAGCGTCATCGCGTTGGTTACGCGCTGGCCGTTGAGTAGCGTGCCGTTGGTCGAGCCGAGGTCTTCGAGCACCGCACCGTCACCGCTGGGCGAGAAGCGCGCGTGTTTGCCTGAGACGAAGTCATCGCCGATCACGATGTCGGCGCCCGGCGACCTGCCGATGACGACCGGACCGTTGATGGGCACCGTCACGCCCATGAGCTCGCGGGGCCCGTTGGCCACCGTGACCGTCCATGCGCCGCGACCCTTCTTGCGCTGACCGGCGACCAGTCCGATGCCCGTCTTCACCGCGGCGAAGAGGAACAGGTACAGCAGTGCCAGCAGCAACAGGCGCCCGGCTAGGAGCACGACGTCGATCACGCGGCTCAGCCCCTGGGTTCGTGGTAGACGAGCTCGGTGATGCCGACCACGATCACGTCGTTGTCGCGCAGCGTCTGGCGATCGATGACCTTGCCGTTCACGAGCGTGCCGTTGGTGGAGCCGAGGTCCTCGACCGCCCAGCCGAAGCCTTCTCGGATGAACGCCGCGTGCTGGCGCGAGATGTTCACGTCGGCGATGCGGATGTCGCAGCCGGCTATGCGACCGATGACCATGCGCTCGCCGCGTAGAACCACGTCGTGGTCGACGTCGCGCACGGTGACGGTGGCGATGCCGGGAGCGGGCGCGCCGAGGTCGTCGGCGTCCTCGGACTCGGCGTCGAAGAGTAGGCCGGGGCGGATCACCGGCGGTGCCAGCGGTGCGAGAGGGGCCTCTGCGCCGGGCAACTCCTCGCCCAACTCCTCGGCAAGTTCCTCCGGGGAGAGTAGCTCGCCGATGACGTCGAAGCGGCCCAGTTTGAGCTCGTCGTCGACGATGAAGCGCACAACGGGGCGCGTGGCCAGCGAGAATGAGTGCTCGCGCGCGTAACTGACGAGGTAGGTTTCGAGCTCGCCGGCGAGCGTGTCGGCGAATCCGCCCAGCTTGTGGTCGTCCTCCGGCGAGAGCAGGATGCTGTAGAGCGTCGGCGCGTAGACCTTGCCGATGCCCACCACTCGGCGCCGGTCCATCTCTTTGGCGGCCGCGCGCGCGAGTTCAGCCGGCTGCACGGGCGAGCGGAACACGCCCGCGAACATGCCTTCGACGCCTCGGCCGATCCTGTCTTCAAAGTCAGAGAGAATGCTCACAAGTCTTCTTCCTCCGGCCGCACGGGAGCTCCGAGCAACGCGACCAGTGCCACCAGTATAAGTGAGGCGCCCAGCGGAACGAGCAACGACGCCCCGCTCCACCCGGATAGACCTCCGTCAGGCACGCTGCCAAGCCGGATTGCGACCAGTTGCGCGAGCGTGTACGACCCCCACAGTGTCGCACCTGCCACTGACACGCCGATGATCGCGAACAGCCGAGAAGCCCGGCGGCACAGCAGCGACATCAGGAAGGCAGCGACCGGCCAGCCCAGCAGCGCGACGTACGCGGCCGGATCCAGGAACGCCGCGCGTACGTTGGCTGCCATGAGTGTCGCGCGCGCGGGGTCGACGAAGATGCGCCAGTCAACCACCAGGTACGGTGCCGAGCTGAACGAGGCCGCCGACGCCAGCATCGAGAGCGCACCGCCGACCAGTCCGCCCGCGGCCGCGCGAAGCGGCGAGAGCGCGAAGCCGGCCAGCAGCGGAGTGGCGAGCGAGAGCCGTGCAATCCCGAGCACCGGAGCCGACAGCGGGATCACCGACGCGCCCGTGCTGCGGCGCGCGACGAACCACCACCACAGCACCGCGACCACGGAGAGCACGCTGCCGAGAACCCAGAGTTTCTGCGCGAACAAGCCGATAGCGAATGCGATGAGCCCGAGCCCGGTGCCCAGCGCGGGAGCGAGCGCAGCCGCCAGCGCGACGAGCGCCACAGCACCGCCCAGCGCCAGCGAGCCGATCCCCAGCGGCGCCAGACCCGCCCACGCCAGCCACGCGGATTCGACCGCAGCAACCGCGCGGAGCAGCATTTCGCCCCCGCGGCCCTGCAAGCGGTCCCAGAGACCGAGCGAGTCGTAGGGATCCGCTTCATCCTCGCTCTCCTCGACGTGCTCGGCGACCAGCTCCACCAGCGACGCTCGGCCGTAGCTCTCATCGCCCAGCAGCGGGCGCAGCGCGGCGACGAACGCCGACACCGACTGATAGCGGTCCTCCGGCAGCGGGCCGAGCCCGGCCGCCAACACGTCGTCGATCGCCACCGAGAGATGCGGCGCGAGGTCCGACGGCTGCGGCAGTTCCGGCGAGCGCAGCAGGTCGATTGCAGCCGCGACCGTGGGTTGCACGAAGGGGTTGTGACCGGTGAGGCACTCGAACGCCAGCGCTGCGAGCGCCCACTCGTCGGTGACTTCGCTCACGGCCGCGCCTTCGAGCTGCTCCAGCGGCATGTACCCGATGGTCCCGCCCCAGCTCGGTCCGTGCCCACCCGCCGAGGAAAGCTCGGCCATCCCAAAGTCGACGACCTTCACGCGGCCGTCTCGGGTGATGAGGACGTTGGCGGGCTTCACGTCGAGGTGCAGGACGCCGTTATCGTGCGCGTATTCGAGCGCCGAGGCGACACCGGCGACGACAGCCGCGGTCTCATCGGCGTCGAGCGAACCATCGAGCTCCTCGAGCACGGTTTCGAGGCTGGCGCCGTCGATGTGCTCCATGATCAGGAACGCGTCGTCTAAGTCGGTCTCGAAGTCGTAGACGGTGACGATGGCGGGGTGGTTGAGCATCGCCGCGGTGCGCGCCTCGGCCAGGCCGGCGGCGGAATCCACCGGCATGCCGTGCGTGCTGACCGGGAGGGGGAGGCGCTTGATGGCGACGCGGCGCTGCATGCGCGTGTCCCACGCCAGCGTGACGACGCCAAAGCCGCCTTCGCCCAGCTCGGCGAGGGGTCGGTATCGGTCGAGGATCAGCTGGTGCTCCACTGCGGCTCCCGTCCGGTGGCGGCGTAATGCGATTCTACCGCGAGCGAGGAAACAGTATCACCAACCGCGCTCATGATATCGTTAATGACTCACTGAGCCGTTCGTTCCCACGCTGCGTCACGTCCGCTTTTGGTGCAGCGGATATCGCCCTTATCCCGCAGCTCGCCCAGCACCCGCACGATAGTCGGTCGGCTCACGCCCGGACACGCGCGTTCGATATCGGCATAGCGGAACGTCTTGGGCATGTGATGGATACAGTCGATGACCATCTCGCGTTTGGCGCCGCGCCCGCTGCTCATCTGCCCGACTCGTTGCTCGAACTCCAGATAGGCTGCGAGCAGCACGCCATGCGAGTACTCGAGCCACGGCACGAGGTCGTGTTCGCCTTCATGCCAGCCTACCGAGGATGCCTCAAGCGACTCGTAGTACGTCTCCTTGGTGTCCTCGATGACCTTTTCCAGAGAGATGTAGCGGCCCACGCTGTAGCCGGTCTGATACAGCAGCATCAGGTTCAGGATTCGCGACAGACGGCCATTGCCGTCGGTGAACGGATGAATGCACAGGAAGTCGAGCACGAATGCGGGGACGGCGATGAGCGGATCGACTCGTCCTTGCGCAGCCACTCGCCGATACCCGTCGACCAGCTCGTCGATCCCGGAGTCGACTAGGTTAGGCGCCACGGGAGCGAACCGCAGGCGGTGCGTGCCGTCAGGCAGCACGTCCACGATGTCGTTCGGGCTGCCCTTCCACGCGCCGCCCGGCGTCGGGGAGAACTGATACAGGTCACGGTGCAGCTGCAGAATCAGCCCACCCGAGAGGTCCATGCCGGGGGCACTCGCATGCACGGTCGCCAGCACATCGCGATAGCCGGCGATCTCCTGCTCCGAGCGGTCCCGCGGGGCCGTCTTCTCGGCGGCGAGCTTAGCGATTCGCCCTGCAGAAGCAGTGATGCCCTCGATGCGGTTGGACGATTCGATGCTCTGCACGCGAGCGACCTCGCGCAATGCGATGAGGAGCTGGGGCGACTGTCGCTCGAACAGCTGCTGCTTGCCTTTGAACTCACCCAGTAGCCCGATGGACCGGACGGTCGACATGGGTACCGTCATCTGTTCCAGTCGCCCAGCCGCGAATGAACCCCGCATGGCGCTCGCCCCCAAAAGAATGAATCACAACATAGCCAAATGATATCGTTAATGACTCATGATGTCATTCGCCGCTCGCGACACCGCGGCAATTCGCCGGAAACTAGGAACGTCTCGCGCTACCGGATGGCCAAGGATCTGGGGTTGAACCAAGGAAATCTCCACGCGTTCCTTGGCCAAGGCAACCCGAACAATTTCTCACTCGACCACGCCTTTGAGCTCGTCAGCTACCGCGAGGCGGCCCCCGTATCCGGCGACACAGGCGGCAAGGTGATGTGTGCCTGACTGTGGGATGCAGCCCAAGAACTCAAGCGCAAGGGTGCCCACATCAAGCGCCTGAGAGCCGGGTCGCGTGTTGGCTAGCTTCTGCCGCTAGACCGCAACAGCACGACCATGAACCTCGCGGTCCAGACGCTCGCCCAGCGCATCCGATGCGACATCCAGGTCATAGTCAGCCTGTAGGCCGAGCCAGAACTGAGGTGTCGTATCGAAGTAGCGGCCTAGCCGAAGCGCGGTCTCGGCAGTGATGCGGCGCTTGCCAAGAACGATCTCGTTGATGCGACGCGGAGACACGCCGACACCCAGGGCAAGCCGGTTCTGGCTGAGGCCAAGCGGCTTCAGGAATTCCTCGAGTAACACCTCGCCGGGATGCACTGGTGCGAGCACCTTGTCTGTCATGGCAGACCTCCTCTCTAGTGGTAGTCCGCAATCTCAACGTCGTACGCGTCGCCACCGCGCCAGACGAAACACACACGCCACTGGTCGTTGATGCGAATACTGTGCTGGCCTTTGCGATCCCCAGAAAGCTTCTCCAGCCGATTCGCGGGAGGGCTCTTGAGATCTTTGATAGCGCGAGCATTGTTGAGCATCCGCAGCTTGCGCAACGCGACACCCTGGATGTCACCCGGCAACTTCTTGGAGAACTGCCGGCCGAACACCTTCTTGGTCTCGCTGTCGGCGAACGACTTGATCATCAACCGATAGTATGACGCGCCCCGTCATACGTCAAGCGTTATAGATGATCCCGCGCCCGCCCGGCAACGAGGCTTGACGCCGCACCCTCACCTCCATATAGTTCGACGAATGAATAATTCAATCGACGAACATATCACGCCCGAGACCGCCTCGAATGCCGCCTCATCGGCCATCTCCGATGCCCTCATCGACGAGCTCGAAGACTCGATGATGCGCATGGGCCGGCTCATGTCCACGCGCCACGGTGGTCATGGCGCGCGTGGCGACGACCACGACGCGTGTCACGGCGAGCTCAATCCCGTCCACGCGATGCTCATGCGCGCGTTGCAGGCGCACAAGGCGCTGAAGATGGCCGACATCGCCGCGCTGCTCGCGATCAAGCCGCCGGCCGCCTCGGCAGTGGTCGACGTGCTCGAGCACCGCGGCCTCGTCACGCGCACGCCTTCCGAGGACGACCGGCGCGTCACACTCGTCTGCCTCACACCGGAAGGCTGCACTGTCCTCACCGAGACCGAGGAAGCCCGCCGCACGCAGCTGCGCCGCTACATGGAGCTCATCTCGGAGGACGACGTCCGCGCGCTTCTGCGTATCCAAAACACCCTTATCGACGCAATCGAATCGGGCCGCGTCTAGCGCCCGACATCCATACACGCACCCGTTCTTGCGCCAGCCTCGGCGCATCCCCACCCTGAAAGCGAGACACCCGTTATGGATCGCATCACACGCTTCTCACTCAAGAACGCTGCCGCAGTCATCCTGCTGGTCGTGCTCGTCACGGCCGGCGGACTGTGGTCTGCGATGCAGCTCAAGAAGGAGACGATGCCCGACATCGCCATCCCGATCGTCGCCGTCGTCACCCCGTACCCCGGCGCCGCTCCCGGCGACGTCTACGACCAGGTGACCAAGCCGCTTGAGAAGGCGCTCCGCGGCGTCGAAGGCATCAAGCAGCTCAGCGCGCAGTCCAACGACTCCGTCTCCATCGTCATCACGGAGTTCAGCTTCTCCCAAGACATGGACGCCGCCGAGGCGAACGTCAACAAGATCCTCAGCACCGTCAAGCTCCCCGAGAACACGATCGCTCCCACCGTCAGCCGCATCAGCTTCGGCTCGGCTCCGATCATGAAGCTCGCCGTGATTGCCGAGAAGGACGCCGACACCGCCGCGCTTCGCTCGGATGTGCGCGACCGGGTGCTGCCTGCGCTGCAGGGCGTTCAGGGCGTCGGCGAGGCCAAGATCGCGGCCGACTCGCCCGAGGTCATCAAGATCGAGTTCGACCAGAAGAAGCTCGACGACGAGGGGCTCACCGCTTCCGGCGTCATCGACCAGCTCAAGGCCGCGAACCTGTCGTTCCCGGTCGGCACCGTCGACCTGGGTAAGACCACACAGCCGATCCGCGTCGGCGGCTCCGTCGAGAGCGTTGACGACGTGAAGGATTTCACGGTCGCGGTGTATCCCAACCAGAGCAAGATCATGGGCGACGCGTTCGCGCAGATCGGCGAAGGTATGGGCCAGCTGGGTTCGGCCGTGGGTGCGCTCGGCGCCGGAATGGGCCAGGGGTTCTCGGCACTGGGCTCGGGCATGGGGCAGTTGGGCTCGGCCACAGGCGAAGTCGCCATGCAGGCCGGGCTGATCAACGGCATCCAGCAGCTCGAGTCGCAGATGTATGCGCTCAAGTACGACACGTTGCCACAACTCAAGGCAGCGGCTTCCCACATGGATACGAGCACGCCGGAGTACGCGCAGTTGCAGGGCCAGATCACGGGTATTGAGACGCAAGCGATCCCCGGCA
>JBBRWO010000083.1:0-8897 GCA_038249135.1 Coriobacteriia bacterium
CACGCCGAGCTTGAGCAGCGGTCACGCGAGCCATTTCGAGCCACCTCCGTCTAGATACCTTAGTGGCATCCAGCGTAGCACAGTTGCACGATTGTGCGTTTTGTACGTTTTGCGAAGATGACTCCCGAGCGACCGCTTGACGTATCGCTGCAGACTTAAGCCTTAAGCGCCCGCACCAACTACAGCGTAGGCGACGAGAAGCGCGGCAGCGGCATGTCGATCACCGTGAGCAGGCCGGGAGCGGCCGCGCCGATGAGCGGGATGTAGTTGCCCACACTTGCGTACGTACCCTTACCGCCGGGAATCTCCGGCTGGATCGCGAGCGTGATGGTGGGCTCGCCGACGATCTTGATGTAGTCGCCGGTCTCCTGGCCCTCAGCCTCGGGACGAATCTGCTGCGGGTGGATCAGCTCGATCTTGAGCTCCCCGCCTGAGTAACCCCAGGCCACGTGGCGGCATCCGCACACGTCACCGGCAGCGACCTTCACGCACGAAGTCTCTCGCTCGACACCCGTGACGATGGGCGCGCGCGTCTCCTTAATCTCGTCGATCTCCCAGTTCATGGCCTTGGCGATGAGCCCGATCGACTCGTGGAAGCCGATGTGGCCCACGATGCTGCCATCCGCGATACCCGCCTCGAACTGTTCGACCGTGCTGCCGACGCCCTGGCTCGCCATGACCGTGGGGCCAAACGGCGAGAGGTCGTTGACACGCGACGCCTCGATGCGGTCCACGCGCAAACATACCGAGGAGAGCATGATCGGCAGCGCGTCGAGCACGAAGCCGGGGTTGATGCCGGTGCCCATGATGCTGACGCCGTGCTCGCGAGCGAGCGCATCGAACTTGGCCGCCCACTCGGGGTCGCTCGCCCACGGGAACGCGAGCGTCTCGGCGATACCGATGACGTTGCAGCCGGCGCGGACCGAGGCCTCGACGGCGTCGGCGATCTCGCTGAGGTTACTTGCAGTCAGAATGCATACGACGTCGGGCTTATCGGCTAGAACCGATGCGAAGTCACTGGTGATGCGAACCGGGCATTCCCCGCCCACGAGCTCGCCGACGGTCTTGCCCTGCTTGGCGGGATCGAAGTCGATAGCCCCCATCAGGTCGATGTCCTTGGGCCGATCCAGGATGAAGCCGAGAAGCCCCTGACCCATCATGCCCGTACCCCACACAGCGACCTTGATCATTGAGGATCCTCTTTCTGTCCATGCAGAAGCAACCGACATCTATGCAGACGATAGCGGTTGCGCCGAGCGGGTCAAGTGGGTGCGCCGGACTAGTGCCCGAACACGAGACGGGGCGACGTCGCGAGCTTGCCCGCGAGACCGGCCACGAGTACCGCTGCTGCCACTGCAGCGAGATACGTGAGACCTGCCGAGGTGATGGTCACGAGCGCCCCCACGACGGCGAAGAACGCCACGCCGCCCCAAAGACCCGCCACCGAGCCACGCAACAGCCGACGAGCGGAGTCTCTCCCGGCCGAGCGATGCGTTGTTACCGCCATGATCGCCGTGATGGCGGGCAGCGTCATCAACATGCCGCCCATCTGCGACCCCAGCATCGTCGATACAAGCGCCACGCACGCCACGACCAGACTCGCGATTATCACCCGGAACGCGAGGTCACGTCCGCTAGGTGTCGGCGCCGCGATCGTCGTCTTGGACGTCGCAGCGACAACTGCCACAAACGCGAGAACAATCGCCGCGAAGACCATCGTCGCAGCGAAGCCGAGCCGGATCTGCGACACGCCGGCCATCACGGCGAAGCAGGCGACGACCGCCAGCGTGAGCGATGTGCCCCAGGACCGCGAGCGAGCCACCGTGAAATACGTCACGCAGAACACCCCGGCGCCCACTAGCCCCAGCAACGTTCCGCGCGCGGCGTTCTCGGCGAATCGGGGGCCATGCTCGGCGAGGATCAGGTACGACAAGGGACCAGATGTGAGGGGCAGTCCGAGCAGCCAACCACCGACCACCGCTCCCCACTTTCGTTCCACCAAAGCGACTACCGTGAGAAGAATCGGAGCGACGAGCACCTTGGTGACGAGGAGGAGCATGAGACTTCCTTTACTGCCGAGAGAACCCTTACTGCACTCATCATCGGCTCATTTGAGCATCGCGTACATTTACTCTATTCTTGGCTGAGCATCACTTTTAGTGTCTCTCAGCCGAGTCGGGAGCCCCCGTGCCGCTCAACATCGTCCGCCTGAGGATTCTCAGAGAGGTCGCGGCTCGCGGCACTATCACCGCTGCAGCGGAGGCGCTCTACCTGACTCCCCCCGCCGTTTCACACCAACTCGCCGTCTTGGAGAGCGAAGTGGGCGTGCCGCTGTTCGCTCGTACCGCACGCTCGATACAGCTGACCGGAGCCGGAAGACGCCTCGCCGAGCACGCCGATACGATCCTCGCCGACTGCGAACTCGCGCTGGCCGACGTCGAGTCGTTCTCGGCGGAGGTATCGGGGACGTTGCGAATGGCGATCTTCCAGACGGCAGCACAAAGCATCGCGCTGCCTGCAATGGCCGCGCTACGACACAGCTACCCCAGGCTGGAAGTCATCGCCAACGACCTGGAACCGACGCTCGCGATTCCGGCGCTCAAGTCCGCCCAGCTCGACATCGCGCTCTCTCACGAGTGGGACTTCGTCCCGCTTCCCAAGGAACCGAGCCTGGACCGCTTCAGCCTTCTCACGGAGCCGATCTACGCCGTGCTGCCCACCGGCCACCGACTTGCGGGCGGACCGGTGCACCTGCAGGACCTGGCCGAGGAGAACTGGTGCGTAGCCAAGGAATCAGCCGCAAGCCGACGCGCGGTCAACCGCATCACCAGCGCCGCCGGATTCGAGCCCAATGTAGTGCTCGAGAGCAACTACTTCCGCGCGATCGGAGCCGCGGTCGAAGCAGGCCTGGGAGTGGGAATCGCCCCGCACATGACCGACATGCGCGGGCTGGACGTCGTGGTCCAGCCGCTCATCGAGCCTGCGATCAACCGACGCGTCATGGCAGTTGTTCGCAAGGGATCGGGCGGGTCACCAACCATCCGAGCGGTACTCGACGCCTTGAAGACGGCAGCCGATGTGGCGGCTGCCGAGTACGCACCCGGCCCGTAGCGCCATCGCTCAGCCGCTCTTGACCTCTTTGAACCTGATCCAGCCACGCTTCGCCAGGTATCTCATGAACTTAGCGACCCGGCCCGCCGACTCGTCGATGTCGTCACCCGTTCGCTCGCTTTGCATGCGAGCGATATCCAGGATGCTTCGATTTCCATCCATGCTGAGCCACGCTGCCGAGGAAAGCTCGTCGAACTCGATGTCCGAAACCGGTTTCCGCTTCGCCAACCAGCCCATCAACCGTCTTGCCGCATTGACCTGCAGTTCGAGGATGACCGTGCCCTCATCTGCCACCCGGTACTCCTGATGCTTGATCTCCGGAACATAGAGCACGAAGTTGTACTTATCTTTCGAGTGGTCGTTGTCGGTCGCCTCTTCACGAGTCTCCCGGGTCATTCAGACCGCCCTTTGCTCGTCGAGTACCAGTACATCCAGCCTGCGAGCAGCAGGAACATCCCAAACGCCAAAAGTTGGCTGCCGGCGACCACGGGGAAGAACTGCTTGCCGTAGGCGATATCGCTTCCCAGTGCCGCAAAGATGCCTATGACAATGCCAATCAGGGCGTCTCCGGCTACGAGGCCCGATGCGAGCAGAATGCCGGTCTCGACCGCCTTGTCCTTCTCGGCCTCCTCCTGCGCCATTACCGGGACAACGCCTTGCGCTGAGGCAGCCGCCTTCGCATCATCCTTCTCGCGCAGTAGTCGGGTGCTTCTCTCGACAAGATCTCTAACGATGCCTCCCGCGAACACGGCCGAGCTAAGCCCGAGCGGAAGGTAGAGACCGAGGGCGACGGCCAGAATCGGGATGTCCACCAGGAAGCAGAAGAGGGCCAGCGACACGCCGATAAGCACGAGCGTCCAGGGAAGCTGCGCGGTCATGATGCCTTCCACGATCAGCTTCATAAGAGTCGCTTGGGGCGCGGGGACCGCGGCGCCACCGATTCCGTACGCTGTGTTCAGCAGCATCACGGTTCCAGCAGCAGCGACCGATGCCACGGCAAGGGCCCCGAACATGCCGATCTGAACGTTGCGGGGGCTACCGCCGATAACGAACGTCGTCTTGAGGCTCTGCGCGGTGCCACCGGCCACGGCGATGGCAACACAGATCACTCCGCCAATCATCAGCGCAGTGGTCATGCCGCGGTCACCGGTGTTGCCCATGAGTTTCAACACGGTGGTGACGATGAGAAGCGACGCGATCGTCATGCCCGAGACCGGGTTGTTCGATGCACCGATCATGCCGACCATCCTGCCCGACACGACAGCGAAGAAGAAGCTGAACAGCACCGCCATGAGAGCGCCCGCCCAGCCGCCACCGACGGCCGGGACGAACCATGTCAGCAGAAAGCCGAGCACAGCCGCAGCGATAACCCAGGTCAGCGGCGACTCCTGGTCCATCCTCGTGACCTTGCCGTCGCCACCGCCCCCCATGCCGGCGGCGGCTTTTTTGAAGCTGACCACGATTGTCGGCAGCGACTTCGCGAGTGACAGGAAGCCTCCTGCGGCAACCGCGCCGGCGCCAATGTAGCGAATGTAGCTAGACCAGACGGCGAAGGCGTCCATCTCCGCGATAGGAGCGGTGGAGGGAAAGACCGGTTCAGTGATGCCGGATCCAAAGAACTTGATCATGGGAATCAGCGCAAGCCACGCGACCACACCGCCGCCAAACATCAAGGTCGACGTCTTCGAACCCACGATGAATCCGACGCCCAAGAGGGACGCGAGCGTGTCGACACCGACAATGGTCCCTTGGTAGGACTTGATGGTGTAGGAAGCGTTCTCTCCCCAGAAGGCGAAACCGCCGGAGGCCATCTTGTAGACGGCGCCCGCGCCCATACCCAGAAGGACGGTCTTGAAGCCACTTCCGCCTTCGCTGCCCGTGACGAGCACCTCGGCCGCGGCCATCGACTCAGGATAGATCAGGCTGCCGTGCTCTTCGACGATGAGGTATCGCCGCACCGGAGTGATGAAGAATACCCCCATCACGCCGCCGATGAGGGTGACGATGACGATCGTAGTGATGCTCAGCCCGAAGCCGAGAAGCAACAGCGCGGGGAGCACAAAAATGATGCCTCCCGCGATGGACTCGCCCATCGCCGAGAGAGATGCGACCATGTTCGCTTCCAGAATGTTGTTCCGCCGAAAGATGCCCCTCAAGAGGCCTGTGGCGAGAATCGCACCTGGGATTCCTGCGGAGATCGTGATGCCCACCTTCAGACCCAGATACGTGTTCGCCGCAGCGAAGATGATCGCGAACAGCACGCCCATGATGATCGAGTACCCCGTGAGCTCGGGCATCGCTTCGGTCGTGGGGATGTAAGGCACATACGACTCCCCGTCGCACCCGCCATAGGCTTGTCGGGACAGACCCTTGTTTCGCTGTTCCACCTTGCGCCTCCTACGTTAGCCGAGCGAGGACCGCGGTTAGAAACTCCCACGTATTGGCCACAGAACTGATGCTGAGATGTTCATCGGGGGTGTGTACGGCGCGCAGATTCGGGCCGAAACTGATCATGTCGGTATCTGGGAGCTTCTGCTTGAGAAGGCCGCATTCGAGGCCGGCGTGGATGGCCTGGATCTTGGCATCGTGACCCGATACTTCCTTGTAGATGCTCGCGCATAGGTCTCGAATCCGAGAATCCGCTTCGTACTGCCATGCGGGATACTCGGCGGACCGGACGCTCGTGGAGTTGACTCGGCGCGCCAATGCCTCGACCCGACACGCGAGATCCTCTCTGATCGAATTCACGGAGCTCCTCGCAGAAATCGTCATCTTGATGACCCGCCCGGTCTGCTCCAAGACGCCGAGGTTGACGCTGCTCTCGACAAGATCGTCGAGGTCCTGGCTCATCGACTGGACGCCGTTGGGCGCAATCACGAGGAAGTCGATCAGCTGCGCGGTCGATGCGCGATCCAACTGACTCTCGACGTTACTGACCGCGCTTGCGACCACCTGGATGTCAGGATCGGCCGTCGCGAACTCCGCGCTCAGGTCAGCGGACATGCTCTCGACGACAGCCGCGATCTTCTCGAGCACCGACGCCTCTGCGGTGACGATGGCTTCGGCTTCGCGCGCGATTGCGTTCGATTTCGTGCCGCCTGAGATCGACGCGATGTTGAAATGCCCGGCGTCGCGAGACGCGTCGAGTACGCGCGCCAACAACTTGATGGCGTTGGCTCGCTGCCTGATGATCTCCAGCCCCGAATGCCCGCCCTTCAGACCCGACACTTCGATGAGCAGGCCGGGTTTCTCGGCGGGTTCCCAGCTTGTGTCGAACTCACTGATCAGGTCGACTCCCCCGGCGCAACTAACGAAGAGAACGCCCTCATCTTCCGCATCGATGTTCAGGAGGGTCTTTCCGGAGAGGTGACTCGGATCAAGCGCGAATGCGCCGTTCATGCCGGTCTCTTCGGCGGTAGTGACGAGCAGCTCGAGAGGGGGATGCGGGATGTCTGAGGAGTCCAGGAGCGCCAGCCCGTATGCGACCGCGATGCCGTTGTCGGCGCCGAGCGTGGTCCCAGTCGTGCGCACAAAGTCCCCATCGATCTTGAGCGGTATCGGGTCTTTGGAGAAGTCGTGCGTGGAGTCCTTCAACTTCTCGCAGACCATGTCCATGTGCCCCTGGATAATGACCGCCGGCGAACTCGCATACCCTGCCGTTCCGGGCTTTTTGATAATCACATTCAAGGCGTCGTCCTGAACGACCTCGAGATCGCGCTGATTGGCGAATTCGACCAAGTAGTTGCTGACCTCGTGCTCGTTTCCCGAGCATCGGGGAATTCCGGTCAGTTCTTCGAAGAAGCGAAACACTGGCTTCGGACTTAACGCTTCGAGCATCTCGATAGCCTCCAACCACAGGCGGAGCACAGGCGACGTCTAGAGGTGTATCCCCGTTATGCGCCGCTCCGAGCACGCAGTGGCTCCGCTTGGCGAGCGCTCGTGCTCCGCCCGCACGCGGGCAACGGGTATGTTCTACCCTAGATTCTGACCCTCGGCAGATGGGCGACGTGTGATGAAACGCACTATGAAGGCGCTGATGAAGACCGCCGCGGGACCGGGCGCTTCACTTGAGGAAGTCCCCATGGCGCAGGCCGGCGCGGGTGATCTGTTGATTCGGATCGAGAAGGTCGCCATCTGCGGGACAGACGTCCATATCTACGACTGGAACGAATGGGCGCAGCGCACCATCCATCCACCCCAGATCTTCGGACACGAGTTTGTGGGGCATGTGGCCCAGATTGGACAAGGCGTCAGTGGGTTCACGGTGGGCGAGCGGGTCTCGGGTGAGGGTCATATCGTGTGCGGTACCTGCCGCAGTTGCCGAGCAGGTCGGCGTCACCTGTGCACAAACACCGTGGGGGTCGGCGTGAACCGTGACGGCTGCTTCGCGGAGTACCTCGCGTTGCCCGCTTCAAACGCGTGGCACGTTGCCGACTCGATCCCCTCACGGGTGGCGGCGATCTTCGATCCGTTCGGCAACGCCACGCACGCCGCGCTTTCTTTCGACCTCGTGGGCGAGGACGTGCTCATCACCGGCGCCGGGCCCATCGGCATCATGGCCGTGGCCATCGCCAAACACGTGGGCGCGCGCAATGTGGTGATCACCGATGTGAACGACTATCGGCTGAATCTCGCGTTGAGCATGGGTGCGACGCGGGCGGTGAACGTCCGACACGACACCATTGCCGACGCTATGGAGGATCTGGGGATGATCGGCTTCGACATCGGCTTGGAGATGAGCGGCAACGGCACCGCCTTCGAAACGATGCTCGAGAGCATGCACAACGGCGGCAGGATCGCGCTACTGGGCATCGCACCGGGGCCGGTCAGCATCGACTGGGACGAGGTTGTGTTCCGCGGGCTGACCATCAAGGGAATCTACGGTCGCGAGATATGGGAGACCTGGTACAAGATGCAGACGATGCTTGAGAGCGGGCTCGACATCGCCCCGGTCATCACCCATGAGCTGCCGTTCGAGGAGTACGAGGCCGGATTCGCCGCGATGTCGAGCGGGCAGAGCGGCAAGGTCGTACTCGACATGGCACCGCCCCCACCCACGACGCACAGCTGAAGCCACAGGAGGCCCAAGAATGTTCGGAGACATGAGAACCGCGCTGCGATCCGAGATCGAGGGACTCCATACCGCGAGCCTCTACAAGACCGAACGCATCATCACCTCGCCCCAGGGCCCGACGATCACCGTCGCGGCCGCGGCAGCAGGCGCGATTGCGGGCGCCGGGGCGGGCGCCGGTGCACCCGGCGAGACAGCCCCGCGTGAGGTCATCAACTTCTGCGCGAACAACTACCTCGGTCTCGCCGGCGACCCGCGGGTCGTGGCCGCGGCGCATGAGGCGCTCGACCGCTGGGGCTTCGGGACCTCGTCGGTCCGGTTCATCTGCGGAACGCTTTCGGTACACAAGGAGCTCGAGGCTGCCTTGAGCGCGTTCCTCGGCTGCGAGGACACGATCCTGTACTCCTCGGCATTCGACGCGAACGCAGGGTTCTTCGAGCCGCTCTTTGGACCCGAGGATGCGATCATCGCCGACGCGCTGAACCACGCTTCAGTCATCGACGGCGTGCGGCTGACCAAGGCAAAGCGCTTCATCTACGCGCACTCGGACATGGATGCCCTGCGCTCCAAGCTCGAAGAGGCCGCCAGCGCGCGCTATCGCGTTATCGCCACGGACGGCGTCTTCTCGATGGATGGCGACATCGCCGATCTTGCGTCGATCTGTGACCTCGCCGATGAGTTCGACGCGCTCGTGATGGTCGATGACTCCCACGCC
>JBBRWO010000084.1:0-8729 GCA_038249135.1 Coriobacteriia bacterium
CATCCCGGTCGGTCGTATCGCCGTGAACCTCACCGCGGGATCGACGGGGTTCTCTTACCGCCGCTTCGTGCCGCTGTCGATCATTGCCGGGGTTTCCTGGTCGCTGTATTCGGTGGGGGTCGGTGTGCTGGCTGGGGCGTGGTTTCGCGAGACACCGCTTCTCGGAGCCGCCGTCGCCGTGGTCCTCGCGGTTGTGGTCGGTCTGCTGATCGATCGCATCACCTCGGCACGTGCCACGGCGACCGCGACCATCACGCCGCTGTCGTCCGTGCCACAGTAGAACGGCACCATGCGCGCACTCACTCGTACTGATCCGACCACCAGCCGCCCCACCGTTGGCGTGTGGGCGGTCCTCGGTGTGCTCGCGGTGGTGCTCGTCTCCATCTCGATCCCGGTCAACGCGGACGTGTACGGCGTTCCTCTCGTCAGCTCGTTCATCATCGGCCTCGCGCAGGCCGGCCTGATTCCCCTCGCGCTGCTTCCCGCGTGGAGCCGAGATTCAGAAGGCGCGCCGTGGCCGGTAGCCGTAACGACGCTCATCATGCAGACTGCGGTGATCGTCGTCACCGCCTTCATGTCCACCTGGCGCGTTGCGATCCTGTCGTGGCTGATCGCCGCGGTAACCGTCACCGTGGTCATTGCAACGACTCCAGAGCGCTTCGACAACTTCGGCTTCTCCCTCGCCTCCGCCATCCCGTTCGCCGCCGTCTCGGGCGGATTGCTCGCGATCGCTCTGCTTCTCGCGCAGCGCGGCAGAATCCGTGCGCAGCTGGACCGCGAGCGCCGGGTCTCCGTGGCGGAGCAGGGGCGCCGGGAGGTGATGGAGGAACGCGCCCGCATCGCCAGGGAACTCCACGACATGGTCGCCCATGGGATGTCGGTGATCTAGGTGCAGGCCTTGTCGGCGAAGTACCGCCTGCCAGACCTCGATCCTGCCGCCGCCGCGGAATTCGACGACATCGGTGCCACCGCCAGGAGCGCTCTATCCGAGATGCGTCAGCTGCTCGGTGTGTTGCGCAACGAGGAGGCGACCACGGGTCTCGGCCCGCAGCCCGGGCTCTTCGACATTCCCGCGCTGGTCGATTCGTCGAGGAGGACCGGTGTTCCTGTCTCTCTTCAGCGGTCGGTGACCGGCACGGATTCGCCCCCGCCGCGGTGGTACTTGCGGCCTATCGCATCGAGCAGGAATCCCTCAGCAACGCCGTTCCGCACGCACCGGGCGCAGCGACCAGGGGTGTCCAAGCATGCTCGAGGGCAGCGGGGTGAACGCCATGCTCGTGACCCACGACCGAGACGAAGCCCTTTCCTTCGGCCGACAGGTCGGCGTGCTGGCGGACTGCCGGCTCGGGTGGGCCGGCGCACCGGTCGCCGTTACACGCGGCGGCGGAGTTCGTGACGGGACGCTCGGTTAGCTTTGCCGTCGACGGCGGGGTGGTGCTCTACTCGCATTTCGGTTGACTCCAGTGCTGGCGAGCCAGCAGTGCGGTTACCCCGCCACCCCGGCGCGCGACCGAGGGGAGTGCCCAGCAACTTATTTCCGTCGCGTCGCGGACGGGCGCGCATGGACCGCACGGCATCCGCGACGCATTGGTTCGCCATCGTGTATACACGCCAGGTGATGACGCCGACTGCGAGCGACAGCAGTGTTCCGATCCACGGCGCGTTCTGCTCAAACAGCGGGTACACCTGCCAGTGGGTGAGATAGATGAACATCGACGCGCCCGCGACCGTGGCGACGGCCGGCACCATCCACTGCGGGGCGCGAACGGCCGGTACCCAGATCAGCGCCAGCATGCCTCCGGCGAGTATTGCCTCCCGCAGGGGGTCACCGAAGAATCCCAACGAGCTCGCCACGGCGATCACGGAGACGAGGACTCGCCGTGCCGTGGTGTCGGCACGGGCAAGGAGCCAACCGAGCGCGATCAGCCATACGACCACTGGCCCGGTGTAGAGCTCTACAAACTCTGCCTCGGCGCCGGCGATCGCGAAGCGCGCGATGAGAGCGATGGCAAACCCGACGAGGGCGAAGCCAAACGGGGACCGCCGCTCGACCCGGTCGACAGCGCGTACAGCGAACACGATGGCGAGGCTGAGGATGGTCCAGAGCATCGCCTCGAGGAACCAGAACTGCCACTGATCGTTCCACCGCCCGTCGCCCGGCACGAGGTTGTTCACGAGCAGGACGGTGGTGACGTGGTACTGGCCGGTCAGAAGCGCAACCCCACCGATCCAGAGAATCGCGGGCACCGCGAGCTGTGCAGCGCTGCGTCCGAGCCAACGGAACCTCGACCGCCCCGCCACCGATGCCAGCTGGAAGCGGGCAAGGTTGTACCCCGCGACGGCGAGCAGCAGGTGCGCGCCACCCTGCAGAACGAACAGGTCGGCGTGAGTGCCGACGATGAGCACGATCGCGATCGCCCGCAGCACGGCCGGCGTCTCGAGGCGCACCAAGCTCGGGAAACGAAAACGAGTGCGCGGACCGACGGCCGCGTCGGGGGCTGTCGCTGGCCCTGCCGCGGCTCGCGCAATCGCGTCGCCGCCGGCCGCTTCGGTGGCGAACGCCGCCAACTCCCGAGCGGTGAGTGTCGGCCAGTCGCGGGGCAAGTCGCCGAGCATCGCCTCGAGCCGAAGCGACACCTCAATGTAACTCAGGGAGTCGCCGCCGAGCGCGGCGAATGAATCATCCAGGCTTACCTCAGGACGGGAGAGCAACGTCGAGAGGAGGTCGCGAATCTTCTCCGGCGAGACCGCGGCAGCGCCGGGCATCACGCTCGGTGCTGCGGCGGCACGATCCTGCAGCCCGGCAAATCGCACGAGCGCTGCGATGTCGGGCTTACCGCTCGAGGTGCGCGGGAACTGCTCCACCGCATACTCGCCGATGGCATGCATGGGCACGCCAACGAGCGCAGCCACGCGCTCGCGCGCGCGTCGCGCCGTGCGATCCGAGGTGGCGAAGAGGAGCAGTCGTTCATCAGCACTCGCGACGCGCACCTCGATTCCCTCATCGGCGAGAAGCCGCTCGATACGGTCCAGGTCGACCCGCAACCCGAAAATCTTGACGAAGCGGTTCATCCGACCGACGATCTCATACAGTCCATCGTCGCGGCGGCGCGCGAGGTCCCCTGTTCGCAATTCGTGCACGGTGCGACCGAGTTCGAAATCTGCTGGCGTCTCGGCATAGCCGAGCATCACGTTCGGTCCCTCGTAGACGAGCTCACCCTTGTTCCCGTCCGGAGCATCCATGCCACCGGCGTCGATGCGGAAACGGCCACCCGGAATCGGTCGCCCGATGGCCCCGGCGGCGGCGATGAGCTCAGGAGGGAGATAGGCCATCCGTGCTGTGGCTTCCGTCTGGCCGTACATCACGAACAGCTCAAATCCGCGTTCTTCACCGAGGCGGGCGAAACGACGAATCTTCTCGGGCGCGAGCCGACCACCGGCCTGGGTCAGGTAGCGCAGGCTCGGCACGGAGCGGTCGGCGAAGCCGCTGGCCTCGAGCATCTCGAAGGTGTAGGGCACACCGGCAAACGAGGTGATCCGATGGGCGGATGCCTCCTGCCAGAACGCTTCTTCAGTAACTGACCGATCTGTGAGCATGACGCTCGCACCGGCGAGCAGGTGGCTGTTCACCACCGACAGGCCGTAGCAGTACTGCAGCGGTAAGGTCGTCGCCGCGCGATCGCTCGGTCCGAGGCGCAGATATTGCGCGATGGATGCGGCATTGCAGCGCACGTTGTCGAAAGAGAGGCGCACGAGCTTCGGCGACCCGGTCGACCCCGACGTGCTCCCAAGCACGGCTAACTCAGGATGAAAGGTGTGTCGGCTGCCCGGGTTTCGTTCCTCAATCGTCCACCCCTGTGGGCCGTCGTGCGCGATGACATCGGGGCTGAAACGGTCGATGAAGGCGGCTTTGTGGGCCAGGCTCGCATCGTCTTCGCCCCCTGAGACGAACACCACAGGGTGCCCGCCCTCGAGTGCGGCCAAATAGGTGACGATCGGCTCGAGCGCGTTGGCCGCGGCGATCATCACAAGGCGACGGGTCTCACCGAGCTGACCCCTGCGCTCGCGAACCAGCAGGGAAAGTTCAGCGTAGTTAATGGTCGCGCCGTCGACAACGAGGGCCGTAGCGTCAGGTCGGCCGCGGAGGAGGGACAGACCTCGAGCAGAGGCGATCGAAACCATAATTGCGGGATACCTTCGGCGTGAGACAGAACAATCCTACTTCGGACTTAGGTAAGCATAACCTAACTACCGCCAGCGGTCGTCGCCCACGAGTCGTCCCTCGCCGAGCCTCCCGTTACGAAGCCCCCTGTCGGCGTTCGCCCGCGTCTGCAGTGCCTTTCGCAACCCACCAATGCGCCCAAACGTCGACTGCACCTCATACCCACTGCCCAGACCCGCAATTGAACACTGTGAACATTCGCGCACCCGACTTAGAAAACTGATAGTTCCCGTTAGGGGGAGCGAAGTCGTGGAAATTTGTTGTGCTCTCGATACTATTGATCGATTTTCGATCCACCAGTTCGTCCCATGCAAGATCTCGTTACCGTTTCGGTGTTCGCTGGGGGTCGGGCCGAAACTCTTGACATCACGAAGATCTGTACGCGTCGACACCGTGAGGCACCGCCGGTTCGTGGCTTTTGGGGCCGGATCGATTGGTCTTGAAGGCCATATACCTATCGGGCGGTGCCGGCGCGATCTTGAGGAGTTCGAGTTCGACGTCAGCATGGCGATGGGTCTCATTGTCGGTTTCTCTGCGGCGGAACATGTAAGCGTACGAACTGTCAGCGATGTGTCCGGGCCGCACAGATCTCAACACTGTCGCCTTGTACCTCCGTGGTGAGATTCGCCAGTTGTGGTGACGGGGGGTCGTGGCTGCGCTTCGGTGTACCCGATCCGCATCATCAAATTGCGCAGAATTGAGACTTGCGCTCCCGTTGTCACCATGGGCCGAGTCTCGCAGGTCCTAACACCGCTCAGCGGTTCCGCCGAATGAATCTGGTTTCGTCCTTCCCCGCGTTGGGGCCACTTTCCCATGGCTCTCGTGCACCTGGCACACCGATTCCGAAAGCAGATTCCTCTGACAGGAAGACGGGTGCTCACCGTTTGCCAGCATGCGCGGTCTCACGAAGGGGTCAGGACTCCGAGGGCACCAAAGGTAGCTCAAGTCCATAGTTCCAAGACAGGATGGCCGGCTGCTCACGGTAGAAGCTCAGGACCGACACCGATCCAGCATCCATGGTGATCTGGGCGCCGAAGCGAGGAGCCATCCGCAGATACACGGCTGTCAGGATGCGCAGAAAATGGCCGTGCGCGACCAGGGCGACATCTCCCTCCGTCATCGCAGGTAGCACTCGCGTTAGCACGCGCGAGGCGCGCGCGGCGACCTCCTCCACCGTCTCACCGGGCGTCTGCCCCCGAACCACGCCGTGGGTGAAAGCGCTCCAGTTGTAGCCGAGCTCGCTGCGAATGTCGCGCGTCGTACGCCCCTCATACCCGCCGTAGTCCCATTCGACGAGGAGGTGGTCGACCTCGGCATGCAGCCCCGCCAGTTCAGCGGTGCGCTTCGCACGCTGCAGTGGCGAGGCCAGGACGAGGGAGAAGTCGTAGCCGGCGACCAACTTGCCGGCGCCGCGGGCAAGTTCCTCCCCACGAGCAGTGAGCGGAACATTCGTCAGTCCGGTGTGTCGCCCTTCCTTCGACCACTCCGTCTCCCCGTGGCGCAGGAGAACCAGTTTCCCCAACGGATTGTCAGGAGTAGGGCGGCCAGGCAGCGGATCGGTTGTGGACACGCCATAACCGTAGCCGCGACGCCTCGCAAAAGGTAGAGCGTCCGGGGCGTCCGATGGGACAACTCTGCTACGCCATTCAGGGCGGCCAGCCTCGCCCGATATCGATTGACGATCGTATCGTGGCGCTTGAGTGCTTCACCCCGGGAGGACCACGGGTAGGAGAAACCTGCAGTGTCAACGTGGCAGGGCTTCACGATTGCCGATGGCGCGTGCGATGGATTCTGTGCTCATCCGCCCCGACACCGCTAAAGCTGCCGAGCGAATCTCGAAGGGCAAGCTCACTGCGAGGCACCTGCTCCGGCCGACCAACACATCCCTCAGCCAGGACAGCTTGTTCGGTGAATTGGCGACGGACTGGCTTGACGACATCGACATGGAGAATCGAATCTCGCAGACAACCCGGAATCTATACGAGCGCACCATGCGCACACTCGTCCTTCCACTGTTCGGAAATTTCACCTTGCGTGAGATCGGTGTCACTCGCTGTGATCGTTTGATCAAGCAGTTGGCGATGCTCTCGTACAGTCGTGCCAAACAAGCTCGTGTCGTTCTGCGGTTGGCGCTTGAGCTGGTGGGGCGGCATGGAGTTCCCCCCAGCAATCCGCTGGACCATGTTTTCCGACTGCATCGTGAGCCCCACATTCCCGATGCGTTGACAGCGACCGCGGTCAATGACTAGGCCAATGTCGAGCTCGCGGCGGAGTTGCGCGGCCACACGGACACGACGATCACGGTGCAGCACTACATTCGACGGAGCGAGCTGGTGAATCCGGCGACCGTGGAGCTCCTCGACCGGGCATTCGCACGACGAGGACGAAGCGAACTTGATGAAGTCGAGCCCACCGAATGTCACTGTGGTCGCGTTAGATCCGTTCGCATCCGTCGGCGTGACATTCCCGGGTCTGCAACGCGTTGTTCTGGACCGCTGCGCGGACACTCTGGACCCAGCTGGCGAGTGAAACGCAGAGATAAGTAGCGCAGCACCGGCGGCTCGTCCCGTCACAGGAGCCCTCATCGGACTTTCCCGTTCTGTTCTGTGTAGAGATACACTCGGTGTGTTGTCAGGGTTCACTTATGACGGGCTGACCCACCGTGCCGGTCAGGACAAGGGAGAATTCGGTGAATGAGCCTGAAGATGCGTCTGAATGGCTCACCGTCGGTGGGCGTATCCGCGCCTCGCGGGAGACCGCCGGGATGAGTATCCGCGAGCTCGGGCGCCGTATCGACGTCTCGGCGAGCCATGTCTCCCAGGTCGAGCGGGGCCTGGCCGCCTTCAGTGTGCGCGCTCTCTACAACGTGGTGAGCGCGCTGGGCATCTCGATGGACAGCCTCTTCGAGGAAGCAGTGACGCCCGAGGGCGAACCGATCGTGCCCCTGGAGGAGTCCGTCGCGACGGCTCAGAATACCCCGCTTGACGAGGCGGGCATTGTGCTGCGCGGCAACGCACGCCCGGCGATCCGCCTCAAATCAGGACCACGCTGGGAGCGGCTCACGCCGCGTGCCGAAGACGGAGCCGAATTCATCGAGGTGGTGTACGACTCCGCTCCTGGAGGCCAGCCGTCGGAGGACTTCATCCGCCACGGCGGGCGCGAGTACGGTGTCATCGTCTCGGGAACGCTCAACGCGCAGGTGGGATTCAGCCAGACCCAAATGCATGTCGGGGACTCCATCGCTTTCGATTCGAACATCCCGCACCGCTTCTGGAACAGTTCGGCCGAGCCGGTCAGGGCTGTGTGGTTCGTTCTCGATGAGAGAGTGGACTCCGGCGCTCGCAGTGTCGCGGCGAGCTCCACTGAGCGGCATTCCGGCTTCTGACGCCGCGGCCGCGGACGGGATCTGCCTGTCGATCGATACTGTTCTCTCTGAAGTGACAAAAGCCTTGCTTTCCATTGGATCCAACCACTAGTGTGGTCCACAGGTTTACACCACACGTGTAAACCATTCCGCACAACCAATGGAGGTTGACAGTCGTGGCTGATCTAACAGGCAAGGTAATTCTCGTGACTGGCGGAGGTTCCGGCATCGGAGCCGGCATTGCCAAGGTGGTCGCCGAACACGGTGCGCAGGTCGTCATCACCGACATTCGGCTCGAGGCTGCCGAGAGCATCGCGACAGAGATCACCTCGGCCGGCGGACTCGCCCTCGGCCTCCAGCACGACGTCACGAGCGGCGATTCCAGCCGCGGTGTCGTGGCGGATGCGACGAAGCGCTTCGGCCGGGTCGATGGGCTCGTGAACAACGCCGGCATCTCGAACCGCGTTCCGTTCAACGAGATGGACGAGGACGAGTGGAACCGCATCATCGATGTGAACCTCAACGGCGTCTTCCACACCACCAGGGCGGTCGTCGACCAGATGATCGAACGGCGCTCCGGACGCATCGTCTCGAACGCGTCCTTCGTGGGGCTCCGCGGCATCCCGCTGTTCAGCCACTACTGTGCCAGCAAATTCGGTGTGATGGGTCTCACCCAGTCGCTCGCCGTTGAACTCGCCCCCTACGACATCACCGTGAACGCAGTTCTGCCCGGCGTCGTGCGCACGCCGCTCTGGGAGCCGATGCTTGACAAGGCTGCGGCGGCCGATGGCATCACTCGGGAGGAGGCGTGGGCGGGCGCGATCGCGCCGATTCCACTCGGCCGCCCCCAGGAGCCAGACGACATCGGCGAGGCCGTCGCCTTCCTGCTGTCGGACAAGGCACGCAACATCACGGGCGCATCGATGAACGTAACCGGCGGGCAGCTACTCCACTAGCCCCGCACAGTCCGGTCTCACCCGCGGCAAAGGAGCCCAGCACCATGAGTACAGCACCAGAGACTCGTACGACTCGAAAGACGGTCATCGAGGCGCACGACATCGTGAAGCGGTTCGGCGGCGCAGTCGCCGTCGACCACGTCAGCATCGCTGTCGGCGCGGGCGAGATCCATGCCGTGGTGGGGGA
>JBBRWO010000085.1:0-8708 GCA_038249135.1 Coriobacteriia bacterium
CTCCGATGCACCCGATAAGTGGACGTTCCTGGAGCTGCCCGCCGGCGGTGCGGAGTTCTCGGCCTTCCTCGCAGCCAAGGCCACCCATGACGACTACCGATCATTCGAGAAGCAGGCGCTCGGCGAGATCATCTTGCCGCAGGCGCTGGAGGTGGCCTGATGCCTGGCAAGTTCGACATGTCCGACTATGTCCCGGTCAATGAGCGGGTGGACGCCTTCATGAAGGTCTACCCCGAAGGCTCGTTGCAGTCCGAGATCGTGGAGCTCACCGCGTCACGCGTGACAGTCAAGGCGTTTGCCTACCGCACGCCTTCCGATCCGCGTCCGGGTATCGGCCATTCCTCGTTGGAGATCCCCGGTGCGACGCCGTACACCAGAGGCAGCGAGATCGAGAACGCCGAGACATCGGCCTGGGGCCGCGCCATCGCTGCGCTGGGCTTCGAGGTCAAGCGCGGCATCGCATCCGTCGAGGAGGTCCGCAACAAGTCACGCGCCACCCCTGACCCACGCCAGCGCATGCTCGATACTGCCGTTGCCCACGGGATCGACGCAGCGGCGCTTGAGCAGCTGGCGCGACAGGTGGGCGTACCCACCGGCACGCATGCCACACCGGCGCAGATCGAACAGATCATCGCCCTCATTGAGACGCCGGCGCAGGTGCCCGACGCTGTTCCAAGCAGCGATCCTGCGTCGGCGAATGAACCTGCTTCGGAGGACGGGCACCCGCCGTCCGAGGCTGGACGGGACGAGCAGGAGCAGGCGGGCATTGCCGCGACTGCCACGACTCCCGTAGGTCCGGTAGCTGGCGTATCCCCCCCGCTGGCTGCCGGGCCGTCCCTCGAAGATGTCCTGAAGGTGACAGGCGGGGAAGAAGTACCGCCGAAGCCCGACTACGTGCAGCGTGCAGAAGCCCGCGCAGCAGCCGCCAAGGCAACGCCGAAGGGCGCACGCGAGACACCTGAGCCGGCCACCGTCGGGATGGAGCTGGCATGAGAGCCGCATCGCCGTTCGCTCTGCCGCCGAAGCGCAAGGCCAAGAAGATCAAGGTCGAGTCGCCGGATGGCCGCGCCGAGATGGCCTACGTCCGCGCCCGCGATAACGGTTGTGTGGCGCAACGTGCCTTGTTCCTGTACGGACAGCTCCGCAGCGATATCGTGACGCTCTGCGAGGGCAGGATCGAAGTGGATCACGTCCGTGCATCTGGCGGACTCGGGCTGAAGTCCGAGACGATCCGGACAAACCTAGTTTCGCTGTGCTCGCATCATCACAAACTCAAGACGGACTGGGGCAAGACGTGGCGCCCGATCCTGCTCGCCTACCTAGCGCGTGTCGAGCGTGCGCCGTAATGGAAGTCCTGCACGCCGACTACCCCGGCGATCCATGGGGCAACATCATGCTCGTGGCGCTACGCCTGGCCTATCCAAGCCGTGGCCGAGAAGATCAGCCGGCTGCGCTGGGCTGGACCTGCGACGAGGCCGGTATGGTGCATCCGGGACCGCTGACCATCGACGACGTGCGCGCCTGGGTTGTAGCACTGATGAGCGGAGAGATCGCGTGATGCCGCCCACGAGCCTACAGGAGCCACGCTACGCCCTCGAATGGGACGCTGCCAGTATCATCCGCGCCCGTTTGTTGTGGGGCACCGAGCGCGCGCAGACCATCGGCCAACTCGCGGACATGACGCACCTCACCCGTCGCCAGGTGGAGCAGGCGCTCGAAGAGCTGGTGTCCAGTGGTTCGCATCCCATCGTGGCCGGACCACGCGGGGTATGGCTGGAAGCCGATCCTGCTGCCGTGGACGCCTACGCCGATGCGCTGCTGCGTCGCTGCCGCAGCCAGTACCGACGCATCGCCGGTGTGCGCCGCTGTGCCCGCGCCATGCGCTCCATTGAGCAGCCAACCCTGGGGCTGATCGCATGACCCGCGCAGAAGAACTATCCGAGTGGCTGCGGTGGAATGACGTGGACCTGTCGCTGTCCTTCATCGAGTCCCGCCTGATGGAGCTGTCACAGCGAGAGTTGAGCCGCGACCAGATGAAGCGGCTGGGACGGATCATGGCCCGCGCTGAGTCTGCGATCCTGCGACGTCACGTCAGACGCCAGGAGAGGATGGCATGACCTACCGGGCAGCCAACTACGACCGCATCGTGTACGAGCACCTGGTGGACGGCATCTACGTCGTCGGTGACGAGGGCTGGCTGAAGCATGAGTGGATGCACGCACGGCATATCTGCGTCATCTGCTCGCGGGCATTCGTCAACCTCACCGCAGATGGCAGGGCGGTAGGTGGTGGCAAGCAACGCTACTGCTCCGCGGTGTGCGGCAAGGAGGGCAAGCGTCGGGGTGCGCGCAGCTGGCAGTCCAGGAGGGCTGTGGCGTGAACGAGCTAGACGAGCTCGATTGGTGGGTTCTCCGTGATGATGGGACTCCGGTCAACGTCTCGTTCGAGGAGCACTGCGTCTGGAATCGGCGCCCGTTCGAGGAGACGCGCCGAATCGCGGAGACGCTGATCGAGGGTTCAACCGACGTGCGGATCAGCACCGTGTTCCTGACCATTGACCATAGCTGGAGTGGTGGCCCACCGATCCTGTTTGAGACTATGGTGTTCGGCGGCCCCGAAGAGATCGACCGGTGGCAGGAGCGTTACTCAACCCTGGAGGATGCAAGGGCTGGGCATGAGCGCGCAGTTGCGATGGTCCGCAAGGCCATGAGGGCCGCATGAGCCTGTGGCAGCACTTACGACTATGGGCCTTCGGCGATGGCATCTGTCGCCGTGGACGATGGAATCACCTGATGTTCTGCGCCAGGAGGCCGCGATGAGAGCGTTTGCAGACGAAGACATGACAATGCGTGGGGAGCGTGGCCTCTTCGATATCTCTGAGCCTGTGGCATTAGGTGTCATGGGTCAACGTGCTATGCGAGCCGCCGAGATGCTCATGGGCGCTCTTGCGGAAGTGACTGACCGAGACGAACGGATCGAGGTCTTAAACAAGATCCGATCCCGACTACACGGGGTGAGTCCATTCGCTTCTGAGCCGGTTGACTTCGTTCGGTGGGTGCCGTTAGCTCAAGTTGTAGCCAATGACTACAACCCGAACTCAGTCGCGCCGCCCGAGATGGCTCTGCTTGAGCACAGCATCCGAGAGGATGGATATACCCAGCCCGTAGTGGCATGGCCCACCGACGAGGGGTACGAAGTAGTGGACGGTTTTCACCGGAACCGAGTGGCGCGGGAGTCATTGCCGGTTTCGGCCAGGGTTCAGGGATATTTGCCGGTCACGGTGATAAATGAAAACCGCGTGGACCGTAGCGACCGGATCGCGGCCACGATCCGGCATAACCGTGCCCGCGGCAAGCACGAGGTGTCGCGAATGAGCGACATTGTGGTCGAGCTGAAGCGTCGTGGCTGGACGGATGAGCGTATTGGCCGTGAGCTTGGAATGGAGCCGGACGAGGTGCTGCGCCTGTGCCAAATTACTGGGCTAGCGGAACTGTTCGCTGACCAAGGATTCTCGAAATCGTGGGATGTCGAGGGTGAGGTAACAGAAGCGGACGCGACGCTCACCGACGACATCTCCACCTACGCGGATGAAGGCTTCCGCACCGCCAACACAAGCGATCCTCAGCGCATCTTCCATACCCACGACAAATGGGAGTGCCACAAAGCCGGCTTCTATGCGCTCTCTAAGCCCGGACTATCTAAGGCTGATGGCGAAGAGGAGTTCCGCGTCTTCCTGACTGATCTACCACGCTTCGCGGATGCTTTGGAGCACGTTATAACCGAGTGGAAGCACTCTTGTGAGCACTACCTGACCAACGCAGCTATGAACCGTATCGCATGGTTGGGTCAAGCGGCGACGTGTTATGCGACTGGCATTCCAGCAGCCTACCGCGGTGGGTTCTACCTGTTGACTGAAGCAGAGCAGCTCGCCGCCAACGAGTGTGCGCTTGAGCACCTTAACAAGTGGCTGACTGAACGTGACCGTGAGCCTGTCACCCTCGAAGAGGGCTACTCAGGCGACCGACAAGTGGACATCTACTGATGGCTAGTCGAACTTACCGCGACCAGGATGTGTTGGAGGCCGCGCGCGCCCGGATCAGCGAGACGTTCGACTCGGTCGAACGGGTATACGTCTCGTTTTCTGGCGGCAAGGACTCATCGGTAATGGTCCACCTTGTCATGGACGAGGCGATCCGCCGGGGCGTAAGGGTCGGCCTGTTCTACATCGACTTCGAGGCGCAGTACGCCGATACCATCGACCACATCCGGGACGTCTTTGACCTGTACCGCGACCATATCGACCCCCATTGGGTCGCCGTACCGATGCTGCTTCGTAACGCGGTCACCAACTACGAGCCGCGCTGGAAGGCGTGGGATCCCGACGCGGAGCATCTATGGATTCGGCCCAAACCCCCTGAAGCTAGAACGGAAACTGACTACCCGTTCCCGGCAGCCAACATGGAGTTTGAGGAGTTCATCATCGAGTGGGCGCGCTGGTACGGCCAAGGCAAACCAACCGCCGCATTCATCGGTATTCGCGCTCAAGAGAGCCTCAAGCGTTACATGACCGTCGCGGCCTGGGAGAAAAGGGATCGCACACTAAACCGCCGGCGCTGGACGACTCGGGTGGTGGACCAGGTCTATAACGTCTATCCGATCTACGACTGGAAAGTCGATGATATTTGGCGCTACGTTTCCCGGCATCCTGAACTTCCACACAACGCGATCTACGACAAGATGCAGATGGCGGGAGTTCCGCTAAGTCAACAGCGCCTTTGCCAGCCATTCGGGGATGACCAGCGTCGCGGCTTGTGGCTCTACCACATCCTGGAGCCGCAAACATGGGGCAAGCTTGTAGAGCGTGTCAACGGCGCCAACACGGGTGCGCTGTACATGTCCGAAACCGGCAATGTCTCAGGCAACAACCGCATCAGCAAGCCGCTTGGTCACACTTGGAAGAGTTACTGCAACCTCCTGTTGCAGACGATGCCTGCCTCGACGCGGTCCCATTATGCGGCGCGCTTCCGCAAGTTCATCTGGGGCTGGAATCAGCGCGGATATACGACCATCCCCGATGAGTCCCCGCCAGAACTAGAGGCGGCGCAGTGGGCACCTTCGTGGAGGCGCATGTGTAAGGCGTTGCTTCGGAACGACTATTGGTGTCACGGCTTAGGTCAGACTCAACCCAAGAGCGAAGCGTATCAGCGGCTAATGGAGGCTCGCAGGCTTAAGGCGCCTACGAAAGCGACGGCAGCCGTGAAACGTGCCGTGCGCAAACCACGCCCAGGCAAGCAACTACGACTGGAGATACCTTCGGAGTCTGTGGCATGACGCGCTTTGTCCTACACGAGCTGGTCTGCACCAACGATCCGTGCAGCTGCAAGGTGCTGTGGCCGGTGGCCGAGCGAGTGGCGACAAGGGCGTACACTGGGGGTACCGAGGATGGTTCGGTGATATTGGATTGGCAGCGGCTTCGTGGCAGGAATCATCCTCCTGCTCGGAGCCGCTGACCTTATGCCGAGGATGATTCGATGAGCCAACGCAAGCGAGCCACCGGGTTCGCGCTGATGGATACCGCCTTCGCCGCCGACGCCAAGTTCGTGCGGCTGGCACGCAAGGCAGGGGATCCGATAGCCTTCGCCGCCGCTGTCGGGGTGTTCTGGCTGCTCCTGGCCGATGCTCGACGGGCGCGGGATGCGGTGCTCAACTGGGAGGATTACACGGAGTACGCCAACCAGATAGCAGCCCTCAAAGAAGCTCGACTGCTGACTGTCAACGGCTTTGAGGGTGAGACATTCGATAACTGGGCGCCGGCGTATCGCGTACCCAACGGTACCCGATCGTACCCTACCGTACCCAACGGTACCAACGGAACAGGCGGTTCTGAGCACGGAGCGTACCCAACCGTACCTAATGGTACTGGCAGTACGCTTACATCTACTCATATCATATCTAATCAACTCTCTGGGGTTAGGGGTGCGGGGGAAGGGGCGCCGAACTTCATGGGCTTCCGTCCGAAGGCGGGATCGCACGAAGGTCAGCACCCGGACTGCGCGGTGTGCGCCCCTTTGCGGGTGAAGGCATGACGGCCATGCCGCCGCTCACCGAGAAGGCATTCATGGCCCAAGTCCTCGAACTCGCCAAGCTGCGCGGCTGGCGTGTCTTCCATCCGTTCCTGTCCAAGTGGAGCGAGAAGGGTTGGCCCGATCTGATCCTGGCACGCCCACCGCGCCTGCTCGCCATCGAACTGAAGACCGACAAGGGCAAGCTGACACCCGAGCAGGAGGTATGGCTGTGGACGCTGCGGGATTGCGGCATCGACGCTGACTGCTGGAGGCCACGCGACTGGGACAACATCGTCGAGGCGCTACACTGAGTCGGGTATAGTGGTGCCATGCGAGTAGCAGTGGCGATGCGATGGCATGCCTGATTGGGCCATGGCCGTCGTCCTCCAGATTCCGCTCGTGTCCGTCGTGGCCTGGGCATTCGTCTCTGGCAAGATTCACACCGATGCCGAACTCAAGCGGCGCGAGTCGGAGATCGCCGAGTGGAAGACGCTGTTCGAGCGTGAACGCATCGACCGCAACGAGGCCGCCAAGCGGCTGGCCGACGGCACCGAGGCCATCCGCGACGTGATGGACAAGGTCGAGGGGCTGACGCGCGAGGTGATCCGCAATGGACGCAGCTAGTCTGACGATTCAGCACCCGCGCTCCGATGCCGAGCACGTCGTCACGCAGAAGGTGATCGCCGACTTCGACAAGGCGCTGAAAGACCTGCACAACTCGACCCAGAAGCTCCAGACCGCCACCGACAGGTACCGCGAACGCTTGGAGGGCACCAATGGCCGTTGACATCCCCAACATCGTGGCCTTCGCGCTGTTCGTGGTGCTGCTGCTGGTGGGCGCCGGCTCAACCCTGGCACGCGGTGAACGCTACCGGCGGGCGGGTATGCGGCTGCCGGTGCTGTGGGGCCGCGACCGCGACCTGCTGCTGGGGCTGACGCTCCCTTTCGTGCTGATCATGGGGGCGCGTGCCCTCGGCTATAGCCGGAGTCTCTCGACCCAGCTGTGGTGGACGATGCTGACCGCCGCCCCGGCGCTGTACGGCGTGGCACGCTATGTCTACTTCGAGCTGTTCGTGATTGAGCGCCAACGCTCTCGCTCGATGTTCCGTCCCGAGACGACCATCGAGCGACAGGATCGCGTCGCCGGCGACAGGCGCCGTGACGAGGAGGCATCGTGACCGAGCACGCACCATTCGCCGTCGTCCTACACGAACACAGGCAGCACATCGTGCATCGCTACCCGGCCTACGAGGACTGCAACCTTGACGATTCGGTGAAGCGCGTCTACCTCGACAGCACCGAAGTCTCCGATCTGATCGGCTCGGGCAAGGCGCGCTACTGCGAGCACTGCCACTCCGAAGACGTGGTCGGATGAGCGGTGAACTGGTCCTGTTCGTGGTGATCGTGGCCTTCGTGGCCTTCTGGGTCATCGCTGGCCGGGGGAGGCGTCGCTGATGTTCGCGTCCGCACTTCAGGCGCGTTGTAAAATGGAACATCTGATCGAGTGGCCCCGCGACGCGCAAACGTCCGGGACCATGGCCGAACCTGTAGAGGAGATTCGACATGACGAAGCGTACCTGTTCCGTCGAGGGCTGCGAGCAGCCGCTGATCTGCCGAGGATTCTGCAAGCCTCACTACAAGCGGGCAGTACGCGCCGGACTTCCTGTGCAGTGCCGCCTCCCCCTACCAGAGCATTGCGCCATCGAGGGATGTCCGCGACGCCGCAGCGCCCGCGGTATGTGCAACACTCACTTTCAGCGCTGGCTTCGGTACGGCGATCCGCTCCATCCTTACGCGCCGCGATTTACGCTGGCGGAACGGGTCTGGCAGAAGGTCGAAAAGGCACCGACCTGTTGGCTGTGGACGGGCTACATCGAGCCAAAGTCCCGGCGCGGCAAGTTCCACGACAAGCCGATGCACAAGAGCTACCGAGCGTATCGGCTCGTCTACGAGCTGGTGAGAGGTCCAATACCCGAGGGCCTGGTGCTCGACCATCTCTGCTCGAATCCGACTTGTGTGCGGCCAGACCATCTGGAGGCCGTGACGCAGGTCGAGAATCGCAGACGCCAGCGCGTGCGGGACGCGCGGCCTGATGTATACGTCCGCGCTCCAAGCGCCTCCTAGATTTCAGTGGGAAGCATCTAGCGCACCAAGCGGGCCGGCGAACTGCGGCCCGACGGGTGTCGCCTTCATCGCCGGCTTCTACCACGACACGACCTACGGCATCGAATGGGTACGGCGTCTGGTAGCTCCCTGTTGCCGACCGACGTACCTCTATGAGCAGGCCGACATGCTCACTCGTCTGGGCATCCCGGCCTCGCTGGTGAACGTCACCAGCCTGTCGCAGCTGCGTTCGCTCGTGGCAGGTGGCAAGCGCCCCGTCATTCTGGCGATGCAGATGAGTCGTGTCCCGGTCGCGGTGCGCGGGCACAACTTCACTGGAGCTCACACCGTGGTGTGTCTGACGACCGGCACCAAGTCCGGTGTGAAGGGCTTCTGGATCAGCGACCCCAACTTCAGCCCGCCCGGTGGCTCACGGCCCGACCCCGACCACGGCCATCGCTTCTACAGCGAGGCCGATATGCAGTGGGCCTTCATCTACAACAGCCAGCACTGGGCCATCGTGCCCAACAAGCCGAAGTA
>JBBRWO010000086.1:0-8664 GCA_038249135.1 Coriobacteriia bacterium
CGGCGTGCTCTCCTACGGCATCCCCGAGTTCCGTCTCCCCAAAGACATCGTGAACGCCGAGATCGACATGCTCACCACCATCGGTGTGAAGATCGAGACCGACATCGTCGTGGGCCAACTCGTCACCATTCCCGAGCTCCTGGCCGAGGAGGGCTACGACGCCGTGTTCATCGGCAATGGGGCAGGGTTGCCGGTATTTCTGGGCATTCCGGGCGAGAACCTCAACGGCGTCTACTCGGCCAACGAGTTCCTGACGCGCGTCAACCTCATGAAGGCCTATGAGTTCCCGACGTCTGATACGCCTGTCTGGCGAGGGCGCAAGGTCGCGGTTGTCGGTGGCGGTAACGTGGCTATGGATGCCGCTCGCACCGCCTTGCGCCTGGGCGCCGAGGAAGTCTTCCTCGTGTACCGACGCACGGAAGACGAGATGCCGGCGCGCCGCGAGGAAGTGCACCACGCTCGCGAGGAGGGCGTCGAGTTCAAGATGCTCTGCTCGCCGCAGGAGATTCTGGGCAGCGACGGCTTCGTCACCGGTATCGTCGCGACACGGATAGAACTCGCCGAGCCGGATGCGAGCGGACGTCGTGCTCCGGTGTGCGTGCTCGACAGCGACTTCACGATCGAGTGCGATACGGTCATCTCGGCGGTAGGGACGCGCGCGAACCCACTGCTTTCACAGGCCGCTCCCGACCTAGGACTCTCGAAGCGCGGCTACATCATCACCGACGAGAGTGGCGCGACGAATCTGCCCGGGGTGTATGCGGGCGGCGATATCGTCACCGGCGCTGCGACTGTCATTCTGGCGATGGGCGCCGGCAAGAGAGCAGCTCAGGCGATGGATGGCTGGCTGCGCGGGTAGTCGGACGTTGTGCGCGCGTCGGCGCGCGATGCTCGTTTGTGGATTCTGCGCGTGCACGGTGGGGTACAATCCGTCCTGATAAGCGGTTCGCAATAGCGCATATCTGGTAGGAAGTACCTTCCATTCGGCAGATTTCGAGGAGCGAACGGTGGCTGACGAACAGACTCACGTGCTCGTCATTGACGATGATTCTGCAATCGTGGACATGATTCGGCTGGGTCTAGAAGCCGATGGCATGAAGGTGTTCTCGGGCGCGGACGGTGGCGAAGGAGTCGTACTCCTTTCTTCGGTGAGAATCGATGTCGTGGTTCTCGACATCATGATGCCGCGCGTCGATGGCTGGATGGCGCTGATGGACATGCGCAACAACCCTGCTACGGCAGACACTCCGGTGATCATGCTGAGCGCCAAGACGCAGGATCTCGCCAAGATCCTCGCGTTCAAGCAGGGCGTGCAGCAGTACCTCACCAAGCCGTTCAACATCGCGGAGCTGTCTGCGCGGGTCGAGAGTCTCGCGCGCGGACACCGAAGGCACAACGATGAAGCCTCGCCGCCGGCCGACGGCGAATTCCGCAAGCTGGCCGTGCGCAAAGGCGGTCGTACGGTACTGCTGGCGATCGATGACATCATCTTCCTCTCGGCGAGGAACAAGTCGACGTATGCGCACACGTACGAGAACCAGTACCTCGTGGACATGACGCTCGGTGAGCTGGAGGGCAAGATGACGCGCGAGACGTTTACCCGCGTTCATCGCAGCTACTTGGTGAACCTCAACAAGGTGAAGGAGATTCTTCGCGTGGATGGCACATACGTGGTGGTCGCGGCGGATCGCGATGAGACCCACATTCCGGTGGCGCGCCGACAGGTTCGCACCTTCCGAGAGGCGGTGGGGATGTGACGGCGCTCACGCCGAGTAGGGCACTGCGCCCGATTCTCGTCTGCTTTGCGCTCGCCGCACTGTTTGCGACTCCTGTCTCGGCGCACGCGACAAGGACTCTGGGACTCTCCTCGGGAACGTTCAAGTTCGAGGTGCCCAAGTCAGGCGAGCTGGTGGGCCAGGTCGTGGTGAGCAACGAGGGCGACGAGCCAATCAAGGTCTTGGTGTATTCGTCGGATCAGAAAGTGGACGGCAAGGGGAACCTCACGTATGTGGCGCCGACGCGCGCCGATCTGTCATCGCTCGGGAATCCTTCGACGTGGGTGCGAGTCAGCATGCCCTCCAATAGCAAATCAATCGGGAATATCCCGTACCTCGAGCTCAGGCCCGGCGAGAAAGTACCGGTGAAATTCTCGCTTTCGGTGCCGCCTGACACCACTCCAGGTGACCACAACGTGTTGATCTTCTTCGAGTCGTTTGACCTGCCAAAGGCAGGGCAGTCGGTACAGTCCGTCGTATCGGGTCGCCTGGGTACGCGGATAACGCTCCGAGTTCCTGGTGAGCTCTTCAAGAAGCTCGAAGTGCGTCCGTTCAACGTTCCTGCGTTCATCATTGGCGGTACGGTTCCGTATAACTTCACGGTTCGCAACCTCGGCAACACCGACGTAAGACTCGGTGTGCGGGTTCTGCTGCTGGACCGCGGCGGCAATGAGGTCGTGTCTCAGACGCCGATCGACGGGCGCACATCCTTCGCCAACTCCAACATTGAGGTGACGGGTACCGTCTTGGCCCAAGGTGTTGCAATCGGGAGGTACAAGGTTCGGCTGGATGCCTCCGAGGTCGATGGGGCCGGCAAGGCCGTTTCTGGCGGCAAGGAGACAATCACCCAGGAACGCACCGTCTGGCTCGTTCCGGCATGGTTGCTCATCGCTGTCGGCGCCGTCGTCGTTCTGGGAGTGTTCAGGCTCGTTTGGATGGCCGCCGCGAGGTCGACTGGTCGTCAGCGTGATCGCGACGACGCCGACAGACGCCGCAGTGCGGAACTTGATACCGGATTGGGCGAAGCCGCGGAGTAAGCGTCCGCCGGGTTGGTGCCGAGGTTAGCGGCACATCGTCTCGGTTTGTTCAGTTCAGGGCCTCGGTCGCGGACCGAGGCCCTTTCCTTTTGTGGTCCCTGTACCGCAAAAGGAAAGGATGACGCGACTGTGCGCGTCGTCAGGTGTCCATGATCGCGCCTTCAAAGCAGTCGGCGTTATCGCTGTTGACGATGGCGGTGGTATGGGTTTCGGCAAAGAAGAAGACCCCCGGGGCGGTTGCCCCGGGGGTCTTCGCACGAGCCTGTGATGCTGGTTACTGCAGGGTGGCCGTGTACTGGACGGTCGCGGTGTAGGCGGCCGGTGCGGTGTCCCACGGGACGTTCAGTGAGTAGTCGTCGGTGTAGTCGTCGCCAGCGGCAGCAGGCTTCGCGAGAGTGGCGGTGACGGGAAGGCTGGTTGAGAGACCCATGAGCGCAAACTGTCCGCCGATAGCCTTGTCCAGCTTGTAGCCCTTGTTGGCCTTGACGTTGAGGACGGCGGTCTTGCCGGCGTACGAGCTACCGGGATCGACGGTGCCGAAGTCGACGGTCTGCGAGACGGCGTCGGTCGTGGTGATCGACATGGCCAGCTTCTGGTTGACGGTCGCCTTAACGGTTACGGTGCCAGGAACGGCTGAGCCGTAGGTGGCCGTCTCGGCAGAGGCGAACGTGGCAGCTCCGACGAGCAGGGCCGCGGCGAGGGCGGCGAGGAGGACGAGCTTCTTCATGGTGGTTCCTTTCGATAGTCCGGACGGTGTTTCAGATTTCATCGATGGCTGCAGAGCATTGCGGGGTGCTCCGCCGTCTATCCCTTAATCGGGAACAGGTTGAGTAAACATTAGAGTAATCTGATAAACGGTCATTAACGAAACCTTAAGGAACCGCTCGACGGCAGATTTCGACCGCTCGGAACTCGGGCAAATACTTAGGGTTTCGTCGTGAGGCTAGTTCTTCAGTGACTGGAGCGGGGCCGGGAAACGGCCTCCTCGGCGGGCGAAGATGGTGCCTGCCCACTCGTTGACGGGCATGATCGGCGCACTGCCGAGGAGGCCGCCGAACTCCAGGCGCTCACCGACCTGCTTGCCGATGGCGGGGATGAGGCGCACGGCGGTCGTTTTCCAGTTGACGACGCCGATGGCGCACTCGTCGGCGATGATGCCGGCGATGGTTTCGGCGGTGGTGTCGCCGGGGATGGCGATCATGTCGAGGCCCACTGAGCACACTGCGGTCATGGCCTCGAGCTTCTCGAGCGTGAGCGCGCCGGACTCGACCGCGCGGATCATGCCCATGTCCTCGGATACGGGGATGAACGCGCCCGAGAGGCCACCGGTGGAGCTGGTGCCCATCGCGCCGCCCTTCTTGACGGCGTCGTTGAGCAGCGCGAGCGCGGCGGTGGTGCCAGGCCCGCCGCAGCGGCCGACGCCCATCGCCTCGATGATCTCGGCCACGGAGTCGCCCTCGGCGGGTGTGGGGGCGAGCGAGAGGTCGACGATACCCATGGTGACGCCCAGGCGGCGCGCGGCCTCTCGGGCCATGAGCTCACCGGCGCGCGTGATCTTGAAGCTGGTCACCTTGATCGCCTCGGCGACGGCGGTCATGTCGGCGTCCTTGGGGAGCGCGTCGACGATCGCGCGCACGACGCCCGGACCGGAGATGCCGACGTTGATGACCTCGTCGGGCTCGCCGGCTCCGTGGCACGCGCCGGCCATGAACGGGTTGTCTTCGACCATGTTGGCGAAGATGACCAGCTTGGCGCAGGCGATACTGTCGCGGTCGGCGGTGATCTCAGCGCAGGCGCGCACGATGCGCGCCATCTCATAGACGGCGTCCATGTTGATGCCGGCACGCGTGGTGGCGACGTTCACGCTCGCGCAGACGCGCTGTGTGCTGGCGAGTGCCTGCGGGATCGAGTTGATGAGCCGACGGTCGCCGTCGCCGATGCCCTTGTGCACCAGCGCCGAGAACCCGCCGATGAAGTCCACGCCGACCTCGTGCGCGGCGCGGTCGAGTGCCTCGGCGAGTGGCGTGATGTCCTCATCCTTGCAGGCCGCGGCGAGCTGCGCGATGGGGGTGACCGAGATGCGCTTGTTCACGATGGGGATGCCGTACTCACGCTCGAGCTGCTCGGCGACGGGGACGAGGCGCTCGGCGGCGCTGGTGACGCGCTCGTAGATGCGGCGCGCCATGACCTCGATGCTGGGGTCGGTGCAGCTGGAGAGCGACACGCCCATGGTGACGGTGCGGATGTCGAGGCTCTGCTGGGTGACCATTGTGAGAGTCTCGGCGACTTCTTCCGGGGTGATGCGCAACGGGAGTCCTCCTCGGCGGTGCGGTGGATGCGGGCTAGACGCGGTGCATGTAGCGGAAGACGTCTTCGCGCTGCAGGGTGATCTGGAGGCCGAGGTCAGTGCCGACCTCCGTCAGACTCGCCTGAAGCTCATCGAACGGGGTCTCGCCTTCGTTGACGGTGACGAGCATCGTCATTGAGAAGATGCCGCCGATGATGGTCTGGCGTATGTCCTCGATGTTGGCGTGCGACGCGGCGAGCACGTTGGAGATGCGCGCCACGATGCCGACGCAGTCCTCGCCGAGCACGGAGAGAATCGCAGGTGTGAGCATGAGGTCGGTCCCTTCGTCGATCCGTGCGGTGCGGGCCCATGGGGGCGGGAGGTGCACGGTATACTCACTTATACCGCAGGTTGCACCTCAGTTGATGATGCTACCGTGAGTATGCGTGGGATTCTAACCGTAGGTTACGAATGAGGCTGGCATGTCGGTTCCGATCACACCCATCGACCTCGGCGATACCGTCCGACTCAAGAAGCCGCATCCGTGTGGCGTCAACGAGTGGGAGATCGTGCGGCTGGGTGCCGACATCGGCCTACGCTGCAAGGGATGCGACCGCAAGGTGATGCTGGTCCGCTCGGAGTTCGACCGTCGCTTTCGCGGGTACGTGAGTCGAGTCAACCCGACCGCCCCGGCCACGACTCCGCCGACGACGACCCCACCTACCGACCAGAGCTGAGCGCGGGTCAGGGCTGAACAGCAATCGCCCCTTCGAGACCCTTGTAGCGGGGATCGCTGGCGTTGTTGATCTGGAGATGTGTGTGGTCTCCGCCGTCGTCCGTGTAGTCTCGCAGCTGGTGGTGGACCTTGTCGGAGAGCTTGCGGATCGCTGCTATGCGAGTCACGCCGCCAACGACTTCATCGCCGACCCCTGCCGAGAGATCCGTCACGTGGATCATCACGAGGTCTATGTCTGGCCATCCATGTGGCTGGATGTGGATCTCATAGTCATCGTGCTTGCCGTAGAGCTTGTACTTCTTGATCTTCACGATGGTGCCGCTGACCGGCGCGAACACATCTGAGCCCGGAGGCGCGCCTACGTCTGTGGCGGTATCCGGCTCACCCGGCCGGGCACGCCACATGCGGATGAATTTGCCCTCGAGGACCGCGTCGGCACCTGTGGGCTGCTTGCTCGCATCTCGGCCGGTGCCGCGCGCGTCTTTGGTGTCGCTATTGTCGGCCTCGGTCAGCGGCGTGCTCATGTGCCGGGCGTAGGGGTACGCGGCCTGGTGGAAGCCGACCTCGGTGAGATCCTTCACGGCCACTGGAAGGCGTATCTGCAAGGAACGGTAGCGCGCGAAGATGGGAGTCGGGTCGGGGATGATCGGACGGCTTGCCGCGACGATGGTGCCTGGCTTCTGGTGTGCGGCGGCTGTTGCGGCAGGCAGATCCGTCAGAGGAGACGCCGCGGCTTTGCGCTCCGAGCTGCCCCACCAGGCGTACGCGCCGACGCCAAGAGCCAGCACTGCGATGAGCGACCAGCCGATCATGGTCCGCTGAGCCCGCGCGCGATGACGTCGTTGCCGAGCAGCGCGGCCCTCAAGGGCCAGCCCGGTGTCGCGAACCGTGCCGAGACCGTGCACGGTGACATGCGTCTCAGACATGTTGGAGCGGATCACACGGAGTTCGCGGTCGCGGCGAACTGCGTTGGTTGTGCGTCGGGGAGGTCTCATGGGTGGATACTCGCTCTGTCGCCGATGATATTGACGGTCGTGCCCAATGGACCAGAGATCGCCTTGAGTCGTGTGAGGATCGATCGGCCCTCGGACCCGGTGACCACCTCCGGGCGTCCGTACTTGTCGAGGTAGACGGGAATGGCGCTGACATCCGTGATGCCGTCGGGACCCATGCTCGCGTTGAGGATGAACGCCTCGCCGGTCTTGCGGGAGTAGTGGTCGAAGACGAAGTCGCCCAGTGAGTACGCGATAAGCCCGTCCTTGTAGAACTCGACGCCTTGGATGACGTGCGGGTGGTGAGCGAGCACCATGTCGGCGCCGGCGTCGATGGCGCGGTGAGCGTTCTTTACCTGCTCGGCGGTGGGGTTATCGGTGTACTCGATGCCCCAGTGGAAGGAGACGATCACGTAGTCGTGCGTCTTCTTGGCTTCCCGGATCGCGTCTTCGACGAGGTTCATGTCCTGGCGGCCGGAGGCGAATCCCGCGCGATCGTCTTGAGCGATGAAGCCGGCCGGAACGATGTGTGAGTAGGCGAGGTAGGCGGTGGTGGTGCCGTTGCGCTCGATGGTGGCGGGCATCCACGCGGCGGTCTTGTCCTTGCCGGCGCCTGCGTGGCCGATGCCTGCCCTGTCGAGTGCCTTGATGGTGTCGAGCAGCGGCTCGGGGCCGTAGTCGAGCACGTGGTTGTTGGCGAGCGAGACCGCATCGAGCTCGGCGACCTTCAGGCTCTCGATGCCGCGCGGGTCTCCTCGGAAGGTGACATCTTTGGCGGCGTTCTCTTTGCCGCTGGAGGCGAGGGTGGACTCGAGGTTGGCGATGGCCACGTCGGCGGCTTTGAGGATGGAGGCGACGTGAGCGAGTGGCGCCTCTCCGCCGGCGAGTTTGATGAGGGCCTTCACCTGGCGGTCAAAGATCATGTCGCCGGCGCCGGCGACCGTGATGGTGGCGGGGCGCGAGGCGTCGGGTGTGGGAGTAGCCGCGGCGGCGGGTTGTGTCACCGGCGCCGTCGCAGACCAGGATGCACTGGTGGCGGCGGAGGCGGTCAGCGTGGTGGTCAGAGCGGCCGTGGAATCAGTCAGGCCCGACTTCTTGTCGCTGCCGAGGAGCCCGTCGCTGACGGCCCATGCGGCACCGGCAGCGATCAGCGCGAGCGCGACCACCGCGATGACGGTCCGGCCTCTGCTGCGGCGTCGCCTGCGGAAACTCCGCATGGAGCGTCGGTCGATGCTCTGGAGTGTGGGCTGGGGCATGTGAGCGTGTCTGCAAACGTCGAGCCGACAGTGCAGCGATTATACTGGAGTTGTCGCCAAGGGAGGGTGTGCCGATGCAGGGTCGTTACCGAGTTCCGAGTCTGCTAGTGGCCGCAGTGCTGGTCGCGTGCGTGCCGGCACTGGGGGGCTGCAAGCCGCCACCGCCGGCTCTGACCAAGGCCGAGCTTGATGCCGCCAAGTTGTCCGAGGAGCACCCCGAGGTCACCGAGACGCCCGAGAACGGCTGTCGAGGGTGTCATCGAGAGCAGCCTGCGATCAAGGCGAAGTGACCCCGGGCAACGAAAGCGCAGGCGCTACGTTGTCTGCCCCGTGAAGTTGAACTTGGATATGAGCAGTCCCGGCACGTAGCAGGCGCCTTCCTCGGTCCCGACGAACCGACGTTCCCTGGTCGCGCCCTCGCACCAGTAGAGCGCCTTGACGGCGCTTTGCGTGAAGCGAAGGTTGCGCAGCGGACGAGTCAGTCGACCGTCCTCGATCATGAAGGTCCCGTCTCGGGTCATGCCGGTAAGCAGCACGCTGATGGGGTCCTCGACGTTGACGTAGTGGAATCGCGTGACGTA
>JBBRWO010000087.1:0-8633 GCA_038249135.1 Coriobacteriia bacterium
ACCGCCCGCCGAGCCCCCCGCTCCGATGTCGCGGTCATGCTGATCACCCTGGGGCTCACGATCTTCGCCGACATCGTGGTCGCGGTCGAAGTGGGCGTGGTGCTCGCGATGGTCAACTTCCTGCGAAGAATGGCCGAGTCCGTCGAGGTACGTCAGCTCGACTCCGAGGAAGTCCGCAGTCAGTTCGCCGCCGGCGACACCTCGGCCCTCCCCGACGGCATGCTCGTCTACACGATCGAGGGCCCGTTCTTCTTTGGCGCCATCGAGCAGTTCGAAGCCGCGCTGGTGCACACCAACACGGTCCCCGAGATCCTGGTGCTCGATCTCTCTCGCGTCCCCTTCATCGACCTCACCGGCCTGGCCTCACTCCGGGAAGCGATCGAGACCCTCGACAAGAAGCAGGTCGAGGTCGTCTTGTGCTGCGCAAGACCTGAGGTCATGGCGAAGCTGTCACGCGACGGTCTTGGCGTGGGGCTGCTGACGCCTGCAACAGCGAGTCTGGTCGACGTCGTCTCGGCATGGTCGGCGGCTCACCCGAGCGAGTCCGACTAGACGAGCGGCACCCGACGCCAAGCTCCTGCGGCGATACCAAACGACGGCAGGTACCAGGTCAACGCACCCGTGATGTAGATGACGAGGTCCTTGCGAGCAGTCGCCTTGAGCACGCCCGCCCCCGACATCATCAGGAACAAAACGTACCCGACGATTGCCAGTGCACACGCGATCGCCAGAATCTGCACCCCGCTATGCCACGTGAGTTTAGTGCGCAGCCGTGTGACCAGAGCGAACACCAGCGGCAACGCCAGCACTGCGAATCCCGCCACCGCGAACGGCGTGGTTGCGGCGAAGTTGTGATCGCCGAGAAGTGGAGTCACAACCAGAACGGAGAGCGAACCGGTGAACAGCACCGTGACGCCCGTTACAGAGGCCAACGGAATCAGGATCGCCGAGCGAAGCAGGTTGCGCTTCAGCGGATCCGAGCTGTCTGTGAGAAACGTCGCCAGCAGCCCGAGCAAGAACGGCACGGTCACCAGCGCGACGTACTGAAAGGTGTAGGTGCGAAACGGCAGTCCCGCGAGCAGCGCCACTCCGGGTGCAAGGAACGCGAGGGTGAACGCGTAGACGAGCGCGTAGGTGTCGAAGAAGCCCGGGGCTTGCTCGACTGATGCGGTCGATGATTCGGACATTGGTGCCTCCGGAAACGAGCGGTTGGGACACAGCCAGCATGCCTGGGGTTTCGCGCCCGCTCTATGACTTGCGTCAATTCTAGCGTCAGCGATGTCACCCAGCGGTCGGGCCACTCGGCCGACAGCACATCAGTTTTCAACCGGAGTCGCTCTGGATCAGTGCGCCTTGTGCGCCACGGGGCCAGCACCGGGATTGGTGCCGAGCGTGGTGTACGTCTCCGGATTCGGGCCGATCCTGTGGCCCGAGTCGAGTCCGTTGATCGCCTCGATCTCCTCCTCGGTCAGCGAGAAGTCGTACACGTCGCAGTTCTCGGCGATGCGCGCGGGGTGGATGGATTTTGGGATAGTCGTGATGCCGAGCTCTAGGATCCAGCGGATCGACACCTGAGCCGGGGTCTTGCCGTACTTCTCGGCGATGGCGACGAGGAGGGGGATGTCGGCGACCTTGCCACGCATGAGCGGCGCCCAGGCCTGCATGGTGATGCCGTATTCGCAGCAGGTGGCCTGCAGATCCGGCTGCTGGAGGCGGGGGTGGAACTCGAACTGGTTGACCGCGGGGAGCACGTTGGCGAAGGCGGCCAGCTCGTGGAGGTGATGCGGCAGGTAGTTGCACACGCCGATAGCCCGGGTACGACCGGAGGCAAGCAGCTCCTCCATGGCGCGCCACGTCTCGCGGACGTGCTGCGACCATGGCCAGTGGATGAGGTAGAGGTCGATCTGCTCGACGCCTAGGCGCGCCAGACTCGCGTCGAAGGCTGCCAACGCCGTCCTGTACCCCTGGTCGGAGTTCCACAACTTCGTGGTGAGAAAGATGTCGTCGCGCGGGATACCGCTGTCGCGGATCACCTCGCCGATGGTCGCCTCGTTACCGTAGAGCGACGCCGTGTCGATGAGCCGGTAGCCCATCGCGAGACCTTCCGAGACCTCGCGGGCGACGTCGGGCCCGTCATCGGCCTTGTAGGTGCCCAGGCCCAGTCGGTGCATGTCGACGCCGGGTGCGATGGTGACGGTGTCGGTGAGTGCGTGCAGCTCTACGGTGTCGGCCATGGGTGAATACCTCCTGACTTGAGTGTACCCGCGGGCGCCCATGGCCGACGAGGAGTTGGTGCACAAAAGTTACAAGATGCGTTCGTGGCGCGTGGGTTGCATAATGCACTGGCGCACACGCGCGCGTTCACGATATACGCGCCGGAATCACACCGGCCCAGACTCGCAGGAGGCTTCACCCATGGCTCACGTCCGCTCGCTCTTCTTCAAAGGCCCGCTGGCCGACGTCGAGAACAAGGCGATCACCGCCTTCAAGTTGGGCCGCCCCAGCGACGTGATCTGGAACATCACCAACCGGTGCAACCTCCTGTGCGACCACTGCTACATGGCCGCCGACGGGCACATCCGTCCCGACGAGCTGACCGACGAGGAGACCATCGCCCTCGTGCACCAGATGGGTGAGCGCAAGCTGCCGGCCCTGTTCCTCTCGGGTGGCGAACCGATGATGCGCAAGAACTTCTGGGAGATCCTCGAGCTCGCGCGCAGCTACGACATCCGCGTGACGGTATCGACCAACTGCACCTTCATGGACCGCGACGCCGCCAAGCGTCTCAAGGGTCAAGGCATCGACTGGATCGCGACCTCGCTCTACGGCCCGGCCGACTTCCACGACAACATGGTCCAGGTGCCCGGCACCCGCGACAAGGTCATCGACGCCATCAAGATCCTGCGCGAGGAAGGCGTCGGCGTCGCCATCAAGACCGCCATCTCGGCTGATACGTGGCCTCACATCTACGACCTCATCGCCGAGGCCAAGTCGCTCGACGTCGGCCTCCTCTACTTCTGCGACCTCATCACCGCCGGCCGCAGCGAGGGCGAGGACGACGGCCGCATCACGCCGGAGCAGTGGCGTGAGCTCGCCGACTTCATCATCGAGGACCTCATCGCGGGCGAAGAGTCCGGCGTCAAAGGCATGGAGTGGGATATCGGCGCGATGCCGTCGTTCATCCCCTACGTCGCCGAGCAGTTCACGGCGCGCGGCATCGACGTCAGCAACGGCCTCGAGCGCCTCAAGACCATCTCGGCATGCCCGGTGGGCAAGGGCCACATGAACATCAACTCCGAGGGCGGCATCATGCCCTGCCAGTTCGCGCAGGACTGGACGATCGGCAACGTCCGCGAGATGTCGCTGCAAGAGGCCGTCTGCGAGCTCTACGAACTCGACGCGCAGGAGGCCAAGGGCGTCTGTGCTCCCGAGGCGTGCGAGTACTCGCGCATCTGCCGAGGCTGTCGCGCTAAGGCCTGGCAGCGTACCGGCGACCCGATGGCCGAGGACGTCACGTGCCTGCTGCACGCCGATACGGACCGCTCGGCGCTGGTCGCGCACATCGAGGCGACGCCGGAGTTCCAGCGCTCGGCGCCGTGCTCGGTTCCGGGGAGCTGCTAGCGGTCAGCGGGTTGCCGCAGCTGCTCGGGACACGGCCTCAGCGACCGTACTTCGCGCGTTCCTCGGCGAGGAGATAGCGACGCTGAGGGTCGTTAGGTGACGTGCCGAGTTCGACGACGATTCCCAGAGTCGCCAACTCCTTGAGGCGCGTGCGTGCTGTCCGACCGCTCTTGCCGATGGTCTCAGCTACTTGCGAGGTCGAGAGACCGCCAGGGGTGTGGCTAAGTGCCCCGACAATGGCCTCGTTGGTGGCGTCGAGTTGCGGGCGAGCGGTCTGCTCGGAGTAGAGCGTGACCCTGAAGCGACCGCCGATCTCTTCGAACTGAGGGTCGGGCAGGCCGGCGGCTCGGGTTGCGTCGATCATGCGACCGATGCCGCTCCCCCACTGCTCGATGAGCCCCAGCTCGCGAAACACGCGGCCAATGACCCGGTTGCGTAGCCGAGAGACCCCGGACAGGAGGTCATCGAGGGTGAGGCCCGCGACAAGCATGCCGGGGTTCTCGATCTCGAGCCGATCGTCGTAGACGGCCACGCGCAGCGGCCCGCCTTTCTGAGAGTAGTCGGCGTGCACGACCGCGTTGATGAGCGCCTCTCGGACAGCCACTAGCGGGAACTGCCACTGCTCGGTTCGCCGGGTCCCGTCCACTCGCAGCTCCAGCGACATGGCTCGCCGCACGAACGCGAGGGCTTGGTCCACCGTGTCGGGTAGCGACGCGACGATGTCGGCGGAGTCGGCGATATGCGTCTTCGTGGTGCCGCGAAAGCGCCCCACCTGCAGCCAAGCGTCCGGAAACACGCTGAGCCGGGTGCTGCCGAAGAGAAGAACGCCGCCGACGGTGGGAACAACGCGTTCCCCGACAGAGGTGGTGAGCCCCAGAGCGGCGGCCTCCTTGCGCCCGATTTCGCGCTCGGGGGCGAACGCTCTGGCTGCTGCGGCGAGGTCGACGTCCTCGGCTTTCAGATCAGGCAACGGCTGCTCATCGAAGCTCTCGCCCCGGACGACGCGCGCGAGTTCTGCTCGGAGTTCCGCGTCGGCTGCTCGATTCGTAGAGCCGATTCGCACGAATACTCCGGCTTCAGGGCCGAGCGGCACCACATGGTAGGGCCGACTGGGACCCGGGTAGACCGTTACCGCCACGAGCTGCATTCCACGCCACGCAACGATGTCGATCTCCGGCACCACTCGCGGGGCGATGCCGTCGCTGACGATACTCGCAAGCTGCTGCTCGAATTCAAGCGCATCAACAACGCCCATCACCGTGCCCGAATCCTCGACTCCGAACACGAGGGTGCCACCTGCGGTGTTTGCGAAAGCGCAGAGCGTGCGCAGCACATTACGGCGCCCGGTAAGGTCGCGTTTGAACTCGAGTGTCTTGCCCTCGGGTCGTGCGATGAGTGTGGCGATGTTCATAGTCTGTAGTTTACTCTGCAGTACTCGGAAGTACAACGCTTCCGAGTCTATTGCCGAGTCTGAAGGAGGAGACCACGGCATTCCCCTTCATAGGGCACATCATGTCGACGCTGAAGCGAGAGCCCACCAACCGCAACACCTGAAGGACCAGACTCGACCTCGAACTCGCGCTCGTAATCTACATCGGCTTTGGCATAACGCCCGGCGCTGGCACCGCAAACTCACGACGACAAAGAATGGGGGACAGACGGCAGGCACCCCTGCACTTGCTCGAACAGTACAATCAGGAAGTCGCGCGGGAGACCGTAGCTTCCGCATAATCGAGTCCACGTGGAACCCGGGACGTTTCACCTTCACTAATCGTCGTGGACTAAAGTCTTGACCAAGAGAAGGGTTGCCGAGTAGCTCTGGATATAGGGAAGACCTTGCTGCCGTCAGAAATCCCCGCCATTGGGGATACCGCGCTTTGCTTTGCGCTCAGTAGCCCTGACTCTCGCCTTGTCATCCATCCACAAGCACCACGACTTCACTGAGCCTCCCGAACTCGCAGAAAGCCCACCGATGAGCGCGCCGACGACCAATAGCCAGATCAGAAAGGGCACAAGGAGCGCATTTACCACGAAGATGCCATCTCCAAGCAACCACCAATGAAGAATCCCGAAGAACCACAAGGTTCCAAGAAGTGCCAGACCCACCACCTTGAAGAATGTCCCGTATGAGATTCGCCCGCGGTACGCCGCATAGTTCAGAACAATGTTCAAAACAAGGAGTCCGACGACCGCAGGGATTAGGACGACGAATAACATTGATGTCATACCTCTATTTCACTTGGGCGCTTCCGAAGTAGCCGCCGACATCGACGACGAAGTTAATGACATCCATGGACCCTCTTGCAGACCTGACCACGTCATCGGCGTATCCTCCAGCTTGAGCCAGCTTCCCAACGCCTGAAGCCGCACCCCCGCTTACCACAGACAGAGTCCCTAGTGTCATGTCAGTAATGTATGCGTCATTCGAGTACGTCGAATCAACTTGCTTTCTCGCCGTTCCTGCGCTCATGGATAGCCCGGTCATAATACCCGCAGTCCACGCAGCGGCTGCTGGAGCACCCGCACCTGAGGCGAATAGCATAACAATCCCTACCGCCGACGCGACGAGAGCGACGTAGTTCAGACCGGTCTGCGCAATTTTGAGATGCTCCGCGTACTGGTCACTCCGCACGTAACGCGCGGCGGCAGCCTTCGTCTTTGCAGCAGCCGCCTTGGTTTTCGTGACAACGGCGGACCTCCTCGTGGCGAGCACGACTTTCGTGATCGCGGCCCGCTTGACAACCACCGGCTTGAGCGCCGCTACCCGGCTTTTCGCTTGTTTCGTCACTTTCTTCACCGCGACCATTGCCTTCTTGACCTTGGTCACGATGCGTGTCTTCACCTTCTTGACAGCGACGACTGCCCGCTTCTTGACCGTCTTCGCCTTTGACTTCACGACTGCGACCGCTTGACGGCCGGCGTTCGCAGCCTTCGTCACGACCTTCTTAGCGGACTTCTTCACCGCGCTGAGCGCCTTCGCGAGCCCTCCCCATCCCCACAAACCGGTGGGGTCGGTCTGATGGATGGGATCGCCCGAGCAGTACTGATACGCGCTCTCCTCACCATCGGCCTCAGCCGGGTCCCTGGAGATGAGCCGCAGACACCTTCGATGTCGCTCTCGTGGTCACACCCTCGGCCTCGCCGTAGGGGCCGTAGGCGTAGCGAGCGAACACCTCGCCTGTGTCATCGGCGAGTGCGACCACGTCGCCATGGTCGCTTGAGAGCATCTGGAAGACGGCGGAGGTCGTCACGCTTCAATCAAGAGATCAAGCGCCGCACGAAGGTCGTGCGAATCTTCCCCAACGAGGGTAGCTGCCTGCGACTCGTGAGTGCCCTGTGCGTGGAGACGAGCGAGGAGTGGATGACGAACCGGCGTCTCATGGACATGGACGCACTGAGCGAGATGCTCGCAGCGGAAGAGGAGGTGGTACCGAGGTTGATCGCCGTCGGTTAGACTGGAGCCAGCCCGGAGGGTAAGTTACAGAACTTTCGGGACACAACTGACGCGCCGCACTGTATTGTGCGGGATGGTCGTATCTACGACTTACAATGCCAGCCCATACTGCGAAGTAGAGCGCGGAGATAGGGTTCGGAAATAGGCGAAACTGCAGAGCCTTCACGGACTCCTTGGCCCACGACAGTAAGGTCGAGGCCCACTCGGACATCTTTCCGCTCGGATCCACCTTCCCCACCGGATCTCCGCCGCAGTACTGATACGCGCTCTCCTCGCCATCGGCCCGCGCCGGGTCCTTCGTCAGGAACTGCATCGTGGCCGGGTCGTACTGGCGTGCCGAGAGGTAATACGTCGCGCTCTCCCCATAGTGGCATTAGCCAGCGTAGACCCCCCGCCTGAGTCATATGAATCGAGGGGCCCGGTGGCCGAGTAGCCGAACGTCGTCTGATGCGAGTGGTGTCACTTCAGAACCCCTGCATCACTGGGCGAAGTGCAACCAGATAGTAGACGGCCGCCAGAACACCGCCCGTTGCGATTGCATACGCCGCGACCGCCATCCCCTGCCGTTCGCGCCTCACACGTATCGCGACAAGCGCGCCGACCGCCAAGCACAACGACCACGCCGCCCATGTTGCAGCCGGATACCTCAAGATGGCTGCCTCAAGTCCGCCCGGATGCGAATCAACCGCTTCGATCACAGAGAGAACCGCTGTGCCTTCCTTCAGTACCCACAGCATCAGCAGCGAGCCAACGATGGCGCTCGAGGCGACCGTCGCCTGCCATTTTGAGTTCATTGCTCCTCCTAGGACGCTAACCGGGATCTACCTTGAGAGTACGTGCTGGTGACTACCACTGCAGTAGTGTTTGGCGGCAGACTCCCAGGCAGCGAGCTGTACTATCTCCGACTTTGCTGCGGCTTTGAACTGGCGCAGTGCGGCTCCGGGATCATCGATCGATATCGCCTTCCCAAGGCTCGAACCCACGCCGTCGGCCAACCCCCGGAGTATCGCAGAGGGCGATTTTGCGACGCCTCCAGCCATCTCGACCACAAGTGCGGTCGTCCCATAGTGGACCATCAAAGCGGCACTGACGCTCACGCCCTGTATGGCGTGACGCAACCTATTCAAGTGTGGATTCGAAGCGCAGCCGCCAGTGACGCCGGAGTCGGCTACCCGGAACTTCCAGACCCCACGCGAGTACCACACTGGACCCAGGTACCAGAACCGATAGTGCTCCAAGTAGGTCAATGACAGCTTGAGCGACATGTTGCCACTCGGATCCACCTTCCCCACAGGATCACCACCGCAGTACTGATACGCGCTCTCTTCACCATCGGCCCGCGCGGGGTCCTTCGTCAGGAACTGCATGGTCGCCGGATCGTACTGGCGTGCCGAGAGGTAGTAGGTGGAGCTCTCCTCATCGTAGCAGTAGCCGGCGTAGCGCAGCGGCTGTCGGGCGGCGATGTCTGCTGCGAGCGTCGCGGTGAGTGAACCGGTCGCCTGCGAACTCTCGGAGAGTACCTTGCCCCACGCGTCGTATCGGTAGGTGGCGAACGGCG
>JBBRWO010000088.1:0-8573 GCA_038249135.1 Coriobacteriia bacterium
CGCCATGGAAGAGGCGAACCGCACTTGGGGCGGCGCGCTGCAGCGACTGGCCAAATGACATGGATCCCCTGTTCCTGACGTTTGAGGAAATCGTCGAGATCAACACGGACCAAGTCCGGCGATACGGCGGATTGGCTGGAGTGCGAGACGAGGGGCTCTTGCTCTCGGCGCTCGCGATGCCCCAGGTCGGATTTGGAGACGAATACGCGCACAAGGGCCTCTACGAGATGGCGGCTGCATACCTATTTCACATCGTGAAGAACCATCCGTTTGTCGACGGCAACAAACGCGTCGGCGCGGTAGCGGCACGGGTGTTCTTGGCATTGAACGGCGTCATGATCGATATGCCCGAAGACGTGATCTATGACCTCGTGATCGCCACCGCAGAGGGCCGCGCCGACAAGGCCGCCATCGCCGACTCATTCCGCGCCCACAGCCGCGCGCTCTGACCGCGCCCGAGTCGCCCGCTCGCGCATGCGAGTACACTCGAGCGACACCCGCAGCACCCATCGCTCAGGGAGTCACCCTATGACGCAGAAACTCATCCGACACGGAAACGGCCTCGCACTCGTGGTCGATCCGTCGCTCCTCGAGATCATCGGCGCCACCCAGGACACGGAACTCACCATCACCACGGACGGCAACGCGCTCACGATCACGCCCGTGAAGTCCGCCGAGGACGAGCACCTCATCGCGGCCAAGTACGCCACCGACGAGGCCCTCAAGCGCTACGGCGGCACCGTCTACAAACCGTCGAAGTAGACGTCAGGACCGTCGTCCACGTCGCCGGGCTCACCTCGCGCCACGGCCAGGCCGCAGATTCGCTACGCCTCCACGCCCCCCGCTACTCCTCGCGGTTCCCTGCGTCGTTGTCTCGGATCGCCGCTCGGCGGATCTTGCCGTTGACCGTCTTGGGCAGCGCGTCTACAAAGTCGATGATGCGCGGGTACTTGTAGGGCGCCGTGCGCTTCTTGACCCAGGTCTGGAGCTCCTTGGCGAGCTCGTCGCTACCGACATACCCGCCGTTGAGCACGATCGTCGCCTTGACCGCCTTGCCACGGACGTCGTCGTGCACGCCCGTTACAGCGCACTCGCGCACCGAGTCGTGCTCGAGCAGAACGCTCTCGACCTCGAACGGTCCGATGCGGTAGCCGGACGACTTGATCACGTCGTCGTTTCTGCCCACGTACCAGAAGTAGCCATCCTCATCGGCCCAGGCGATGTCGCCCGTGTGGTACCAGCCGTCGTGCATCGCCTCGGCGGTCTTCTCCTCGGCGCGGTAGTAGCAGAGCATGACGCCGTCGGGTCGCGGGTCGAGCTTGACCACGACCTCGCCGGTCTGGCCGGGATCGCAGCGAACACCGGCCTCGTCCATGATCTCGATCGTGAACTGCGGGGACGGCTTGCCCATGGAACCCGGTTTGCACACCATGCCCACCAGGTTGGCAACCAGCAGCGGCGTCTCGGTCTGGCCAAAGCCCTCGACCAGATCCAGGCCAGTGTGCTCACGCCAGCCCTCGAACAGGTCGGGGTTGAGCGCCTCGCCGGCGGTGGTGCAGAAGGTGAGCGACGACAGGTCGTGCTCGGCCATGCCGGCGGCCATCATCATGCGAAACATCGTCGGCGGACAGCAGATGGTCGTGATGGCGTAGCGCTCGATCAGCGAGAGTATCTCGGCGGGATCGAAGCGATCGAAGTCGTAGGTGAAGACGCACGCCTCCATGAGCCACTGGCCGTAGAGCTTTCCCCAGACCGCCTTGCCCCAGCCCGTGTCGGCGATGGTGAGGTGGACGCCGCCGTCGCTGACCACGTTGTGCCAGTGCTTAGCCGTCGGGATATGCGCGAGTGCGTACGCGCTGTCGTGCAGCACCATCTTGGGATTGCCGGTGGTGCCCGAGGAGAAGTAGAGCAGGAACGGGTCGGCGGCGAGCGTATCGACGCGTGCGAACTCAGACGACGCCTCGGTCACGCCGGCGTTGAAGTCGAGCCAACCCTCGCGCTCGGTGCGAGCGGCGCAGATGCCGTCGGGGCCGCTCAGCGCGGATCCGATCCCGGCCGCGTGCGCCGCCGCCGGATCAGCCGCCAGGTGTGCGAGGGTCCCGCCGCCGGCGCCGTTCATGATCACCCGCGTCTCGAGCGACGGGCAGGTCTCCATCACGTTGTCGACGGTCTGCGCGATGTCGCCGATGGAGGTGCAGATGATCGTCTTCACCTCGGCGCTGTTGATGCGGTACTCGAGGTCGTGCTCCTTGAGCATGAACGTGGCCGGGACGATGATCGCGCCCAACTTGTGCAGCGCCACGGCCGTGAACCAGAACTGGTAGTGGCGGCGAAGGATCACCATGACCATGTCGCCGCGCCCGATTCCCAGTGACGAGAGGTAGCTGGCCGTCTTGTCGGACCAGTACTTCATGTCCGCGAACGTGAACGTGTGCTCCTCGCCCTCCGGATTGCACCACACCATGGCGCGGCGGTCCGGGTCGTTCACGGCGATCTCATCGACCACGTCGTAGCCAAAGTTGAAGCTCTCGGGATAGTGCAGGCCAAAGCTGGTGAGCAGGCCGTTGTCGTCATACGTCTCGTCAACGTAGCGCAGGTTGATGTCTCGCACGGGGGTCCTCTTCTCCGTCGGCGCGGCGTCCGCGCGTCCGTTGGCACCGTCATCGGCACCGTCTGGGCGGGCAGCGTCTAACGAATCTCCGCGTCGTTCTCCTTGAATACGATCGCAAGGAAGGTGCAGGGCTCTCCGCCCGTGGCGATCATGCCGTGACCGCGACCGGAGTCGTAGTAGACCGTGTCGCCGGCTGCGAGCTCCTCGGCGTGCTCCTCGAACGTGAAGCGCATGCTGCCACTCAAGATGAAGTCGAGTTCCTGCCCGGCGTGGCGCGAGAGCGTGATCGGCGCATCCTGCTGATCGGCGATGCACGGCGCCGTGACCACGAACGGCTCAGCGAGCTTGTGCTTGAAGTTGGGCGCGAGGTGGCGGTATTCGAAGCCGGCGCGGCGCTTGATCGACAGCCCCTCGCCCGCGCGCACCACGGAGTATCCCGAGAGGTGCGGGTTCTCACCGGTGAGCAGCTCGATCATGTCGACGCCGAGCTTCTCGGCGGCTCGATAGAGGAAGGTGAACGAGAGGTCGGTCGCGCCGGCTTCGATGGCGGCGTACTCGGCGACGCTGATGCCGGTGTACTCGGCCATCTCCTGCATCGTCAGCTCCGAGTCCTCGCGTAGTGCGTGGATTCGCTTCGCGACTTCCGCGATGTTCGGGTCCATGCGCGTGTTCCCCTCCTCGAAAGTGACCGTGCGTCTTGCATTCTGCGGGCGTGGTGGCCTGCGAACGCGCCTATTGTAGCCCGCGCTGCGGGTTGGGCGAGTCGTTGGATGCAATGGACGGCGCGGCGCCGGGGCGCGAGTACTTCAAATTGTCACCGCGTGTGCCAGAAATGCTCACAACGACACATTTGCGCCTCGGGATTGTCAGTGCCGAGCACTACAATGGCAGAGCGACACAGCGCAGAATCAGCCGAGGAGGTCATGCGCGTGCAAGAAGCCCCCGACACAACTCCGGACATAAAGCGGTTCACCATCGTCACGGGCCACTACGGCTGCGGCAAGACGAACCTGTCCATCAACCTCGCGCTTGACCTGACCGCGCGCTACTCGCAGGTCACGCTGGTCGACCTCGATGTCGTGAACCCGTACTTTCGCTCGTCGGACTACACCGCGATGCTCGAACGCCACGGTGTGCGCGTGATCGCTCCCACCTTCGCGGGCACCACGCTCGACACGCCCGTGCTCTCGCCCGCGATCGCCTCGGTGTTCGCAAGCGACGGCGCGGTCATCTTCGATGTGGGCGGCGACGACGCCGGCGCCACGGCGCTCGGCCGCTACAGCAAGGACATCGCGCCACTCGACTACGACCTGCTCTACGTCGTAAACCGCTACCGAGGCCTCACCGCCACGCCCGAGGAAGCCGCCGCGCTGCTGGCGGAGATCGAAGACGCTGCGCACCTCAAGGCCACCGGCGTCGTCAACAACTCGCACCTGCGCGGCGAGACAACGGCTGCCACAGTGCTGGACTCACGCGAGTTCGCGCGCGAGACCGCACGGCTGCTGGCCCTGCCGCTGCGCTTCACCACCGTGCCGATCGCGCTCGCCGAGGAGTTCTCGGCGTGTGACGGCCCGGCGGATGTGGGCTCGGCGAGTGACGGCCCGGCGGGGCAGGACTCTGCGAGCTTCATCGAGAATGCGTATCCTGTACAGATTCACGTTCGCACCCCCTGGGAAGACCCTTCCGAGGTGGACGAGGAGGTCAGCTAAGCAATGCCGAGAATCATCGTTGACGAGCACTACTGCAAAGGCTGCTCGCTGTGTGTCGAGGTGTGTCCCCGCGATTGCATCGCGCTGGACCCCGACAAGATCACCGACAAGGGGTATCACCCCGCCGTCCTCACCGACGAGTCGCTCTGCACGGGCTGCACCAACTGCGCGCTGATGTGCCCGGAAGTCGCGATCACGGTCGAAAGGTAGGCTCACGTGTCCGAGAAAGTACTGATGAAGGGCAACGAGGCGCTCGCCGAGGCCGCGATCCGCGCCGGCTGTCGCTCGTTCTTCGGCTATCCCATCACCCCGCAGACCGAGGTCGCGGCGTACATGGCCAAGCGGATGCCCAAAGAAGGCGGCATCTACCTGCAGGCCGAGAGCGAAGTCGCCGCGATCAACATGGTCTACGGCGCATCAGCTGCGGGAGCTCGTGTCATGACGTCGTCGAGTTCGCCCGGCATCTCGCTCAAAGGCGAAGGCATCAGCTACATGGCCGGCGCTGACCTGCCCGGCGTCATCATCAACGTCCAGCGCGGCGGTCCCGGCCTTGGCGGCATCCAGCCCTCGCAGGCCGACTACTTCCAGGCGACCAAGGCGACCGGCCACGGGGACTTCCACCTCATCGTGCTAGCGCCGTCGACCGTCCAGGAGATGGCCGACACCGTCTACGACGCCTTCGACCTCGCCGACACCTACCGCACGCCCGTCATGATCCTCGCCGACGGCATGCTCGGCCAGATGATGGAGCCGGTCGTCCTGCCGGAGCGCAAAACCGAGTTCACGCCCAAGCCGTGGGCCGTCACCGGCACCAAGGGCAAGCGCCCCCACAACGTCATCACCTCCCTGCACCTGCAGCCCGAGGACCTCGAGCGCACCAACATCGAGCGTTACGAGCGCTACGACCGCATCAAGGCCACCGAGCAGCGCGCCGAGGAGTACCTCACCGAGGATGCCGACATCGTGCTCGTCGCCTTTGGCGCCACCTCGCGCATCGCCCGCAGCGCCGTGAACAAGGCGCGCGCCGCAGGCATCAAGGCCGGCCTCATCCGCCCCATCACGCTGTGGCCGTTCCCGACTGACGCGATCAATCGCGCCGCCGAGACAGCCAGCGCGTTCCTCACCGTAGAGATGAACATGGGCCAGATGGTCGAGGACGTGCGTCTCACCGTCTGCGGCAAGAAGCCGGTCGAGTTCTTTGGCCGCGCCGGTGGCATCATCCCCACCCCAGCCGAGACCCTCACCGTCATCGAACGAATCGCCGCAGACCTCGCGGGAGGTGCCAACTAGTGGAAACCATCTTCAAGCGTCCGGAATCCCTCACTGACGCGCAGTTCTCCTACTGCCCCGGTTGCACGCACGGCATCGTCCACCGCCTCATCGCCGAGACGCTCGACGAGCTGGGCGTCGAAGGCACCACCGTGGGCGTCGCCCCGGTCGGCTGCTCGGTGCTCGCCTACGACTTCTTCGCCTGCGACATGGTCCAGGCCGCGCACGGCCGCGCACCCGCGGTCGCCACCGCGCTCAAGCGCACGCTCCCCGGCAACGTCGTCTTCGCCTACCAAGGTGACGGCGACCTCGCCTCCATCGGCATGGCCGAGACGGTCCACGCCGCATCACGCGGCGAAAGAATCACCATCATCTTCATCAACAACGCCATCTACGGCATGACCGGCGGCCAGATGGCCCCCACTTCGCTGCCCGCACAGGTCACGCAGACCAGCCCCTACGGTCGCGACGTCGCCGCCGACGGCTACCCCATCCGCGTCTGCGAGATGCTCTCGACCCTCGACGGCGTCGCGCTCGCGCAGCGCGTCAGCGTCGACACCCCGCGCAACGTGCGCGCCGCGAAGAAGGCCATCAAGAAGGCGTTCGAGTATCAGGTCGACGATGTGGGCTACACCATCATCGAGGTCGTCTCGACCTGCCCCACCAACTGGGGACTCTCGCCCAGCGACGCCCTGCAGTGGCTGCGCGACAACCTGCTGCCGTACTACCCGCTGGGCGTGTACCGCGACGTGAAGGCCGACGGCTACGCCAACGTTGCGGAAGCCGCCCTCGCACGCGCCGAAGCGCTCGCAGCCGAGGTCGCGGGTCCCGCGGCCGCGCCGGCCGCCACGCCAGCACCTGCCGCCGCGACCGCCGGCACCAAGGGCGGTGCCGACAATGGCTAAGCCGTCACTCAACATCCTGCTCGCCGGCTTTGGCGGCCAGGGCCTCCTCTTCGCCGGCAAGCTCATCGCCTACGCCGGCCTCATCGAAGGCCGCGAGCTCTCGTGGCTGCCCTCGTACGGTCCCGAGATGCGCGGCGGCACCGCAAGCTGCAGCGTCTGCCTCTCCGACGAACCCATCGGTTCTCCGCTCGTCCTCGAACCCGACGTGCTCATCGCCATGAACCAGCCATCGCTCGACAAGTTCATCACCACGGTCGCACCGGGTGGCATGGTCATCATCGACTCGATGATGTGCCGCACCATCCCGGACCGCGAAGACGTCATCGTCCACACCCTCCCCGCAACTCAACTGGCCGAGGACGCCGGCATCAAGGGTCTGGCCAACGTGATCCTTGTCGGCCGGCTGCTCAAAGAGATCGAGTTCTGCTGCCCGGCGGCGCTCGACGAGGCGATCACCAAGTCCATCTCGGCAAAGCGCCAGCACCTGCTCGAAGCGAACCGCAAGGCGCTCGCAATCGGGATGCAGGGCGACTTGGGCGAGTCGTGCGCGTACGTGGAGGAGCCGACAGAATCCCTTGCCCCGTAGCCCGATTCTGCCGATAGCCTTCATGGAGATGATGTGCAATTGGCACTCGGCACCGCGCTTGCATGAGAGACTGGCGCAGTAAGGTTCCGAGAGAGTCCGCTAGGCCAACGCAAGCACTCGGCACCTGCGGATTCACGCTCAAGATGCTATATTTCAACGCTGGACCCGTGTTCACGACACCGCCCGCTCCTTCAAGCGCGGCACCGGGTTCGGGTGAAGGGTAGGAAACCGGTAGTGACGACACGGCTCGCAGTTCGTATCAGGCGCACCACGGCGATCTCGCTCGTGGCGGTTCTGGTTGCGGCCACGCCCGCCTTCGCTGTCACATCCACGGCCGCGACCACGACCCCCAATCCTTCAACGACCACCACTCAGCCCGCCGCACCCAAGACCACTAAGGATCCGGTTCGCAAGCCACCGGAGTCCGGCTCGGCGATCGACATCGGCGTCAACTCCAAGACCGAGGCGTTTCGCAGGGACCTCGCCGCAAAGCAGAAGCGGCTCGATGAGTTCACCGCTCAGCTCGACGCGCTCGACCGCGAACTCGAGATCGCATCCGAGGACTACAACGCGGCGGTCGACCGCCTCGGCAAGATGAAGAGCCAGGTCCAGGTCGCCCAGCTCGATCTGGAAAACGCCCGTTCGGCGTACGCACTGCAAAACGGCATCCTCGGCGAGCGCGCCAACTCGATGTACCGCGATGGCAGCATCGCCGGCTTCCAGGTGCTGCTCGATTCCAAGTCGGTTTCAGACTTCGTCGCTCGCATGAAGTTCCTCAACACCATCGGCCTCGCCGACGCTGATATTGCAGCCTCCCTGCGCAGCCAGAAGGATGCCATGGAGAAGCAGGTCGTCGACCTGCGCAACACCGAGACCATGGCCGAGTCGCTCGAGTTCGAGCTCAAGGCGCGCCAGATCGAGGTCATGCTGCGGATCCAGGAGCGTCAGTCGATGCTTGCCGCCGCGCAGGGCGACCTCCTCCAGATGCTCGACACCGAGGCCGGACGTCGCTCGGGCGAGGAGTCCGTGCTGCTCGCCGACGCTCTCTCCGGCGCCAGCAAGGCTGGCATCGTCGTCGAGCCGGGTTCGCCCGTCGAGACCGCGCTGGCCTATCACGGTATCCCCTACCTCTGGGGTGGCGAGACTCCGTCGGGCTTCGACTGCTCCGGTCTCATCCTCTACGTCTACAAGCAGCACGGCGTGAAGTTGCCGCACTACTCGGGCTCGCAGTTCCTGATGGGCGAGAAGATCGCGCCCGCCGCGCTCCAGCCCGGTGACGTCGTGTTCTTCGGCAGCCCGATCCATCACGTAGGCATGTACATCGGCGGCGGCTACTTCCTGCACGCCCCGCGCACGGGTGACTTCGTCAAGATCAGCAAGCTTTCGGGCCGCAGTGACTACGCCGGCGCCCGCCGCTACCCGTGGCAGTACCGCACCGCTCCGCCGCTCGGAGCCCAGTCCAGCATCGGTGCCGCACTGCGCGCCACGCCGTA
>JBBRWO010000089.1:0-8561 GCA_038249135.1 Coriobacteriia bacterium
CCTGACTCGGCCCCGCCCTGCCGCTAACTCAGCTTGCCGAGAAGCCACGCCATGTTCTCGCCAAGGCGCTCCATCGTACGCATGCCCTCGGCGTCGCCTTCGACGTCGCCCCTGCCGCCCCCGATACCGATGTTCCAGTAGCTCGACCCAACGGTGATCATGTCGCTGATGCCAAAGAAGTGGCTCATGGTGTCAAGCGCGTGCATGGCCCCCGCACGACGGACGGCGACCACGGCGGCGGCGGGCTTGCGCGAGAACATCTCGCGCTTGGAGCGGGCGACGTACCCAGCGCGGTCCATGATCGCCTTCATCTCGGCGGTGACGTCGGCAAAGTAGACGGGGCTGGCCAGAATGAGCGCGTCTGCTGCGCCCATCTTCTCGATGATCGCGTTGCCGTCGTCCTTGCGACCGTAGCAGCGTCCATCCTTCTTCTCGGAACACTTGCCACACGCGGTGCAGCCCCTGATGTCGAGGCCGCGCAGCGGGACGGCCTCGCACTCGATGCCCGCAGCACGAAGCGGCGCGAACACAGCTTCGACCAGCATGGCGGTGTTCCCGTTCTTGCGAGCTGACCCGTTCACAGCGACGACCTTCATGAGTGCCTCCTGGGATTCGATGATGCGGTGTGCGGTGCGTGACGCCGATCAGCCCTGCCGTGGGCCGCCGAAGAATGCTACAGCGAGCATACCCGGTCCGGTGTGGGAGCCGATCACCGGGCCGACATTCAGCGTGATGACCTCACCGATGTCCGAGCGCGCCCGAAGCATCTCAACGAACGCTGCGGCATCGTCCGGGCAGTCAGCGTGCCCAACGGCGACGGTGCGGCCGGCGGGATCAACGGCCTTCGCTGCGAAGATATCGACCAGGGCACGCACCGACTTCTTACGACCGCGTACCGCGCGCTCGATCTTGAGCCTGCCGAGAGGGTCGATCTTGAGAACCGGGCGTACGTCGAGCATTGCGCCCGCTGCGGCGGCCACGTCGGAGATGCGGCCTCCTCGGCGGAGATGCTCGAGGGTCTCGAGCGTGAAGTAGCCGTGGATGAGCTGACGATTCTCGAGCACCCACTCCTCGAGCTCGTCGGAAGTGGCGCCGGCAGCGACCCGCCGAGCGGCCTCGAGCACCAGCAACCCCTGCGAGGCGGAGGCGCACTGCGTGTCGATGACGCGGATGTCGGCGTCGGGAAAATCCTCGAGCACCGTCATTCTCGCGAGCAACGAGGCTTCAAACGTCCCCGACAACTCTGAGGAGAACGTGAGCATGATGGCGGCCTTACCGGCCTCCGCTGCGGTGCGATAGGCGGCGACGTACGAGCCGATGGGCACCTGCGCGGTAGTCGGCTCGGCGCCATTGCGCATAGCGGTGTAGAACTCCGAGTGCGACATGGTGTCGCCGAGTTCGTCGAGGTGCACCTCGCCATCGATCAGAAACGAGAACGGCACGACGGTGACGCCCAGCTCCTGGACAGTGGCGCGTGGAAGCTCGCAGCAGGAGTCCGTGATAAGCGCGGGGGCGCTCCCGTTCATCGCAGCTCCCGCTCGGTCTGGTACACGATCGCGACCGCCTGGCCCACGTGCACGCCGATAACCGGGCTGACCGGCACCACGCGAACCGGATGCCCCGCGATCGGCTCGATGAACTCGGCGGCGAACTCCTCGGCCGGTCCAGGCTCTCCGATGTAGTGAACGATCACCTGCACGAGCCCGTGCTCCGCGACGTCGTCGGCGAACTTCTTGGCGATCTCAGCAAGCGCGCGGCCCTGGGTGCGGACCTTCGCAAACGTCTGCGTCTCGCCCTGCTCGACCGTAAGGATGGGCCGGATCTGAAGCAGCCCGCCGAGCAGCGCAGATGCACCGCCGATCCGGCCGCCACGGCGCAGGTTGTCGAGCGACGCCGGCGTGAACAGATACCTGGTGCGACTCATGGTGTCGCGGGCGGCCTGCACGCACCGATCGAGCGTCTCGCCGGCGCGAGCGGCCTGCGCTGCGGCGAGCGCGGCGAAGCCCTCCTGCATCGAGTTCGAGCCGCTATCGACGATCTCGATACGCGCGTCGGGGTGCTCGGTGCGCACCATGTCGGCCGCCATCAGGGCCGTCTCGAACGTGCCGCTCATCTTGGCCGAGATGAACACGCCGACGACGTCGGATCCTCGCTCGATCGCCGAGCGAAATGCGTTCACAAGCGATTCGACGGACGGCTGCGACGACGTCGGCAGCGTCTTCATCGACACGAGCCGCCGATAGAAGTCCGCGACGTCCATGTCGACCTCTTGTTGGTTGGTTTCGCCGTCGTTGATGTAGAGCGAGACGACTTCGATGCCGAGTTCGCGAGCGTCCGTATCGGGAATCGCTGCGACGGAGTCCGTTACCACGCTGACGGCCATCGTTCCTCCGATAGTTGAACCGCACCTGTCGGTGTGTCTGCGCCTCCACGATACACGACAGCCCGGCAGGGACTGTACACTGGCGAAATGAATACAGAACAGGCACCCACCAACCGGCTCGACCCGCGCGTCAAAACCGCATGGCGACTGCAAAGCGGCCTGGGCTGGGCGCCTATCGTGATCGCTGCGCTCGTGTTCCTGGGGCTCGCACCGGTCATCGGCATGTCGGCATGGCCCGGCGTGATCACGCTCGCTGTGGTGGTCAGCCTCTTGGTCCTTGCGGTGACCATCGTCCCCGAGGTCCGCTACCGACGCTGGCGCTGGGAGGTCCGCGACGAGGAGATCCGGCTCCAGACCGGTCTCATCGTCCTCGAGCTCACCGTGATTCCCATGGTGCGCGTCCAGCACGTGGACACCGCGCAGGGGCCGATCATGCGCGCGCTCGACCTCTCCGACGTCCATATCTTCACCGCAGCCGGCGAACACGCCATCCCCGCGCTTAAAGAAGCCGACGCGGCATCCCTTCGTGACCGCATCGCGGTGCTGGCTAGGGTGACTGACGATGGCGGCCTCTGATCCCGTCGTGTCACCCGCCGAGGAAGACCGTCTGAAGCGAACCCACACCGCCGCAATCGTCCTCGTTCTGGGACGCTCCAGCTGGCAGGTGATGGGCGCTGGCATCGCGGTTCTGTTCTTCAGCGGACTCGACCAGCTGGCGGTCGCATTTGCCTTCGTCGGCCTCGCCCTGCTCGTGCTCATCGGCGGCGGCGTGTCGTGGCTGGCGTGGACGCGGTTTCGGTACGGCATCGTGGACGGGCACCTCATCATCCGAGAGGGCATTGTGGTCCATCGACGCAGAGCCATCCCGATCGGCCGCGTCCAAGGAATCGATATCAAGGCCGACCTGCTCTCACGCATGCTCGGATTGGTCGAGGTCACGGTGCAGACTGCCGGTGGCGGAGCGACAGAGCCGGAGGCCAGCATCGTCGGGATCTCGCTTTCTGAAGCCGAGAGCCTACGCGCTGAACTGCTGCACGACCGGAAGGCAACCCCGGCTGTCTCCACCTCACGCGGTGCGGCGCCGTTCATCGGCGACGACGCCGTCAACCGCATGAGTGACGTGCGCGGGGTGCTCGCCGGACCGGAATTGGACTACGAGCTTCCGAGCTTCCAGTACCGACTCTCGATTTCGCGGCTTTTCTTAGCAGGCGCCACATCGAGTCAGGTGTTCGTCTCATTCTTCGTGGTGCTGGGCGCGGTCGGCCAGCTGTATTCGATGGCGGGCGGCGCCGCAGACGCAGTCACCAGCACCGTGCGCGCACTCGCGCTGCCTGTGGCGGTGCTGGCCGTGGTTGCGATCGTGGGTATCGTCATCGCCGGGTCAGTGACCGCCAGCGTGATCGCAGACTTCGGCTTCACGTCTCGGCGCGTGAACGACCGCATCGAGACCGAGCGCGGGCTCCTCGAACGCCGCATGATCGGGCTTCCCGTTCGCCGCGTGCAGTCGGTGAGGATCGAGCAGACGCCGCTTCGCCGACTCATGGGGTTCTCGGCGATTCATGTCGACACTGCAGGATTCGGTCGCTCCGAGAACAACGGCCGCGCCAGGACCGCGCTCGTGCCGCTCGCGCGTCGCTCAGAGATCCGACCGCTGCTCCACGGACTGCTTCCTGAGCTCGAGCAGGCGCCGGAAGTGAAGCCTCTGCCCCAGCGTGCGCTGCGGCGGTACCTGTTCATTCCCGCGCTCGTGGGCCTTGCCGTCAGCGCCGTACCCGCTGCGGTGCTGCAAGGGGCGTTTCTGGCACTTCCCCTGGTGATACTACCGTTGACAATCATGTCCGCTTACCTGGCATGGCGAGCAGCCGGCGTGGGCGTGGATGGCTCGATGCTCGTGATCCGCAGCGGCATGTTCGGCCGTACCCACACGCGGATTCCCCGCTCCCGACTCCAGTCGCTGGCCATACGGCAGAATCCGTTTCAGAAGCGCGTGAACCTTGTAACGCTCGTTGCGACGACGGTGTCCGGGTCATCCGGCAGCAAACATCGGACTCGGCACGTGGATGCCGACGACGCCTGGCGTCTGATTGAGTGGCTTGCGCGAAGCACGCCCTCACAGGAATCCGAGACCGTGTGACAAGCGTCACAAGCACCGGATCCTGACCTCTCAGTTAGAGTCCTCTCATGCCGATACACGGGCTATCTGCTATCCATGGAGGGTTCATCCCGTGCTCATCGCAACCACCGGCCTCTCTCGCTTACGACCCCTCTTCGTTCCCGAGACACGCGACATGTTTCGAGTACTCCTCAACGCGACCTCTGCCGCCGAGGCCAACCTCGCACTTGAGGTGCTGCGCCAATCAGTGCCAGAGAAGACGCTGGTCACCGCGTGCAACCTTCGGGAGGTGCTCCGCACGCTCCCCGCCTCGCCTTTCACCATGCGTGTGGATGAGGCAACGCTGGTCCGCACCGCCTCACTGAAGCGGAACATGGCGTCCTACACCAAGATGCTCCCCGACGGGATCGAGCTCGTCGTGACCACCGCAGGCAATCTGGTTCTGGACCTCATCATCAAGCACGACACCGAGAAGTACTTTTGGACTCCCATTCCGGTCCGGGATGACTTCGTGAATCCCGAGGTCGTGGACCTGGTAGTCGAGAGCGGATACCTCCTCGACGAGGTGATTGAGCTGGTCAAATGCATGGGAGTCGTATTCAACCCACGCTTCTACCTGTCACTCGAGGACTACCAGCTCGATCACGCTGCCGACGTCATGCAGGGCATCGACGACCTTTTCTAGGACACGCCCGGCCAATCCTGCGTCCCCCCGCAATCCGCCCAACGGTATATGTTAGAGGTGCGCAATTCGGGTATACAAGACGCGGTCGCGACTGATTCGCAGGCGCGGCACGGTACCGACTCGGAGGATGCAATGGACTCGACCATGGATCGATCTGGCGCCGAACCCACACACGCTGACTCGAACGCACCGGCCGCACACCCTGCTACCATCGACGTGCCCAGTATGCTCGCGGGCAGCATCGGGAACCTCTACGCCGAGGAAGAGATTCATCGTCGGCATGAGCGCACCGAGAAGCTGATTAAACGCGCCGAGGCGCTCGGGGAAGCCTGACCCACCCCGGGAACTGGCGCTCGATGAAAGGCCGACCACCGAGATGTGCCAGTTCTGCGTTGAACACGGCGAGGGGAAGCGCTGGTATCTGGAAGCGCAGAACTATGCCTTCGATCTCGAAAGCGACCTCACGAGGCGTGGCTACATCGTCGACTTCATCCAAGGGTTCGACGACATGCGGGCCACAGCGATAACCGCCGGCAACGTTCTCGAGAAGCTGCCGTCTCCCATCGCTCGTCTCGGCAAGAATGCCATCACGGCGCACCAGCGCAAGAATCACTTCGGGCAACCATTGTCGCTCGAGGACTGCGAGGCCGTGTTCGATGTTGCCACGAGCATCACCGCGATCCCCTGCATCTGTCGCATGCATGAACGCGGCAAAGGCGCCGACGAGGTGTGCCTGCTGGTCACCTCACAACCCATCCATTCCGTGCTCGCCGAGGGGTTCGCCGACTACGCAGACGGGCCCGGGCTCGACGACTTTCACACACTCGAACGAGATGAAGCGGTCGCTCTGCTCAAAGAGTGCGAGGCACACGGCCTCATGCATTCGATATGGACCTTCCAGACGCCCTTCACCGCAGCGATCTGCAACTGCAACCTCGCCAGTGGCTGCATGGCGATGAAGCTGACCGCCGGCTACGACATCAAAGTCATGTGGCGAGGCGAGGACGTCGCCGTCTTTTCCGCCGAGAAGTGCACCGGGTGCCAACGTTGCGTGAAGCTCTGTCCGTTTGGCGCGATCGCCGCGAACGGTCGCGGCCCGGTAACGCTGGATGTTGCCACGTGCTGGGGCTGCGGCATCTGTCGCTCCACATGCTCCGCGGGCGCGATCAGGCTCGCCGACCGTCGATCGGTTCCGGCGGTCGCTACGCTCTGGTAGGCCCACGCGGCCGTCGGCTCTTGTCCACGATGAACGTCGCCGCAAGTTCCGGGTCAAAGGCGTCGCCGCGGGTTCCGACATTCGCCAGAATCGCTTGCCCAAGCGCAATCGAGCGGGCGTGCCGATCATCCTCTTGGCAGGTGCGCACAAAGTAGCTGCCGAGCGGCAACCCGTCCATTCGCCACACCTCGACCGTGTACTCCCATTCATAGGAACACACACCGGGAAGCGCCCGCTCGGGCCCATCGTCTGGGTCGCTATCAGCTATGCCGTCCACGATCACCTCGCGAACAGGCAGGCCGGCGTCTGCACAAGGTGTCAGCCAGGCACGGACGATGGTAGCAGTGTCGCGTACACCGCGGTCGAGGTCTCGGAGCGCGATATCAAGCCACGCGTCACGCTGCGGGCATGCAACCGAAGCGAGCATCGCCACAGCCCTCAAGCGCGTGGCGCGGCTCGACGATCGCAAGGCGGAATACAACACGATGAGCGTGCGTGGATCGTTCTCGTGATAGGGCGCCATCATGAGCACCACCCCTCAGGTACTCGAATCGTTTCGTGATTCGAGAATACCGCCGGGGTCTGACAGCCGAGGTTCGGTGGGCTTACCGCGCGACCATGACCTGCACGAACCCGTCGCTTCCCTTAGGAAGCCTGGTTCCGCCCAATGGCCACTGGTTCCCGACCCGACCCGCGTACGTCTGATCCGTGCCATACAGGATGTATGGCTTGAATCCGGCGGCCTTGACCTTCGCGACTGCGGCAGACCGCGTCATCCCGATGATGTTAGGCATGGTCACTTCCGGCACGTCACCATTGCCCTTGGAAACCACGATGCCAACGACCGCTCCTATGCGTAGCGCCGAACCGCCGTTGGGATACTGGCTGATTACGAGACCAGCAGAAACAGAATCGGAGTACACGTATGTAACTGAGACGGCGTACCCCGCATTCTGAAGCGTCACCGTGGCCATCGCCTGCGGATCGCCCACAACGTTGGGTACGCCGGCGTCCCGCGTCGTTTCTCCGTCCAGCCCAATACTGAGCGGGATGTCCGGTTCAGGCACGACGGGGACGTTGACGTCGATGGTCGAGGTCTTACTCACCTCGGTGATCTCATTCTTGACCGGCAGGTTGAAGAGGAACTGCGCCAACAGCCAGAGGATGACGAGTATGACGGCAACAAGAACGACCAGGGGCAGAATGCCACCTCGACGCTTCCGCTGCTCTTGGTCATCTTGTCCGACGTCTTCAGTGCCGACGTCCTGCACCATCGTTCCTCCCCTATCGATGCCACCCAACGGCGTCTCTCGGCAATCAGTTTACTGCACCGAGGGCGAATCCGCCGACTAACCGTTACTCTTGGTACCGACTCAGAATCGAAGAAGGGTTTCCCGTGGCCAAGAAGAGCAGTACCAAGCGCGAGTTCGACTGGCGCTCCTATACCAAGCCCGCGCGCCTGCTATCCCCCGAGCAGGAGTCCGCGCTGCTCGACGGGCTGCTGTCCCCGCTTCTGGAACTCGCGCTCACCCGAAACGACCTGCGCCTCGAGATTCGCAGCCGCCAGGCCGCATTCTACTGCCTTGGCACGCTGGTGCTGCGCGTGCGGGGCGCCGAGGAGCCGTTCGTCGCGGAGGTCGACACAAACGTCCGGCTGCCACGGGCAGAACGCGTCGGTCCCGAGCAGCTTGAAACGTGGCCTCTCTCCTCACCCCAGGAGGTCTCCGCAGTCGTCGCGGAGGTCGTCTCGCTCTGCGAACTGGCGGCCACCTTCAGCGATCCGACGGTCCCGTCCGAGCGCGCGGTGCTCCATGCGTTCGCCGACGCCAACTCCTCGGCAGACAGCGACCTGCTGGTGCTCGACACCGAGTACCAGTATGGCAAGCGTCGATTCGACTTCGTGGCCATGAAGCGCGCCGAGGGCGTCGCCGGTCCGGGCGGATTCACCACCCCGCGCCTCGTCGTAGGACAGTTAAAAAGCGCCCCCCGTCCTCTGGGAGGCACGAGCGGCCTTCCGGCATACGCTTCGGACTTCGCGGAGTTCGCGCGCGCCTTGGGTGGCACCCACCTCGCGAAGGCAAAGGACGAACTCGCAGAACTGTTCGCGCAGAAACAACGGCTAGGTTTGGCCTCTGGCGACATCCCGCTGCGCCATCTCACCGAG
>JBBRWO010000090.1:0-8536 GCA_038249135.1 Coriobacteriia bacterium
ACCGTGCCGATAACCTTCCCGAGACAGTATTCCGCGCCGTCGGCTGCAAGAAGTGTGGCGGCACAGGATACCGCGGTCGAATCGGCGTTCACGAGGTTCTCATGATGTCTGAGGAGATCAGCAAGTTGTGTATCGAAGAGGCCACCGCTGACGACATACGGAAAGTCGCCATCGCGCAGGGTATGCTTACGCTACGGCAAGATGGCTTGGAGAAGGTTCGAATGGGACTGACCTCGATCGAAGAGGTCGTGCGCGTTATCGTCTAGCGTTCGAGACAGCAGAGCGCCCGGTACCCAAGGAGTCAACATGGCCACATACAAGTACGCCGTCCGAGATAAGGCCGGCAAGATCGTCAAAGGCAAGCTCGAGGGTGAGAGCAAGGATGCGGTCCAGTCCAAACTCATTCAAATGGGCTATATCATCTTGGAGTTGAATCAGCAGGGTGGCCTTGCTTCACTGAACGAGATCACGTTCGGTACTGGCGTCAAACAAAAGGACGTCTCTATCTTCGCTCGTCAGTTCTCGACGATGATTGATGCGGGCCTTTCATTGACCAAGTGCCTGTCTATCCTCGCCGCACAGACCGAGAGCCCGGGCCTGAAGACGGTGATTGGCCAGATCGGCAAAGACGTGGAAGCCGGTCAGTCCCTCTCGGATTCGCTGGGCAAACACCCGAAGATATTCCCGCCGATCATGATCAACATGGTTCGTGCGGGCGAGACCGGCGGTGTACTCGATGAAGTGCTTTCACGTGTTGCAGATCACCTTGAAGCGGACCTGGCTCTGAAAGCGAAGATCAAATCGGCGATGACGTACCCGATTGCCATGGGCGGACTGGTTATGGTCGTCTTGGTCGCCATGATGGTCTTTGTCGTACCGACGTTTGAGAAGATGTTTGCGGACATGGGCGGCAAACTCCCTCTGATGACGCAAATACTGGTGGATATCTCGAACTTTGTTGCCGGGATGGGCGGCGTCTTCGCTCTCGTTGCGGTTATCGCGCTGAACTACACATTCAAGTGGTGGAGAGGTGGCCCCGGAAAGCGTATCTGGGATGGAGCGAAGCTGAACATGCCGGTATTCGGTCCGCTGATCCGCAAGATCGCTCTCGCCAAGTTCACGCGCACGTTTGGAACCCTGGTCTCCGCTGGCGTACCGATTCTCTCGGCGTTGGATATCGTGGCGGATACGGCGGGCAATGAAGTTGTTGCGGATGCGGTCAAGCACGCGCGCAACGCAATCAAGGAAGGCGAGACTATCGCCAAGCCGCTGGGGGAGTCGAAGGTGTTCCCGTCAATGCTGGTTCAGATGATCGCGGTCGGCGAAGAGACAGGTGCGTTGGACACGATGCTCAACAAGGTCGCCGAGTTCTACGACGAAGAGGTTTCGACCGCGACGGATGGGCTTACGTCTCTGATTGAGCCGCTCATGATGGCTTCGCTCGGGGTCATCGTAGGCGGCATGGTCATCGCCCTTTACCTGCCGATGTTCCAGGTCATCACTCTGGTGAAGTAGACCAGATTAGAAAGTTACAAGAAACAACTCAAGTCGAGGGCAATTGCGCCGATACAAGAGTTGTCGGATGAGGGGGTCACAAGGGCCCCCCTCGGTTCCCCGCAAGGGGGAGAGGAGGTGCGAGGTCATGAAGATGTTCAAGAAGTCTGAGGGCTTTACCCTCGTTGAGCTCATGGTCGTCGTACTTATTATCGGTATTCTTGTTGCTATCGCTATTCCTGTGTTCAATGCCGCCAAGGCCGCCGCTCAGGAGAAGTCCTGCTTCGCGAACCAGCGCACGATCGAGGGCGCCGCTCAGCAGTTCAACGCTTCGACGGGCGCAATGCCCGCGAGTGTGGCCGCTCTCACCCCGGCCTACATCTCGGCCGCACCGAAGTGCCCGCAGGCTGCTGCTACTGGCTACGATATTGATGGCGCGGGCAAGGTCGTAACCTTCCCCGTCGGCTGCACCCACGGTCACTTCTAGGCCGCTTCTCTGAATCACGTGCTCATGGCGAGGCCGGCGGAACGTTCGCCGGCCTCGCTTCTTTGCGCGCGAAGGTATACCTGCAGTACCTATTGGCCGTGCCTCAGCTACACTTGAACCACATGGTGTGAGGATAAGGAGAGATTGAGATCGAAGTCCTATTCTTTGTTTCGCTCGCGTTGTTTGGCTTGGTCTTCGGTTCCTTCGCCAACGTGGTGATATGGCGATTGCCCCGGGGTGTATCTCTGTCACATCCCGATTCGCACTGCCCGAAGTGCGAGACGCCGATTGGGTGGCGCGACAACATCCCCGTGGTGTCGTGGTTGCTGCTCAAGGGCCGTTGCCGGTCATGCGAGGTGCGGATTTCGCCGAGGTATCCGATAGTCGAGCTACTGTCGGCGGTACTGTGGGTACTCGCGGGCTGGCGGTTCGGTCCGACCGTTCAATGCGGTTTTGCCGTAGCCTTCTTCTACGTGCTCCTGATTCTCACGTGGATCGATCTGGATACCATGCGTTTGCCCAATGTGCTGGTGGGCTTTCTCGCCGCTGTCGGCTTTGGGGGAGCGGTCTTGGCCCAGTTATCCGGCATCGTTGCAACGCCGCTGGTAGGACTGGGCCCGTTGTTCGGCTTCTCGCCACTTGCGACCTCGGTTGCCGGGGCGGTCGTGACGGCGGTACCCGCGCTGCTGCTGTCCTTGATCATGTCGGCCCTGCTCAAGCGTCCCACGCTGGGAATGGGAGACGTGAAGTTGCTCGGAGCGATGGGGCTCTTTCTGGGGGCTTACGGCCTACTTGCGTTCTTTGTGGGCAGCTTCGTCGGCATTGTGCTCGTGGTCGCCGCAAGAGTCGTCAAGGGTACAGGCTCCGATGCAGCGACCGCCGACAGCGGCCTGTTTCCGTTCGGTCCGGCCCTTGCGATCGGCGGCATTATCGTCGCGTTGGTGGGGCCACAGCTCTGGTTGTGGTACCAGGCGTTGCTGCAGGTGTGACCGCTGTCACGGGACGCAAGCGAATCGGTGCTCAAGCACTGTATTGTTGGTGACGATACACAGGCAAGAGAGCGCAGTCGCGTGCTTCATGCTTTGCTCGATTGCACTGGTTGTTGACACTGCCTGTTGTGGTAGTATTCACAGGGGAGCATCGTAGCGAATGTAGCACTCGTCGTAGCCTAGTTGCAGCAGCAGTTGAGGGAGGACACGTTGGCTCCGATATCTTTTGGTGCCGCACCGCCGCCAGTCGGTCTGGATATTGGGACTGACTATATACGCGTAGCGCAGATCAAGCAGTCCGGTTCAGGCAACGTTCTTACTGCCTATGGATCTGTTGCGATGCCGTTCGGCGCTGTCGTTGAGGGGGAGATTGTTGACCCCGACGCGGTGTCAGGGGCCCTCAAGGAGCTCTGGAAACGTACCGGCATTCGCTCAAAGGATGTGTCGATCGGCGTCTCTAACCAAAAGGTCGTCGTTCGACTCATCGACCTGCCGTACATGGAGCGCGACGAACTTGCTGGCGCGATTCAGTATCAGGCTCAGGACTACATCCCCATTCCCATCGAGGAAGCCATCATCGACTTCCAGATCATCGGCGACTATATGACGCCGGCCGATGAGCACATGATGGAAGTACTCCTCGTGGCCGCACAGCGTGACATGATCGGTAGCGCGGTTGCCGCAGTCGAGGCAGCCGGACTGCGACTCGCTCAAGTCGATGTCACCGCATTCGCATTGGTCCGGGCGCTGTTGGGAACCACGACAGGATGGCTTGCCGACGAGGGCGATGCCCCAGGCGAGGCGCTGGGAGTGGTGCATATCAGCTCCGGTTTGACGAACATCGCCGTCGTTGAGCGGGGCATACCTCGCTTCACACGCGTGTCGTCGCTGGCCGGTAATCAGTTCACGCAGGCAATTGCAAACATCTTGAATCTCACATTCGACGAGGCAGAGGCCTTGAAGATACGTGCGGGTCTTCCCAGCATTGATGGTGCTCATGAGCCCGTCGACGCTGAGGACTCGCAGCTGATCCAGGCCGCTCAGGACGCCTTGGAGCGTGAGGCGAACAAGTTCATCGCTGAGGTAAGGCGATCACTTGACTACTACTTGACGCAATCCACGCAGGTCGGCACGATTCGTCGCATCTACCTGACGGGAACCGGTTCTCAGCTCAAGAATCTTCCGAGCTACTTGGAAAAGGGCCTCCAGACCCAGGTCATTCTCGGCGATGCACTTGCGCAGATTCAGGCAAGTGGTGCTGTCGAGCAGGCGGTGCATGCCGATCGCATGGGATGCGCCGCGGCAATCGGGCTGGCGTTGGGGGGTGCGGCATAGATGGTAAGAGTCAACTTACTCCCCCGTGAAGTAATCGAACGCCGGAAGTACGAGCAGCTCTATCGCTACGTGTTCATCGGCGCCGTCGGTATGGTTCTGATCGTGTTGTTTGCCTACGCAGGCATCTTTTTGCTTGGGCAGCAGAAGAGCGACAAGTTGCAGACGCTGCAGGAGGAAACCAAGCAGTATCAGAGCCAGGCCGATGCCTTCAGCATATTCGAGTCCAAGGAACAGGAGCTCCTCGACCGCGAACAGGTGGCGCAGACGGCGCTCGCTGGGCGCATCGATATGGGGATGCTCGCCGAGGAAGTGTCACTGGTACTTCCCGACGAGGTCTGGCTCGGCTCTGTGTCCATCAGCGAGAAGGACGGACTGTCCCTCTCCGGGAACACCCCGCGCTCGACCAGCGAGTCGGTCGACGTCGCGTACAAGTCGATAGCCAAGTTGCTGGTTCGACTCAATGAGTTGCCCACACTGTTTGACGTTTGGCTCGTCACCGCGACCAACGCAGACTGGGTGGGCTGGTCAGTACCTGAAGGTGACGCCGTTCCGCTGGCTGCTAAGGTCGTTGGCTTCCAGGCAACGGGCAAGATTGAGATACCCGCAGCCTCTGCGGCATCCACGGGCACCATTGCGGTTCCCGCTCCGCCCGCGGCCGGGAATTAGGTGACGTGCCCATGAAGATCGCACCGCGCGAGCAGTTCATACTTACAGTCGTCGCCGCTGTCCTCGTCGTTGTCGTCTTGATCGCTGTTTTGGTCTACCCGAGCTACACGAAGCTCACCAGCCTCGATAGCGATATTTCTCAGGCTCAAATTGATGTCTCGACGGCAAAGTCGTTGCTCGCACAGCGTCAGGGAATCAAGGATCGTTCCGCACAGACCGACGCGAAGTGGCTGACGCTCGCAAATCAGGTGCCCGACAATCCTGATCTGCCGGCTCTGATCATCGAGTTGCAGGACGCTGCTTTTGACAGCGGTGTGCAGCTGGTTGCCGTGACTCCGGCTGTGCCCACGAACCTGGGAACGTACGTCAGCGTCCCGATATCGATTGAGATTCTCGGAACATGGGCCGACACCGTGGACTACCTCCAGCGCATATCGAAGCTGAGCAGAGGCCTGCGCACGATTCAGGTCTCCGCGAACGTCACTGACAATACGTCGCAGATCAGCCGCGAAAATGCTCCGCTTCCAGCATACTTTGAAGATACAAAGCTCGACCTTGAGGCCTATATGATTCCCGCGTCGACCGGCGCTACGCCGGCGGCTGGCGTCCCGGCACCTGCCGGACCGTAGAGAGGAGCGGACGTGGTCGATCACCAGAACAGCGTCGATCCATCGGCTTCTCCCGGGGAGGCTGGTGCTCCGAGCGGTTCGAAGCTCGGGTTCCTGAACACAACCACGGGCAAGGTGGTGGTGGGCGGCGTTGCGGTTCTGCTTGTGCTTGGGGCTATTGGCGCAGCAGTGTTCTTCTTCTTACTTGGCGGTGCTGTAGACGACGCCGTTCAGCAGGCGACTAATTCTCAGTCGACGAGTTCGACTGCGGGATCGAACCCTGAAACCATGACACCGACCGCTCCTGAGGAGCGTTCGCTGGCAAGCACTTTCACGTTCCGCAACATCTTCGCACCTACCATGAAGATGACCTTCGAGAGCAGTGCTACAGCTGACGCGTCGACCGCAACCTCGACTGCAGATGCAGCGGTCAACGTACCGTCCGACACGCTGTTCCTCCAAGATGTCGTTTCCGAGAACGGCCAGCCTATGGCGATGTTCATATGGAATGGGCAAACGTATACGGTCGGAGAGGGCGATCAGGTCAGCACCTCGCCTTGGAAGGTTCTGCAGATCAACTCCGATTCAGTGCTTATGCTGTATGGCGATAGCCAAGTCACCTTGTCGATTGGGCAGGGAGTAGGCAAGTAAGACGTCGTCGCGGGCGCTCGCGTAGTCGCCTGTTGTCGCTATCACCTCTACGACACCAGCCTCGGAGGCCACAACGTATGCGTTACGTCACTGCCGGCGAATCTCACGGCCGTTCATTAAGCGCAATCGTCACCGGGGTGCCTGCGGGCATCCCGATTCATCCTGAGCTGATCGACTTGGATCTCGCGCGCCGCCAGTCAGGGTATGGACGAGGCGGACGTCAGCGTATCGAGACCGATCGGGCAACGATTCTGTCCGGCGTTCGGTTTGGACTTACCCTTGGCACGCCAGTATCACTCGCCGTCGCGAATCGCGATTGGGACAACTGGCTTGATGTCATGGCCGTGACAGGAGCCAAACCCGACGGCATTCGCGAGACCGCTCCTCGTCCCGGACACGCTGACCTCTCCGGGGTGATGAAGATCGGCTCGGATGACACACGCGATATTCTTGAGCGCGCGAGTGCGAGAGAGACCGCTGCCCGTGTGGCGGCGGGTGGTATCGCCAAATCACTGTTGCGTGCCCTCGGCGTGGAGATATCGTCGTTCGTAGTTTCGGTGGGCGGCGTCGCGCTGCCGGCCGACTTCGATACTTCTGCGGCCGACATGGCCGTTGTCGAAGCGAGCGAGATGCGCTGCCCGGTTCCAGATGTGGGCAATGCCATGATGGCCGCCATCGACGCTGCCAGGTCAGACGGCGAATCCCTTGGCGGCGTGTTCATCGTCACCGCAAGAGGACTGGTTCCGGGACTGGGTTCATATGCCGAGGCATCAGATCGGCTCGATGCACGTCTCGCCGCTGCCGTTGTCTCGATTCCGGCCGTCAAGGGCTTCGAAATCGGTGACGGCTTCGCTGCCGCCCGAGTGCGCGGGAGCGAAGCGCACGACGAAATCGTGTTCGCTGATGGCACTTTCAGTCGACCGACGAATCGCGCTGGTGGCTTAGAGGGTGGCATGACGAACGGCGAGCAGCTCATAGTGCGCGCAGCGATGAAGCCGATTCCGACCCTCATGCGCCCTCTCGCGAGTGTCGACCTCGATACACTTGAGGTCGTGGATGCGAGTCGCGAGAGAAGTGATGTGTGTGCTGTCCCCGCAGCGGCGGTGGTTGCCGAGGCGGAAGTAGCCTTCGTTCTGGCCGCGGCCTACCTGGACAAGTTCGGGCGCGACGCCCTAAGCGACATCGTCGAAGCCCGCGACCGGTATCTGGAGCGGATCACTCGATGAGTCACGTGCTTCTGATCGGGTTCATGGGCGCCGGCAAATCCACGGTCGCCAAACTCCTGGCCCAGCGGCTCGGCATGCCATGCGTGGACCTCGACCAGCTCGTCGAGACTGGTGACGGACGCACGATCGCGCAGATCTTCGCCGAGAACGGCGAGCTCGGATTTCGCCAGCGCGAGAGCGCTGCCCTCGCTTCCTTGGGGGACGAACAGGACAGTGTGGTCGCGTGTGGCGGGGGTGTCGTGACCCGGGACGAGAACCGCGCGATGCTGGGGACGCTGGGCTTCGTGGTCTACTTACGGGTCACCGCCGAGGAAATGCTCGCGCGGGTGGGGGAGGACCCTCGCAGACCGCTGCTCGCGGGAGGCGGTGGTGTGATTGCGGCCACGGCCTTGCTCGAGGCGAGAGAGTCGTTGTATTCGGCGGTTGCGGATGCGGTCGTGGACACAGTCGATCGTTCGCCTGATGCCGTGGTAGACGAGATAGTCGGACACCTGAGAGGCAGAGCCGCATCATGAGCGTTCAGCGGATCCACGTCGGAGTTGTGGGATCAGAATACGACGTCGTCATTGGCGATGGCGTCATTGAGACGTGCGGCAAGCTGCTCTCCGGCGTCACTGACGCGCAACGCATCTCGCTCGTGACTGATACATCCGTGGGCGAGCTCCACGGACCGCGAGTTTCAGCGAATCTTGCAAGTGCGGGATTCGAGGTACACGCACTCTCCATAGCACCCGGCGAACTCTCGAAGAACTGGGAGGTTGCGGGTCAGCTACTCGAAGCGATGGCGCACGATGGCATCGAGCGCGGTGATGTGGTCGTTGCTCTGGGCGGTGGCGTTGTAGGCGACATCGCGGGATTCGCTGCTGCCACGTACTTGCGTGGGGTCGACTTCGTGCAGATTCCGACCACACTCCTAGCCCAGGTCGACTCGTCGATCGGCGGAAAGACCGGGGTGGATCTGTCCTCCGGCAAGAACCTGGTAGGAGCCTTCAAGCAACCGCTTGTGGTACTCACTGATCCCAGTGTGCTCTCGACGTTATCCGAGGCAGAGTGGCAGAGCGGCCTGGCCGAGGCGGCCAA
>JBBRWO010000091.1:0-8456 GCA_038249135.1 Coriobacteriia bacterium
GACGACCAACCGGCGGCAAGGATCCCCAGCGGCACCAGCGACAGGACGGCAAAGGTGAACAGCAGTCCCAGCTCGAGATTGACGATGCGGGCGCTGTTCGAGAACGGCAACGCCGCGTAGGCCATCAAGGAAGGCACGAACACGATTGCGGGGGCGATGAAGAACAGCGCCTTGTCGACCGCCTTGGGCGTCGGGTCTTCTTTAGCAAGGAGCTTGAGCACGTCAAACACCGTCTGGGCAATGCCGTGCCAGCCGTTCTCCATGGGGCCGAGGCGCAGATGCAAGTGCCCGAGCACCTTGCGCAGCATGTAGATGAGCACCACGCCGTTGACCAGCATGAGCCCGAGTGCGGCGAGAACGCGAAGTATGACCACCAGAACGACGCTCATCGATCGATCTCCCCCAGCACGATATCCGTACTGCCGAGAATGACGATGCCGTCCGCAAGCAGATTACCGGGAAGCAACGATTCGCCGACCTGCAACGCGTACATGGCGGGCGGACGGTAGCGCATGCGATAGGGGGTGTCGGTGCCGTCCGAGATGAGGTGAACGCCAAGCTCGCCACGCGGCGATTCCACTGCGGCGTACGCCTCCCCCGCCGGCGGTCTGAGCACCTTGGGCACCTTGGCAGCGAACTCGCCTTCCGGGAGCCCGTCGATGCACTGCTTCACCATGCGCACGGACTGACGAATCTCCTCCATGCGGACTATGAAGCGTGCAAAGCAGTCGCCTTCCTCGGCGACGGGGATATCGAAGTCGAGTTCCGAGTACGCGGCGTACGGGCGGTCTCGGCGGACGTCCCAGCCCACGCCACTGGCACGCAGGTTCGCGCCGGAGAGGCTGAAGCCGACAGCTCGCTCGCGGTCGATGATGCCAACGCCACGCATGCGTGCTTGGAAGATCTCGTTGCCCGCAAGTATTTCGATGTGCTCCTCGAGGTACTGGTCGAACGTCTCGAGGAAGACGCGGATCTTCTTCTCGGCGGTGGGAGTGATGTCGGCGATGACGCCACCCGGACGCACGTAGTTGAACATCATGCGCTGGCCGGTGACGTCCTCAAGGATGTCGAGGAGTACCTCGCGATCGCGCATCGCGTAGAGGAACGGGCCCATCGCGCCGGTGTCGAGACCCATCGGGCCGTACCAGATGAGGTGGCTCGCGATGCGGTTGATCTCTGCCATGAGCGAGCGCAGCCAGTTGGCTCGGCGCGGGACCTCGATATCCATAAGCTGCTCGGTGGCCAGGGCAAAGGCCATCTCGTTGTTGATGCCGGAGATGTAGTCACCGCGATCCATCAGGGTGCCCATCGCCGAGTAGCGTCGCGACTCCGCGAGTTTCTCGATGCCGCGATGCAAATAGCCGATGGATGCTTCGCCGGCGATAAGCTGCTCGCCGTCGAGTTCGATGAGTACCCGCAAGACACCGTGCGTCGACGGGTGTTGCGGGCCCATGTTCACGATGAGGTGCTCGGTTGCCAGCGAGTTCACGCCACAGGGAGCTCGAGTGAGACCAGCCGGCAGGATCTCCGGCTCGTAGGTACCCGCAGGCAACATTCCGTCGGGAGCCGCCAGTGAGCCGGCGGGGCGCACCACTTCGCGAGGATCGCTCATCGGTTGCGCACCTCCTCGGCGCTGCGAATTGCGACCGACTTGCGAAGGAGCGGTGGCACGCCGTCGGTGGTGAGCAGGCGCTTGGGATTGGGGTGGTCGGCCAGCGTCAGACCGAACAGCTCGGCGCACTCGCGCTCAGGGAAGTGCGCGGCCGGGAAGACCTTCCACACGCTGGTGAGCACCGAGTCGTAGGCGTGCTCTGCCTTGACGAAGACTTCCTCGTCACGGCTGAGCGATCGCAGGTGGTAGACCACATCGATCGCATCACCGGTGTCGATGCCAAAGAGATCCACCATGAACGTGAACCCGAGGTCAGAATCGCGAAGCGCCAGCAGTGCCGTCCTGGCCTGCTCGGCTGGGACACGGCATACGACGCCGAGGATCGGGACCTCTTCGACGGAGGCCGACGCGCCGGCGGCATCGAGGATGCGTCTAGTTACCGTCACGTCGGGCAGCAAGTCGCACCTCCGTCTGCGCTTTGATCTTGTCCATCAGCTGGATGAATCCGTACTGAACGGCTTCGGGACGCGGCGGGCAGCCGGGGATGTAGACGTCGACCGGCACGATCTTGTCCACGCCGAGAACGACGTTGGGGTACTCACGGAAAGGGCCGCCGGTGTTGGCACACGCACCCATCGACACGACCCACTTGGGCTCGGGCATCTGGTCGTAGAGCGTCTTAACCGTCTCGGCCATCTTGAGGTTGACGGTGCCTGCGACGATCATGACGTCCGCCTGACGGGGGCTGGCCCGGAAGAAGACGCCCAACCGGTCGAAGTCGAACCGCGGGCCGGAAGCGTGCATAAGACCCTCGATCGCACAGCACGCGATGCCGAAGGCCATGTACCACAGGGACTTGCGCCGGGCGGTGTCGAAGAGCTGCTCGCTGCGGATGAAGAGCAGGGAGTTCTCGCCGGTGAGCTTGTCTATCGCCACGTGAGTGCTCCCTCCTTCCACGCATACGCCAACCCGCCGATGAGGATGGTGACGAAGATGACCATCTCCACAAAGATGAACCAGCCGACTCCACGCTGGCCGAATGTGACGGCCCACGGATAGAGGAAGACTGTCTCGACGTCGAAGATGACGTAGAGCAGCGCGTAGACGTAGTAGCCGGCCTTGAACTGCACCCAGGACGGGCCGATCGGCTCGACACCACATTCATAGGTGGTGGATTTGGCCTCAGACGGCTTCTTAGGGCTGAGGAGCCAGGAGGATGTGAGGGCCACGGCGACAAACAGGGAGCCGAGCACCACGAAGCCTGCGACGACCATCCGATCGAGTCCCACGCTCGCGACTCCTTCCCCTGCTCGGTGCGACGTTCACGTCGCAGCCCACATGCCGGTTGTGACCGCTGTCCATCGACTCGGCTTGCGGTTGTCGGACAGTACCACATGCTCACAGGCATCGCGCCACCCGAACGGACGATACAATCGGTGAACGGCTGTTTGGCGACGGTGGACGGAGCGAATCGGTGTGCTGCTGCGGCTTTCGGCGTGCTGAACCGTATTCCTGTCGTGCTCACAGCAACGCATACTTCAGCAAGTCCATGCACAAGACGAAGGGCGACGCGTGTGCGCCGCCCTTCGGTATCAATCGTGGAGCCGACGAGGGGATTCGAACCCCTGACCCCCGCATTACGAGTGCGGTGCTCTGGCCAGCTGAGCTACGTCGGCATATTCAGTTCGTCACGCTTCAGTTCATCACGCCTGCGGGGCATCTCCGCCAGTACCGCCCGAGCCGTTCCCGCGACCCCGCCTGCGCCTGCGAGGCGTCTTGCGCCCCTCGCCCGAAGCTGCCGGTGCGTCCGAGCCTCCGGCCGGCTTGTCGGCCTTGGGCTTCTCGGCCCGTGGCTTCTCGGCTGACTTGGCCTGCCGCGGCGCATCCGCACCAGCTGACTCTCCGCCACCTCTTCCGCCGCGCCTGCGACGCTTGCGACCCTCACCGCGCGGTGCCGACGAGCCCGAACCTTCACCGTCGGTCGCAGCGGGTGCTGTGGGAGCCGGTGCTTTGGTGCTTCCTGCGGGCTTGGCGCCGCCCGAGGACCTCGTGCCCGACGACCTGCCGCCGCCGCTTGATGGACGCTGCGGCTTGGGAGCCGGTGCGGGTGGCGCTGCGGCCATCTCGGCCTCACGGTCCAGCGCGGCGAATGCGAGTGCCGTACCGGTGCCGCCCGACTCTTCGAGAACTTCTCGGCTTACGGTGCAGGGGCAACCGGTGCCCTTGCCGCATCCCATCCCGGCGAGCGGAACAGAAACGCGTCGACCGTCCTCGAACTTCATGCCAACCATTTCGCGTGGGGTGTTGAGTTCCGACACCTTTGCGAGACCGAGCGGAGTCTCGATGATCGCACCCTTTTTGGGGGCACGGGACTTGTAGTCCTTGTACGCATCGAACTCATAGCGCAAACAGCACATGAGTCTGCCGCAGAGTCCCGAGATTTTCAAGGGGTTAAGCGGCAAATCCTGTTCCTTGGCCATCCGGATCGACACCGGCTGGAACTCGCCGCCGAATCGTACGCAACACAGCGGCTGTCCGCAATGGCCGAGACCGCCCACCATCCTGGCCTCGTCACGCACACCGACCTGTCGCATGTCGATGCGCGCGCGGAAGCGGCTGGCGAGGTCCTTGACCAGGTCGCGGAAGTCCACGCGCTCCTCGGAAACGAAGTAGAAGACCACCTTGTCGCCACCAAAGAGGTACTCGACGTCGATGGGCTTCATGTCGAGCTTGTAGGAGGCCACGAGCTCGCGAAAGACCGGCATGGCCTCGCGCTCCTTCTCGGTGAGCTCGTCTGAGTACGCGAGATCCTTCTCGTCCGCGACCCGCATGAGCGGCTTGAGCGGAGCCGGAAGCTGGGACATCTCGACCTCGTGGGGCGCCTGGGCAACCAGACCGATCTCTACGCCGCGCTCTGTCTCGACGATGACGGAATCGCCCTCGGCCAGTTCAAGGCCAGAAGGGTCGAACCAGAGCGTCTTGGGGGCGAATCTAAGCTTGACTCCCACTACCGTGGGCATCGCAACACCTCTCGAACTTCGAAGAGCATGGCCTCTACGGCCAGCTGGGGGCTCACATTATACGAGATACGCCGACGAGCCTCGCTGATTGCCGCCAACGCGGTCACAGCCGAGGCCGGCGCAAGTACGGCGGCGACCTCCGCCATCGAGTCTGCGGCGTCCACGTTCACGACGAGGTCGACTTCGCCCTGCGACATCACCAAGCAATCGCGGAGCCAGCTCTCGGCGATGTTTAGTATCTCACGAACTCCCTCTCTCTCCCGAGAAGTAAGTTCGCGCTTGTGGCGATCGGCCAAAGCCTTGGCTGCGCCTCTGCCGAGAAAATCGGCGTGCTCGGCCACCTCGACCGCTTGACGCGCCTCCAGCTCCTCCAGCGGCGCCTTGACGGCCTTGAGGAGTTCCTTGACCGCACCCAGCACATCGAGGTCGTCAGCGTAGCGCAGATCCTTGAGTGTGCGAAGAATGAGGGCGCGCGCTGCCTGTCTCGGCGGACTTGTGAGGAAGTCCCGTGCCGAAGCGACGACACCGCCCGCTGCGGCCAGCGCGAAACGGGCGCGCTCTGTGTCGGCACCGGTCTCGGCGACCAAGAGAGCCGCCGACTCATCGGCCGGGATGCGGCGAAAGCGCACGACCTGGCAGCGACTGGCGATTGTGGGGAGCACGGCGTCGAAGCTGTGGGTCATGAGGACGATCACGACGTCGTCGGGTGGCTCCTCGAGCGTCTTGAGGAACGCGTTGGCCGATCCCTCGTTGAAGCGGTCAGCGTCTTGGACGATGTAGATCTTGTGCGTACCCTCGACGGGCGCAAGACTCGTGTCGTGGATGATATCCGTGATCTGTTCCTTGAGGTACGTTGCCGCCCCCTCCGGCTCGACGTTGTGCACATCGGGGTGCACGCCTCGGCGGATGCGGTAGCAGGAACCGCAGGCTCCACAGCCGTCGTCGTTGCACAGCACCGCACAAGCCAGCGCACGGGCGGCCGTCGCCTTACCGGAGCCGGGTGCGCCCACAAACAGGTACGCGTGACTGACGTGATCGCTCGTGACGGCGCTGCGCAGGAAGTCCGCGACCCGGTCCTGGCCGATGATGTCGTCCCAGACGCACGCTGTCATGCGGAGGTTCCGGGTGAAATGTCGGCTTCGGGAAGCAGGTCGCTCAGCTCGTCGGCCACTCGCGCGGCGACGTCCTCAAGCTCACCGGACGCGTCGACCACGTGAACGCGCTCGGGGTTCTCGGCGGCTATGCGCAAGAAGCCGGCTCGGACGCGCTCGTGGAACGCGATGTCCTCACACTCGAGGCGGTCAGCCCCGTCACAGGTGGCTCGCTGCACGCCGAGAGCGGCGTCGATATCGAGCAGGAGCGTGCGGTCGGGCATGAGGCCACCTGTCGCGATGCGGTTCAGCGATTCGATCTGCGCGAGCGGAAGTCCACGGGCGTGTCCCTGGTACGCGGTGCTGGAGTCGAAGAAACGGTCGCAGAGGACTACCTCCCCCGCCTCGAGCGCGGGCTCGATGACCTCGGCGACGAGCTGGGCTCGAGCGGCCTCGTACAGCAGGACCTCGGAGGTGGCGTCGAGCCCGGAGTGCTCCGGGTCGAGCAGCACCGACCGCACCGCCTCGCCGACGATGGTGCCGCCCGGTTCACGCAGCGTGCGAACGGTGAGGCCGGCCGCCTCCAGGCGCCGGGCCAACAAGCGCTGCTGCGTCGACTTACCGCAGCCTTCGCCTCCCTCGAACGTGATGAATATCCCTCGGTGCGCAGTCACGATGCGTCTTCCTTCTCGGCGCGCCAGGCGATCGGCGCAGTTTCATACAGGTCGGTGCCGTTGGCGTCGAGCGCGACGAACACCGGGAAGTCCTCGAGTGTGAGCCGTACCAGTGCCTCAGTGCCCAGCTCGGGCCATGCGATAGGCTCGGCCGCTATCACGTGCCTGCCGAGAAGCGCCGCCGCGCCACCCACGGCCGCGAAGTAGACTGCGCCGTTTTCGACGAATGCGGCGCGCGTCTCCGGCGAACGCGAGCCCTTGCCGATCACCGCGACGATGCCGGCTGCAAGGAGGTCGGGTTTGGCGAAATCCATGCGACTCGCGGTGGTCGGGCCGACGGAGCCCGCAGGGTAGCCATCGGTCGCCGGTGTGGGACCCGCGTAGAACAGCGTCTGTCCCACGAGGCCGAATGGCAGCTCGCCGTCGGCGGCCAACGCCGCGAGCAGGCGAGCGTGACCGGCGTCACGTGCGGTGTAGACGTCGCCAAAGAGACGGACCTCGTCGCCCGCGCGTAGCGATGCCAGATCGGCCTTGGTCGCCGGGAGATCAAGCCGCACGGGACCGGATGTGGCGCGGTGTGTCGACTCAGGCATCGGCCTCGGCCTCCTCGGCGGGCGAGCACGCGGGGGTGGCCTCGTCGTCGCACGCACGCCACCTCAGCGTCCTGAACGCATAGACCGCGGCCCCGAGCACGATCAGCGATGCGAACTGCAGGGTGAGCCGCGAGCCGGTCGTGGTGATCGCGTATGCCGGGATGTTGTTATTGGAGGCAACCGCGAAGATGATCTTGTCGGCCAGGTCCGCGAGCGGGGCCATGATGATCATCGAGAGCAGCATCGAAACCTTGATAATCGCCTCGAGCGACGTGAACACGCGGCCGCGCAGATCGTCGGAGGTGGTTCGCATGACGTAGCTGTTGCCGGCCACGGTAACGGTTGCGATGCACGCGCCCGCGATGACGCCGAAGATGCCCGCAACCCAATACGTGTTGACGCTCGCGAACCCGAACAACGACACACCAAACGCGGCCACACTGCCGGCGAACAGCAGCTGGAGTTTCACATGGTGCTCGAGGCGTGGAACGATCAGCGCGCCAACCACCATCCCCAACGCCATGAACACGAGCATGAACACCGCGGGGCTCGCCGTGAGTTGCTGCAGCAGTTGTACCCGGTCGGCGAAGGGCAGTCCGCCCGTGAGGTTGTCGTCGACGTAGGTGAGCCCGACCGGGATGATCGCGCCGCCGCCCAGAATCGCCAGACCGATCGTCACGAGTAGCCCGCGCAGCTCCTTGTGCTCGCCCATGAACCGGAACGATTCTACGACGTCCTTGCCCACGAGCGACCAACCAAGGCGCGCCTGCTGACCGACTTCGTGCACCGGCTTCGCGTTGACGCTGATGGTATAGACCATCGCCGCCGAGAACAGGAACGTGAACACGTCGAGCACGACTCCGGCGCGCGGGCCGAGCAACGCGGGCGCGAACAGGCCAGCGAGCTGGTCGACCACCGGGAGGTTCGCGTCGAGAATCGCTCGGACCCCTGCGTCGAATCCTGCGAGGATGGCACCCACGGCGGTCAGGCCGATGAGCATACTCGCCTGCTGCGTGGTGTACGCGAGGCCGTTGGCGGCGGTAATGTCGTCTTCGTCCACCAGGAGAGGTATGAGCGAGTTGCGCGCGGGCCAGAAGAAGAGCGAAGCCGTCTCCATGAGCAAGACGACGAGGTAGATGACGGACAGACTGTTGGTGGTGATCAGCACGATCGCGAGCACCGCGCGGGTCAAGTCCGCAGCGATCATCACGCGTCGCCTGTCGAACCGATCGACCAGCACGCCGATGACCGGGCTGAAAATGAGCGCTGGGATGATATTCGCGTTGAGGATGCCTGCCACCGCGACCGTCGAACCGCCGGTCTGAGTCTTTACCAGCGGCATCAGAAACCCGATGACCAGCCAGTCGCCCACGCCGCTCACGAACTGCGCGTACCACAGGCGTCGGAAGGGCTTCTTCGCAAGTATTCGACGATAGGCCCCCGTGGACGCCTGTGTGGCCGGCAGC